>CAYQBU010000164.1:0-8764 GCA_964415785.1 uncultured Bradymonadales bacterium
TCCGGCACCGGCCAATCGCTCAACTTGAGCGACCACGCCGTCTTGAGCATCATCTTGAGCACCGCCTCCGGTACCGGGCGCGGCTCTCGGCCCAACCGGTCCAGGACCATCGACAGCGGTACCGGTGATGGCCCCGCCACATTGAATACTCCCCGCACCCCGGGCGTCCGCGATCGCTCGATCGCCGTCACCACGTCCTCGACGTGGATCAATTGCACCATCGGATCAAACCCCATCAACGTCGGCGGTCTTTCCAGGCGCAGGTATTTACTCGGCGCGTTATTGACCTGCCCCACAATGTGAACAGGCCTCAGGATCACCGTCTCGATCTCTGGATGGCGCCAGAAAAATGTATTGCAAAACATATCCAGGGCGATCAGATCGCGTATCGCCTCGAATTTTTGGCCCCCCATCAGGGCTGCTTCTTCCGTTAAAAATTGGTCATTTCTCGGATCCGGCCCGTAGACGTCGGCGCTCGACAACACGATCGCTTTCGGCACCCGTGTCTCGGCACAGAGCTCAAAGATCTTCTGCGTCCCCACAATATTGAATTGGTGGTGCTCCTCCTGGCGGCTCCGGGGATCGTGCATGATATTGAGGTGAACCACCGCGTCGATCCGCTGGCGTCGAAAGACGTCTTCCACCCGTCGGCGTCGAATATCGACCTGCTCGATATCGATATCTTTGGGCATGTGGCGCACCGTACGCCGGTCGATGCCGATCACCTCGTAGTGGCGATGCAGCCGCCGCGCCACCGCCCGTCCAAGATTGCCCCCGATCCCCGTGATCACCACGCGCTGTCGTCGATCGTTTCGCCTGGACCTGCTCAAAAGAAGACTCCTTCCCGCTCGCTTAGACCTCGCTCGATCAACTCTTCGATCACCGCCTTGACCTGGCCGACCTTCGCCCCGATGACCCGGTCTTCTTCATCGGGATCGCCCTCAAACTCCATGGGCTCACCGAAATAGATCCGATACTTCACCGGCAGCGGAAGCGCTCCCAGTGGTCCCAGCCAGGGCCAGGTGGGTGTGATTGGAAACGCCGGCATCCCCAACACCTTGGCCACCCCTTTCATATCGTAGACCGCCGGCATCTGTTCCTCGGCGCCCACCACCGCGATCGGCACCACCGGCGTCTTCGTATCCAGCGCCAAACGCATAAAGCCCCGTCCAAACCGCTCCAACTCGTAGGCCTGGTCATAGGTCTTATTGATCCCCCTCGCCCCTTCCGGAAAGGCCAGAATACACCCTTCGCGCCGCAATAGAATTCGGGCATTGGCCCGCGTGCCCACCACCTGACCACATCGCGCAAACACCTTGGAGATAAAGGGAATCGACGGCACCCAATGCTCCATCATCGACCGCGCCATACGCGGCGGCCGCTTGTCGAAGAGTGTCGCCGAAGCGATCATCATCCCGTCGAGCGGAATCTGCCCGGTGTGATTGGAGATCAGGAGCACCCGCCCCTCATCGGGGATATTTTCAATCCCGTAGGTTTCCACCCGAAAATAGTGGCGGTACAACCCCGCGGCCAGCGGGATGATGTACTTGAGAGCCTCCGGGTTAAATCCAAAGGGGTCGTAACCATACTCGTTTTGGCCGGCCTTCATCGTGCGGATCCGCTCCCACACTTCCGGCTCCAGAGGAGCCACCAACGCCTCCTCGAACTGCTCCCGCACGCGCTCGATCATGGATCACCATCAGTTCAACTTTTGTCATTAGCCATTTCAACTGCAATATCCCGTATCAATTGCATCCAGATCAAGCGCCCTTGGCCCCGGGGCCTCCCAGTCCCCGTCGCCAGTGGTCAAATAAACGGGATTGGTAAACCCGATGACGTGGCGTCGCCGCGGCATCGGTGCCGACGGCGCTGGCCCATCGGCCCAGAACACCACCCAGGAGTCTTCCTCCACATCCAGGGTGATCACCTCATCAAAATCAACCACCTCGCCGGCCTCCTCATCATCGCGTGCCAGGGCCTGGACGACCTCGCCGTTGACGATCACAAAGAGCGACTCTGCCCGCGCCCAGGACGGCGTCTGCACCCGCACATCAAAACTGACCTCGCCATCCTCCACCGCCACTTCATCGCCCGGCAGGGTTCCATCCTTAAAATCTACAAACGCATGAGACGACACCGTCACCTGCTGGGCGCGCAAGGCCTCCCGCACCGGATCCGCTGTGATCTGAGAGGGCTCCGTATCAAAGGCCATATAATTTCGGGGGATCCCCGCTTCACCATCGCTTCCATGGGTGTCCGAATTACCCATTCCGGCCACCCGGAACCCATGGTTGAGAAAGCCCGCCCAATCGGCCGCCAGTTCACAGACCTGTCCATAGGTATTGATGATCTCCATGGTGTCGAAGTCGTAGGCGAAATCCTCGTGCAGATCGGGATCAAAGGCCGCCTCCGGATCGAATTCGACGGTGCTCATCATTCCCGCCCCGCTGCGTCGGGCGTGGTTCATCTGAATCACCGGATCGCTGTCGAACTCTCTGGCGATCTCGACGACCTCCGGCATCCGCCGAAATTCGATCTCTCCCTCATCATCAAGACTCGCCAGCGGTACCGTCCCCCTTCCCCGAGCCTCCGCATCGTAGGGCACGGGGTACAGGTTATAATGCGCATATAGCGGCGAAATCTCGACGCCGGGAAAGGTCGCCAGATAGTCCTGAACGCCCAGCCGGTCGATGGCCGGTTGCAGGTCGGTCACGATATCGTGATCCGTGGGCACTGCCACGTCCACGCCCTGGGTCACGTTTTCCATGACCCGATCCTCGACATGAACCCGGCTATCCAGGCTCGGCTCCATATGTTGATGGAAATCACCGGAGCGCCACCCGTCGGTGTCCATGCGTCGCTCAAGGACCACGTCCACCTCACTTCCATCGGGGCCAAACTCCCGCGTCTCATCAAAGATATCGTATTCGCTGCCCCGGGTGACAATGACCCGCAATTCGCCCGTGGGCACCTGGGTCTCCAGACTCCCATCGATGCTATAGGCGTGCCACTGACCGAGATCACCGTGTTCAAAGGTCACTCGGGCGGGCACGGGCTCCCCGCCCTCACCCTCGAGAATATCCATCGCCAACGGGGCTCGCAGTGGAATCTCCAACTCCACCGCCGCCTCTTGACCCTCCACGGTCGCCTCCCTCTCGATTTCCAGCGGCCCTGCCACCTCGGTGATCCGAAAACTATAGTCGCCGGGCTCCAGATCGAGCTCCAAGACTCCCTGGTCGTCGCTTTGACCGACCGTCGCCGCCGTGCCATCCTCGCCATAGGCTTTGACCTCTGCGCCCTCTACCGGCTCGCCTCCTTCGTCTCGAACCACGACCTCCACCGATGGTATGTCGTAGTCCTCTCCGCGGAGCTTCGCCGCCTGACGGGCCACCGAGTCCATGCTCCCATCGCCGACAACCAACCACCGTCGATACACCCCCGGCGCCTCGTCGGTGATCTCCAGACGATCGATGCGCATCTCCGACCAGGGCACTCCAAATTGCGACGCCAGCCCCATGGGTCGCCCACTCTCCTCGAAGACCAGGCCAAAGCTCTGCCCATCGCCCATCGCCCCCATCCAGGGCATCTCCTGAGATGGCACATCAAAACCTACGCCCGGCGTCCAGGCCCGGGCCCGATCGCCATAGGCGAACCATTCGCCCACATGCCAACTGACCGACCCTTCACCGGGCATCGTCAGATGGGTCACCATTTCCACCATCGGCTCGTCGGGATACATCCGAAACTCCGTCTCCACCTCCATTCCGTAGCTCTCATTCCACACATTGCCTGTGATCGCCGACAGGTGGGCCACGTCCACATCTTCACCCCGGGTTCGCACCACGGCGACCCCATCGCTTCCGTCGCGAACCACCTCCACCTCATTACTCGACGCCGTGGACAGGCTTCGAAGCAGGGGCATCACCATGTCCATGACATCCTCGCCCTCTTGCCCATGGCGCCGGATATCCACCAGTTTTCCTCCCGTAAAGGTCTCGTAGCGATTGGTGGTTTCATTCTGGATGCACACCTCGATGACCGCATTGCTCATCAAGAAGTCGCCCGCTCGACAGTGGCTCCACACCCCTTCAAAGCCCGTCTCCTCTCCCAGACGACCCAGCCTTACCTGGCCCTCCTCCGCCGGCCGAAATGCCTCGATATCGTCGACCCCCATCGCCGCATCGACCCCCTCCTGAGCAGGAATCCGCATATAGGGATCCTCCACCTCGAATTCTTCGCCCTCCCCACCCTGATTGACCTCGCTTTCATCGTCCCCATCATCGCAGGCCACCACCAACCCCATCACCACGGCCATCATCACCACTTGCGCTTTCATCGAGAGCTCCTCCACAGTCTGGCGTCCCATTGTCTTCTCGCATGGCGACGACGATTGCATAGATCCATTACCTGAGCGGACTCTCAAGATAGCGCATCCCCCCCCTGTATAATCAATAGCCCAAATTATTCGCTTTCGTAGATCTCGGCAAATACTGGCTCGTCTGCCTCTTCATCCAGGCCCAATAGCGCCCGCCCCACATTGAGGATCCCACCGCCCAGTCCCAGAACGATATAGGCGAGCATGATGAGCACGAAGGTCACGCTCGGCTTGAGCATCACCGATACCGCCACCGATAGCCCCACCACCACTGACGCCACCACCGGCGTCTTCCCGCTCATATCCAGATCTTTAAACGTGCGATAGCGAATATTGCTGACCATCAATCCGCCCAGCAACAGGCTCAGCGCCGCCACCAGCCCCTCGGAGCCCGTAATCGCCATCGCCTCTGTATAGGCCACATGGGCCATCACCATCGCCACCACCGTCCCCGCCGCCAACGGCGTCGGAAGCCCTAAAAAATAGCGCTTGGTCTTGACGTCCTCATTGGCCAGCACATTAAATCGCGCCAGCCTCAAGATCGCACACGCCACATAGCCAAAGGCCGCCAATTGCCCCAACATGCCCCATTCGGTCATTCCCCATTGATACAGCAGAAATGCCGGCGCTACTCCAAAGCTGATAGCGTCCGACATGCTGTCGAGCTGGATCCCCAGCTCCGTTTCCGTCTTCGTCATCCGCGCCACTCGACCATCGAGCAGATCGCAGATCATGGACACCACCAGCAACCACGCTGCCAACGAGATGTCAGACACCGTCTGGGCCGTCGCCGATAGATGGATGCTGTACAGCCCCGCTCCCATGCTGGAGAGGGTAAATAAATTCGGCAGTATATATTTGGCCCGATGAAAATCCATGCCTGCAACCTCAGTAGATGCTACTCTTTTTACTCGGCGCACGAGACGTACCGTCAATCTCGACCGCTTTTGCGATCCTTTCTGTCGCACCGTTCAAAACGCCTTACATTTAGCAAGACCCCTTTAAAAGTCAAGAGGTTGAGCCATGACCGCCATTGACCTGCACAGCCTTGAGGCCTGCGCGCCTCAACTCGATGAATTCGCTGCCACTTCACCGGGCATCGACCGCTTTTGCTCATCGAGCTTCTGGATCCTGCCGTCTTATAAGGCGTTTTTGCCGGACCACCGGCTGTGGGCCCATCGCTTTGAAGAGGGCTTTATCACCCTGGCCGCCGACCACGAGCGCGGTCTCGGTACCTACGTCCATCCCCTGGAGGCCAGCTGGGCGCTGGCCTCTCCCTTCGTCGGCCCCAGGCCCCGAGCCCTGGCCACGCATTTTGTAGAGCTCGTCGACACCACGGACATCGATTGGGACGTTCTCTTTTTGTCGGGATTAGCCCCCGACTCCACCATCTTCCGTACGCTTCTGGGTCGCCTCCGCGGCCGATACGCCCTGGGGGTGGGTCCCTCCTCGGTGCGTCGCACCGCCAGCCTTCAAGGGGGCTTTGAGGACTACCTCCATCGGCGCTCATCGAGCTTTCGCTCCAATCTTCGCCGCGTCCGCCGCCAGGCGCAGGAGACGGGCATCCAGATCGAATACATCGGCGACGCCTCTCCCGAAGACGCCCAATACCTTTTTGAGCGAGCTCTCGCCATCGAACACCAGAGTTGGAAGGCCGATGCCGACACCGGCATCCTCGACGGTCCCATGCGCATCTTTTACGAAGACATGCTTCCCCGCCTTGCCCGCCGAGACGCTCTGCGCTTTCTCTTTTTGACCCTCGACGACCGCGACATCGCCTATTGCTTCGGTGGCATTCTGGCCGACACCTTTCGGGGCCTACAGATGAGCTACCACCAGGATTTTCGCGATCATTCCCCGGGGAACCTCGCCCAGATCGAGATGATTCACCGCCTTTGTCAGGAGGGCATCGCCACCTATGACCTGGGCTCCCACATGGACTATAAAAAACGCTGGGCTGAGGGAGGTCTGGAAACAGTGGCCCTCATCGTCCGCCGCACCACCCCCTGACTCTCATCAGGTCGTGATATCCCATCCCTCATAAAATTCATGGACTCTCACCATCAGGGTCCAATCTCCCCTGGGACTTCCTAAATCGGCCCACGCCTTCGACGATCCCTCGACCTCTACCGGCCGCCCTCGCCCGTCGACGATCACCACCACCTCGTGGTCCACCGTCAGATCCGGCCCCTCCTCATCACTCTCCAACACCGCTCTTAGCCCCTCTTCGATCGTCTCCAGGGCCACCACCAACCCATCCTCATCGTGCAGTACTTCGCGCATCTTCACGGCTCCTTTGACTTGTCTCGATTGACCTGCAACACGAGGCTCGGCGGCGCCTTCGCCATCCCCTTGACCTTGGGCAAGGGGACGCGAATCTTTTCCGCCTCCGGGTTTTGTCGAATCATTTCCGGGATCTGATCGACGACCTGACGAAGGGCCTCTTCGTAACCCTCTGGCGCCTGAGATGGATCGTCAAAGAGTTGCTCCATCAATGTTCGGGCGTCGATGGAGCGATTGGGATTCACGGGCACATTGCGTGCCGGGTTGAGCCACTGACCGTACACAATGCCCGGTAGTTGCGCCGTTCCCTCGGCCTGGTCTTGCATCTCCTTGGCCTTGTCGAATTTCTCGAGTTGCTCATAAGCCGATGCTCGCAGCGCGAAGACATCCGGGATCTGAGCTCCGTCGTCGACCCTGGATTCCGCTTCCTTGATCGCCGCGATCGCCTCACCCGGCTTGACGGCCGTGATGTAGCATGCCGCCAATTGCAGATATCCCCAGGGTTGTTCCGGGGCCACATCGATCGCCCGCTGCGCATCTTCCTCCGCCGCTTCCGTACTCCCCAGCGTCAGCGAGAGCTGGCTCCGCAGCAGCGCTGCCGGCATCACCCATTCCGCTCGCTCTCCCTCTTCAACCAACGGCTCCAGCGTCTCCATCGCTTCGCTGCTGCGCTGGTCGGTGGCCTGAAGCCGGGCGAGATTGAGCCGCGACTCCTCCTCTTGCGGATCGATCTCCACGGCGTAGCCCAGATCCCGCTCCGCCTCTTCCAGCCGTCCCCGGCGAAGGTGGATACTGCCTCGAATCGCAAACGGTTGCGGCTCCTGATCATCGATGGCGATCGCCCGCTCCAGATCCAGCAGCGCCGCTCGAAAATAGAGCAACTCCTCGTGCACCATCGCTCGTCCCACCAGGGCGTCCCAGGTCGCGCCCCCTTCCTTGACCGCCGAATTGAGCGACTCCCGGGCCTCCTCCAACTCGTCCAGGTAATACTGAGCCCAACCCCTGGCCTCCAACAACTCCGCCCGCAGCGCCTTATCCTCCACTTCCCCCAGACCGTGGTCGGCAGCCACCACGCATTCGTCGTACTCCCCGGCATCCAGCGCCAACTGGGCCCGCAGCACCTTCAATAACGGATCGTCGAAGCGCTCCGCCCCCTCGTCGAGCAGCGCCTCCGCCTCCCCTAGCTCCCCCTCTTCCACCAGGGCATCGACTCGATCCACCAGTTCATCTACTGATTCCACGTCCAACTCTTCTCGCTCACTCATCGCTTTGCTCCAGCCAAGAGGTCCTTATTCGTAGACGGGCCGTGAATGATCCGGGTTATACCGGAGTCACTCCGTGCTTTTTGTCGGGCCAGGACTTCTCTTTGGTCTCATAGACCGCCAGGCGCCGTCGCAGTTGATCCCGCAACTCACCTTTGGTGATCAACTCATCGACCACCAGCTCACTGGCCAACCGATAAATGTCGATGTCTTTTTCGTACTCGTCACGCTTCTTCTTCACGTAGGCCGGGCGCTCCTCTTCGGGCAACGCCTGAATTTTTCGGGCATATACGGCGTTGACCGCCGCCTGCGGGCCCATCACGGCGATCATCGCCTCTGGCAGTGCCAACGAGGCATCGGGCTCAAAGCCCGGCCCACACATCGCGTACAGACCGGCTCCATAGGCCTTTCGCACCACCACCGACAACTTCGGCACCGTCGCCTCGCTGACCGCCGAGATCATCTTGGCGCCGTGACGGATGATCCCCTGCTTCTCGACTCGCGTTCCAATCATGAACCCGGGCACGTCCGCCAGAAAGACCAGCGGAATATCAAAGGCATCGCACAGCGAGATAAAGCGTGCCCCTTTGTCGGCAGAATCCACAAATAGCACCCCTCCCTTGTGGCGGGGCTGACTGGCCACGATTCCCACCGGTCGACCGTCGATGCGCGCCAGTCCGGTGAGCAACTCCTTGGCGAAATTGGCCTTGATCTCAAAAAACTGGGAGTCATCGACCAGGTGGGCGATGACCTTCTTCATATTAAACGCCCGGTTTTGATTCTTGGGAATCAACTCCTCCAGGCTCTTTTTCTGCTCTTTGGGCTCCGAGGCCTCTGCCCGCGG
>CAYQBU010000165.1:0-8747 GCA_964415785.1 uncultured Bradymonadales bacterium
AACGGCGATGGCTGCGTTGCGCTTCCTCGACAATGCCACGGCATCGCCTCGTCTGCGCGCTTTGCCCTCACCGCTCAGTTCTCGCCGGGAGTGCCTACCACATTCCGGCGGGCAACACTAGGAGGTCGTTCGCGCCGCGAAGCGATGGGCGCTGGATGGGCGGGGCGAGGGTTCGGGGAGCGGTCGTGAGGCAAAGTTTTGAAGGCGTCGAAGCTGGCGCCGTGCCGGCTCGACGACGAAGACGACGGTGGAGGGGCGCTCCTGATCGATGAGAAGGGCGACGAGGTCGACAAAGGCCTCGTGACAGAGGCGTTTGTGTCCCTGGAGGGTGGCGGAGGAGAAATGGTCGTGAGGTGGATTGACGAGATGGTCGCGGGCGGGACGCTGGTTTTGAGCCAGGCGGTGGAGTGTGGCGTGATCCATGGTGATGAGCGCCCGGGCGGCGTCAGCGAGGCGGTGGAGGTGGCGGTTTTCCATGCGAAGAAGCATGGCCTCCAGCACAAAGATCCGCCGCGCGGGAGTAAAGGGAAAAGCTCTCAATGCGGCGAGAAATTGTGTATTCATACGTCTGTACTCCACTGCGAAGACTCCAAGCATGCCCCCGAAACTCGGGAGGCGGGGTGCCCATGGGGCAGCCCCTCCGGAAACACGGTCGCGCAAGGGCGACTGTCACTCAGATGTCACTTTCGATGAGAGCAGCCTAGCATAGAGCGGAGAGGGATTCCATAGAGCACCGAAGGTGGACGGGGAACGCTTCAACCATTAGGAGGGAAATGCTAATCGGGGTTGAAGCCAGTTGGACAAGGTAGAGGAGTGGTGTGGCGAAGAAACCATCAAGCAGGGGTGAGTGGGTCTGGACGAAGTTGAGAGAGGTTCCGGGGATACCGGGAAAGGTAATTCGCTTCGGAATTCAGGTGTTGCAGCGCTTTTTGGGCAAGAATCACGGGCTGATTCTGGCGGGGGCGGTGGCCTATAACACGCTGCTGTCGCTGGTGCCGTTTTTTGCGGTGATCGTGCTTCTTTTTGCGTCGTTCAAGGATCAGGAGCGGTTGCTGGCCACGATTCAGGCGGAGTTGGAGCTGGTGGTGCCGGGGCAGGCAGATGCGATCGGGGAAGTGCTGGTGGATTTCGCCGATCAGAGTGAGGTGTTGGGGATCATCGGCCTGGCGGTACTGCTTTTCCTGAGCAGTATTGCGTTTCGCATACTGGAAACGGCGATGATCGAGATCTTCGATATGCCGGCGGAAAAGGAAAAGCGAGCGATGTGGAAGTCGGCGATGATTCCCTATCTGTTTATCACGTTGATGGGGGGAGGGATTGTGATCGTGACGGCGGGGACGTCGTTTTTGGACGCCATTCCGACGGAAGCGATGGAGATACCGCTGATGGAGTGGGAGTTGAGCATCGACGCGACGCGGAGTGCGCTGCTCTACATCTCAGGGGTCATCGGGTTGGTGATCTTGTTTACGGCGGTCTATCTGGTGATGCCGCTACAAAAGGTGGCGCTGTCGAGGGCGTTGATCGGAGGACTGACGGCGACGGTATTGTGGGAGATCGTGCGACATTTTCTGGTGTGGTATTTCACCCATATCTCGCTGGTCAATATCGTCTACGGGTCGTTGACGACGGTGATCATCGTGTTGCTATCGATGGAGGTGGCGGCGGTGATCTTGTTATTGGGAGCCCAGGTGATCGCCGATCTGGAGCGGGCGGCGAGGGCCGGCCGGCCCTGGTATGAGGGCCCGACCATCGACCTGGAGAAGTTGGAAGAAGAAGATCGGGCGAAAAATAACAAGCGAAAACGAGTCAGGACCCACCGGAAAGTTTAGCCAGCGTTAGCCGGGGGCGCAGAACTCGGGTTCTTCGAGGTTGATCTCGGTGCAGTGGTAGAGGTCAGCGATGTCTTCGTAGGGGCAGACCTGTTCGTCGGGGCAGTGGTCATCGGTCCAGCATTGGTTGGGCTCGGGTGGAAGTCGGCAGGTGCCCTCGCCGCCCTCTTCGCAGGAGGGGCGCACGCAGATGAGTTGGTTGGCAAAGGGGGAGTTGGAGTCGCGGCAATCCTGATCGGTAAAGCAACAGGGGTAGCGCTCGTCGGTGTGAAGATCAGAGGGCTCGAGATCGCAAGTTTCGGGATCGCCCTGATTGTTGGGATCGCCCTGATTGTTGGGGTCGTCCTGATTATTGGGATCGCCTTGATTGGCATTGGAGGAGGAGCCTCCACCACCACCGCTGGCTGCTCCGCCACCGCCAGAGCGGACCGGTGGGCGGTCGTCATCACCACCGCAGGCCAGGGAAAACAAGATCAGGGAGCTCATCAAGAGGGTGAGCAATTTCGCGGGATAAGGCATGGATGGAGCTCCCAATAGACAGGGGTCGCAGAGGTCACCTCACTGAAGGTAGTGACCGAGCGAGCGAGGAGCAAGGGGTGGTCACCGATCGGGTCTAAGCAAAAGATGTACCAGCGACGGTGAGGGTTGTCTCAGCGAGGGGGATGCATTACCGTGGAAGGGCGAAGGATGGGTCGATGAGCGCCCTTTTGCCGGAGAATGAGTCATGGGATTAGAGCTACGCCAGCAAGTCAAAATGAAGCAGCAACTGCGGATGACACCGCAATTGCAGCAGGCGATCAAGTTGCTTCAATTGTCGCGCATGGAGCTCATCGACGAGATCCGAGAGGAGATGGTGGAGAATCCAGTGCTGGAGGAGATCCCTGACGTCTACGACGCCGATGCGATGGGGGAAAATGGGGAGGCGGAGCAGGTCGATGAAGTGGCGGAGGTTCAGGGCGACGACAGCGATTTGGATAAGATCGACTGGGATGAGTATATGGATAAATACTCGTCGCCAGCGCCGACGAATCACTATTCGGGACTTCGCCATGGCAGCGATGACTTTCCGACGCTGGAGCAGACGTTGTCGACCAGGGAGTCGATGACGGAGAATTTATTGAGGCAGTTGCGGATGGTGGAGCTCGATGAGGAGGGAGAGTATATCGGGGCATTGATCGTGGGGAATCTCGATGAGGCGGGGCGTCTAGATCTGGGGGATGAAGAGACGGGGGCGGTGGATGTGTTGGCCGAGGATGCGGGGGCGAGTCGAGAAAAGGTCGAAGAGGTCCTGGAGGTCGTTCAGGGCTTTGATCCACCGGGGATCGGGGCAAGAAATTTGCAGGAGTGCTTATTGATTCAGGCCGAGTATCATCATCCGGAGGATGACCTGGTGAAGGTGATGATTGAGGAGCATATCTCGGATCTGGAACGCAAGAGCTACGCCAAGATCGGGCGGGTCCAGGGGGTGTCAAAGGAAGAGGTGATCGAAGCCGCAAAGCGGATCACGGAGTTTGAACCCCGGCCAGGCGGGGGGTTTGCCGATGATGAAGCGCGCTATATCACCCCTGATATCTATATCCGAAAATACGAAGGGGAGTGGGTGGCGAGCCTCAATGAAGACGGGCTACCCAAGCTTAGAATCTCGCGCTTTTATCAGCAGCAATTGGCGCAGAAGAAAGCGGAGGGAGAGGATGACGAGGTCAAGGACTATATTCAGGAGAAGATGAGGGGGGCGATGTGGCTGATTCGAAGCATTCACCAGCGCCAGTCGACGATCATGAAAGTGGCGGAGAGCATCATCAAATTTCAGCACGACTTCTTTGAAAAAGGGGTGGAGTATCTGCGACCATTGGTGCTCAAGGATGTGGCCGACGACATCGAGATGCACGAGTCGACGGTCAGCCGGGTGACGACCAATAAGTATGCCCACACCCCGCGAGGGGTATTTGAGCTGAAATTCTTCTTCAACTCCTCGATCACCCGCCAGGGGGAAAGAGATCTGGCGAGCGAAGCGGTGAAAGCCAAGATACGGACGATCATCGATGAGGAAGATCCAGAAAAGCCGCTGTCGGACTCCAAGATCGTAAAGGTGCTCAAGGAGGAGAATATCGATATTGCCCGGCGTACGGTGGCGAAATACCGCAAGATGATGGGGGTTTTGTCGAGTACCAAGCGCAAGCGCTACTTCTGACTGGGGATCGAGGGCGGTCTGTCAAGGGGAGGGGCTGTCGGCGGTCGAATAGGCGGGGAAGCGACGGGGCGTCGAATAGAGTTGGTCCAGCGGCTGTTTAGGGTTATGATCGATAGTCGGGAAGCGTTGATGGATGATTCGTCGCCCATTTGCCAGAGGAAGAAAGCCGAGTGAAGACACCGAGGAGACAAGACGTCCCAGGGTGGAAGCAAGGCCAGCAAGGGGAGATGAACGCCAGTCAGGGCTTTCTATCATCATGTGAACGCGCATTAACCCCTGATCAAGGAGTTCCGAATGAACGCTAGCGTATCCTTCCGAAATATGGATTCGTCGTCCTCGCTGAAGAGCTATGCCACGGATAAGCTGGACAGGATTGTCGATAAATATGTGCAGGGGAAGGTGGATGCCTCGGTGGTCATGACCGTCGAGAAATTCTGGCACGTCGCCAATTTTACGCTCAGGATCAAAAATTTGACGGTGAAGGGAGAAGAGCGAAGCGAAGATATGTACAGCTCCATCGATATGGCGCTGGACAAGATCGAGAAGCAACTTCGGCGCCACAAGGATCGGCTTCGAGACCATCAGCCGACCAATGGCGAGGCGAAGATGTTTCGCATGGGCGTGTTGTCACCGCTGAATCCACCGGCGATGGGAGAGACCAACGGCTATAGCGAAGGCCTGGATTACGAAAGCGATTACGAAGAGGAATTCGAAGACGACTACGAGATGTATCCGGGGCCGGAGGACGACGGGGCGTCGGAGGCGGCGGCGGTGGCCAACGAAACGGAGACGGTGGAGACGCCGGCCGGTCAGGTCAAGGTGTTGCGCCAGGACAGGTATCACGCCAAGGCGATGACGTTGGATGAGGCGGTGCTTCAGTTGGAGTTGATGGAGGACCGTCAATTCTTCGTGTTCACGAATGCGGAGACCGAGGACATCAATGTGGTCTATTTGCGAGACGATGAGAATATCGGGTTGATCGAGACCTGAGCCAGGCGATGAGTGATAGAGCCCCGGGCCCTTTCAAAGGGTCCGGGGTTTTTTATTTTGGTTGACCAAATCGGTAGAGAGCGAAACCTTTGGTGGGACTGAGCCGGGCTCTGGCCCAGTGACGGGTGCGTGGTGAATGAATTGAAATGGATACGGAGGTCGATGATGGGACGAGAGCATGTGGAGATGAGTGCGGAGATGCTGGGGAGTGCCACCAAATTTCTGGAGGTTCAGTGGGCCGACGGTGGTGAGGCGCTGGTGTGGTTGGAGCGCATCGACGGAAAGGGGCAGTTGTGGGTCAGGCGCGAAGGGGGAGGGGCGCGGCCGCTCAATGACAAGCATTCCGTATCGGGAGAGGTGGGCTATGGGGGAGGGGCCTTCGATGCCCGTGGACGAGATGTGGTGTATTGCGCCGGGGGGAGATTGTACCGCGTCGATCTCGACTGTGGTCTGCCAACGCCGCTGACACCGGAGTTCGGAGGGGTGGCGTCGCCGGTGATCTCGGCGGACGGACGATGGGTGGCCTTTGTGCACCGCTATGAGGGAGAGGATCGGGTGGCGGCGGTGGATATGGAGGGGCAGCGGTGGCCAGTGGTGGTGGGCCAGGGGGCCGATTTTTATATGCAGCCGGCGTGGTCGTCCGATGGAGATGAGCTCTATTGGGTGTGCTGGGACCATCCCGATATGCCGTGGAATGAGACGCGGATTGAAAAGGCGGTGTTTGGCGCCGGTGGTGATCCGAGCCATGGGGTGGACGCTGTGGAGGTGGTGGTGGGAGGGGACGGAGATAAGGCGGCCCGCCAGCAGCCCAGGGTGTCGCCGGATGGCAAAAGCCTTGCGTACCTCAGCGACAAGAGCGGCCACTGGCAGCTCTATGTGCGCGAATTGGAGGGTGGACAAGAGCAGTGTTGGTCAAAGGAGGGCGACGAGTACGCGGGGCCGGCCTGGATTCAGGGGCTGCGGTTTTTCGAGTGGAGTGAGGACTCGGCGTCGGTGATGGCCATTGCCCGTCGGCGAGGCGAGGGGCGGGTGGAGCGGCTCACCGCCGATGAGGCGCCGACGGTGGTCGATGGATTGGATGCCTATGGGGTCATGGAGCAGATCAGCGTCCACCCCGATGGACGCACGGCGGTGCTGGCCCAGGGGTCGACGACGCCACCGCGAGTGGTGGTCCTGGAGGAGAAAGAGAGTCAGGTGGTGGCCTATAGTTCGAGTGAGCGCTTGCAGAGCTCGGACCTGTCGACGGCGAAAGCGGTGAGCTGGACGGTGGACGGCCAGGATGTGCACGGGTTGTATTACGCACCGACGAAAGCGCTCTTTGGCGATGGGTCGGCACCGCCGGCGCTGGTGATGGTTCATGGAGGACCGACGTCGCAGCGAGAGGCGGGGTGGGAGGCGCGCAACCAGTATTTCGCCACTCGCGGATGGGCGGTGCTGGATGTCAATTATCGGGGGAGCACGGGCTATGGTCGGGAGTATATGGAGGCGTTATTTGGGCAGTGGGGGGTGGTGGATGTGGCCGATGTCGTGGGAGGGGCGAAATTCTTGGAAGACCAGGGGCTGGCCGATGGATCGCGGGTGGCGATCATGGGGGGGAGCGCCGGGGGATATACGGTGCTACAGAGTCTGGCGACCCATCCCGGTGTGTTTCGGGCGGGGGTCTGCCTCTACGGGATCTCCAATCTCTTTGAGCTGTCGGCGGGAACCCACAAATTCGAGGCCCATTATAACGATACGCTGATCGGGGAGCTTCCAGCGGCGGCGGATAAGTTTCGGGAGCGATCGCCTCTATTTTCGGCGGATCAGATCAGCGATCCCGTGGCGGTCTATCATGGGGCGAAGGACAAGGTGGTGCCCATCGATCAGGCGGAGGCGATCGTGGGGTCGCTAAAAGCCCGTGGAGTGCCCCATGAGTTCCATGTCTATGACGAGGAAGGCCACGGCTGGCGGCGAGAGGAGACGGTGATCCATTTTCACGAGTCGGTGCTGGAGTTTTTGAGGCGTCAGGTGGTGTACGCATGAACAAAAAAAGCGCCTCCCGGGCAGGGAGGCGCTTTTTATTCGCTATTGAGCGCGTTGATTAGTCAAGATCGCCATCGCCGCCGAAGGCTTCGGGGCAGGCTTCGCCAAAGGCGGTGCAGGCGGGGCCAGAGAAGAAGACATTTTCGCCGGCGGCCTGGATATTGTCGTCGTCGACTTCGCCATCGTCGGTGACATCGGAGCATTCAAACTGAGTGCTGATGACGGTGAGTCCGTCGGCGATTTCGTACATGCAGTCGAGATAGTCGCTGATGGTGGCGTCGCATTGGGCGAAGTCCTCGAAGTCCTCAGCGGAGCAAGATTCTTCAGAGGGGTCTTCTTGTTCTTCCTGGAGGCAGCCCTGGTAGGCTTCTTCGCAGGCGCCCTGAGGGTCATCCGGGGTGAACCCGGCGCTGAACATGCCGCTGACCTTGCAGGAGCCGTCGGTGACGGCGTCTTGATCGACACTACTCCAGGCCGCTTCGAGGCCACTGCAGAGGGCTTCGAAGTCGCCCTGGCTGAGATTGCTGAAGGATTGGGAGTCGTCGACGTCGGTGTCGACATCGAGGTCGACGGTACCGCCACCACCGCCACCGCCACCGCCGCCACCGCCGCCACCGCCACCGCCGCCGTTATCGTCGTCGTCGCCACAGGCGATGGGGGCCATCAGGGCGAGGGCCACGATGGAGGCGAGAATTACCAATCGTCGGGTTAGCTTATTCATGATCAACCTTGGAGTTAAAATAGTGGGCCACCCGCAATAGATTGTGGCCCCTCATTGGTAATTTGTCGTGCAGTGGTCGGAAGGTATCAGGTTGTTAAAGGAGAGTAAAGCTTTTGGTCAGTCCCGGGGGGCAAGGCGTGAGAGGGGACCAGCGGCGAGGGCATCGGGATCGAAGCCGGAGTCGTGGCGGAGGCTGGCCATGGGAAAGGTGCAGTAGCGGCCGGCGAGGATGGCGGCGGGGCGGTGGTTGCCGCTGCGCTTGACGCCGCCGAAGGGGAGGCGGCTGGAGGCGCCAACGGTGGAGCCGTTGAGGTTGAGGATGCCGGCCTTAAGCTCGTAGGCCAGGTCGTCGAAGCGCTTCTCATTGGCGGTGAAGACGCTCATGGCGAGGCCGAAATGGGTGGCGTTGGCGATTTCGGCGGCCTGTCGGTCGTCGTCGGCGACGTAGATGACAACGTCGGGGCCGAAGAGTTCGCGGCCCTGATGGGAGCCGTCGGGGTCGACGTCGTGGGCGCGCCAGAGGGCGGGTTTGACGAAGTAGCCGTCGTCGGGGTCGCCGGCGGGGCCGCCCTTGAGGAGAGGGGAGAGCGTGCCATTTTCGTCGTCTTGTTGGGCGGCGACGAAGCCGTCGTAGCCGGCGCGGGTGGCCAGGGGGCCCATCAGGGGTTCGGGGTCGGTGGCGAAGGGGTCGTCGGAGGTGACGCGACGGAAGAGGTCTTTGAGGAGGTCGATCATATCGTCGGCGACGTGGCGGTGGAGGACGACGCGGCTGGTCGCCGAGCAGCGCTGACCGGTGGTCATGCAGGCCGATTGGGTGATGCCGTGAGCGGCCTGCTGGAGGTCGGCGTCGTCGAGGACGAGGGTGGTGTTTTTGCCGCCCATCTCCAGGGCGAGCAATTTGCCCGGCTGGTCGACGTTGGCCTCTCGGATCTTGACGCCGGTGTCGTAGGAGCCGGTGAAGAGGACGCCGTCGACATGGCGATGAGAAGAGAGG
>CAYQBU010000166.1:0-8678 GCA_964415785.1 uncultured Bradymonadales bacterium
GGCGAGTCCACTGAGCTCGAATTCGATCTCAATATCACCAGCGGTGGTGGAGGCGGAGCCGTCGGTGGCGTCTTCGCCGTCGATGGTAAACTCCTCGATCACCGGTCCAAAGAAGGCGGTGACTTCCCTGGAGTCGCTGCCAAAGGGGTTATCGACGTGGAGAGTCCAGGTGGTGGTCTCATCCAGGTCGTCGATGTCAACGGTTCCCATCTCGTCGTCGGGATCATCCATGGATGCGACGACCCCGTCGGGGCCCTCGATGGTCCAATCCTCAAAATTGGTCTGAGCGAACTCCCATCTCAGCTCGAAGGGTTCGTCATTTCCTGTGTCCACGGGTCCACTGCTGCATTCGTCACTATCCTCAAAGGCCCCGCAAAACTCGATGATTTCAGGTGCTTCACCGAAAAAGAGAGTGGTGGAGGCAAGCTCTTCGGAGAGTGTGTCGTCAAAGCCGGTAGCTTCGGCGTCAAAAACGATGTCGCTGGCTCCTCCACTGGAGAGTGTCTCAACTTGGCAACTTCCATTGCCATCGCCATCGACGTTCGTGCAGTCATCGAGTGTCCCATCGGCGAGCTGTCCGTCCTGCTCGGACGTGACTTCCAAATTGCTGCTAAACCGGGTCTCCCAGGAGAGGGTGACCGTTTCGCCTTTGGTAGTCTGAGAGGGATCGACCTCAAAGTCGTCGATTTCGGGACCACGAACGATGGCGAAGCGCCGCGTCGAGCTCTGCCCGGTCTGGGTTTCAGAGGCTGAGAAGCGAAAGCAGGTCACATGATCATCGAGGTCGGTTAACTCCACTTCGTCGCTGTCTTCGTTCATGGGAAACCCGTCGACGGTGCTGAAGTCAAGACTGCTGCTGGAGCAGCCGACGTCATCGGTGGAACTGACCGCGCGCTCCAGGGAAACCTCGTCGGTATCGTCTGTATCCCATTCCAACTGCGCCGAGGGGCCAAAAATGATCGCCGGAGCGTCCAAAACGTCGATGTCATCGACGAGGAGTTCGTCAATTCGGGGAGCGTCGGCGACGTCGATGCTTCGAGACGAGGACTGCTCTCCAAAGTCGTTGGTCGCCGTAATTGTAAATTCGGTCGATTCTGTGATGTCCGAGGCCCAGAAATCGTCTTCATCGAGGCTACAGGAGGAATCCTGCTCCGATCCGCAGGTCTCATCACCTATCCCATCGGGCAGATCGAGAATGGTCTCACCGTCGGCAGTGATGGCCAGCTCTTCAGCCGCGTCACTGATCTGCCAGCCGAGCTGGACGTCCGTTTCGCCTTCTTCGAGGATAGCGCTGTCCGGGGAAAGGATGTCAAACCTGTCGATGGTGGGGCGAAATCCGAGGGTGAGGGTGATGGTCTCGGGGTCCGACTCCCGTCCCAATTCGTCGAAAGCGATGGCCGTGATGGTGATCGTCTCGACGTCTTCTCCTGCGTCGACGGTGCTTAGGTCGCAATGTCCTTCGCCGTCATCGTCGATCTCTGTGCAATGCTCCAGTCCCTCATCAAAAGCTCCCTCGGGGTCAGCGCTGATCTCGATGGAGGTGGCGTCTTCAGTATTCCACTCAAGGGTTACCTGTGCACCGTATTCGGCGAATTCCGGGGTCACCGAGAAGGCCTCGAAGATGGGCTGTCCGGCGGGAGAGAGGCGATACTCGATGTCGCCGATCGCCAGATCACCTAATCCATCGTCCGCCGCAGTGGACGCCGTGGCGGAGAGGGTCGTGGTCTCCTGAAGTTCATAGAGGGTCAGTTGACCATCTTCGGGGTGGTCAAGGCGGCACTTGGCTTCGCTCGATTCCTCGCAAACAGAATCGAATGCATCGCCATCGACAACGCCGATCTCCCACTCGTCGGCATCGTGGACGCTATAGTCGACCACCACGTCCGTATCCTTTTCGAAGCGATTGCCCTCCTCACGTTCCAAGATAACCCGTGCAGGAGCAATGACATCGACTTCGACTTCTTCAGCCAGGCAATTTTCGCCGAGGATGCATTCCTCGCCCTCGCTGGCCTCCAGGCGATAGGTGGTAGCTTCGTCGGGGGTCACAGATTGGCTGTGGTCTTGTAGGCAGGTCACATCCTGGGGTGATGCGCAGTCGTCGATGGAAATCTCGGTATCATCGGCGAAGAGGCGGATCTGCTGAGCTCCTTGAACCTCCCAACTCAGCGATGCTTCACCCTGAATGGTCTCGCCCTCGGAGTCGGGGCCCGAGGTGATGGAGGCGAAGTCGCTGGAGAAGCTCTCCAAGATGAGTTCGCTATCGGGATCAAATTCGGCATCATCGGGATCGCTGAGGCATCCAGAAGCGAAGCCGACAAAGGTGGCGACGAGTGGTAGTGCAAGGCGCGATAGGGTCGGGTGCATGGCCAAACTCCTGATGCGAAGGGGATCTCCGGCCTGGTGGCCGACGACGGCGTTGAAATTATTCTCTGATTAGGATGGCGGATCGGCGATCGGGCTTCAAATAGAAGGGTCCCGGTGGTTGCTAAACGGCGACTAGTCGTCGAGGATCTTGTCGAGCACCGATTGCAGAATATCGTGATCGTCGTAGTAGATCTCGATCTTTCCAGTGCCCTTCTTGTCCTGGCGTTCCTTGAGGCGAACCCGGGTCTTTAGGCTGTGCTGGAGTTGCTCGTTGATGTCGCGCACCAGCGCGTCGTCGCGGTAGGAGGAGTGGCTCGATGCTCTCTGGGGTTCGTCGTCGGAGTCCTCGCGGCGATGGCGGATTTCTTCTTCGGTGCGTCGGACCGACCATCCCTCATCGAGGATGTCGGCCACGACCTCCATGGCCTCGTCATCGTCCAGCGGGACAAGAGCGCGGGCGTGACCGGCGCTGATGTCGCCGGAGGCCAGATGCTGCAAAATCGGGTCGCATAATCTGAGCAGGCGAAGGGCGTTGGAGATCGCGGAGCGCGACTTACCCACGTGCTCGGCGACGTCGCTCTGACTGGTATTGGCGTGTTCAAGGAGGCGCTTGTAGGCCAGTGCTTCCTCGACGGGGTTGAGATCCTGGCGCTGGATATTTTCGATGAGGGCGAGGGCAAAGGCATCGCGGTCGCTGACGTCTTTGATCACCACCGGCACTTCGCTCAGGTTGGCGATCCGGCAGGCCCGGAGGCGGCGTTCGCCGGCGATCAACTCGTAGCGCCCCTGTTTTTCCCGGACCACCAGGGGCTGGATCAGCCCGTTCTCGGAGATGCTCTGAGCCAACTCCGCCAGGCCCTTCTCGTCAAAATCACGTCGGGGCTGGTTGGGGGCGGCGTCGATTTGAGCGACCGGGAGAGTTACGTAGGTGCGCGACGGCTTTTTTTCGTCATCGCCGCTGCTGATCAGAGCGCCGAGTCCGCGGCCCAGGGCGCGGTGGCGACGGGAGTCATTATTGTTGGACATGAAGACCTCTTTGATGAGGAGAGACGAAAAGCGATCAGGAGGCGGCTCGCTTTGTGGAGGGGCCGCCGCCGTTGCGGCTCAAAAACTCCCGCGCGAAATCGCGATAGGAGCGCGCGCCGCGAGAGCTGCCGGCGTATTCGGTGATCGGAACCCCGTAGGACGGGGCTTCGCCGAGGCGGACATTGCGGG
The DNA here is from genome assembly GCA_964415785.1 of uncultured Bradymonadales bacterium. GTDB lineage: Bacteria > Myxococcota_A > Bradymonadia > Bradymonadales > Bradymonadaceae > SLJM01. The sequence goes on from CAYQBU010000166.1 coordinate 3,580, forward strand.
GGATGATGGTGTCGAAGACGAGGTCTCCAAAGTGGGCCTCCACTTCGTCGGCCACCTGTTGGCTCAAGTTGGTCCGGCCGTCGTACATGGTCAATACGATCCCCTCCAGGCTCAGCGCCGGGTTGAGGTGTTCGTGGATCAACTCCACCGTATTGAGCAGGTGTCCCAGGCCCTCCAGGGCATAGTATTCGGTCTGAATGGGGACCAGCACCGTATTGGAGGCCGCCAGGGCGTTGAGGGTGAGAAGTCCCAGTGAGGGGGGACAGTCCAAGATGATATAGTCGTCGTCGCTCTCAAAAGAGGCGAGGGCCTCGCGCAGTCGAAACTCGCGGCGCTGGTGGTCGACGAGCTCGATCTGAGCCCCTGCCAGGTCGGGGGTGCTGGGGATGAGCGTCAGATTGTCCGTAGCCGTGGCCACCCGAAGATCGTCGAGTCCCGAGGCCCCGATCAGGGCATCGTAGACCGAGTGCTCGCAACTCTGGCGGTCGATGCCCAACCCGCTGGTGGCGTTGCCCTGAGGATCCATGTCGATGAGCAATACCTGACAGCCCTCGTCGGCCAGGCATGCCGCCAGATTGACGGAGGTAGTGGTCTTTCCAACGCCCCCTTTTTGATTGGCCACTGCTACTACTTTGCGCACGGTACTATCCCTCGCTTAAAATCCCCGGGTCGCGGGCACCGATTAGGGCGCCGACGGTGACGATCAACTTCCATCGGCGTCATGATGGATGGCGATCCCCCAAAGTTCAAGAGCGTTGATGATCGTCGGTTATCCTCGATGCCCAATTAAAGGATGACCAAGGACGGGGTGGTGGGAGGTCGTGCACCAAATTGGTAAAAGGGCCTTGACGCCCCCGGTAATATCTGATTAAACGGGCGGCCCGTCGAGGGAAGCATTCCCGCGGTGGACGACAAATCGGAGCGTGGCGCAGTATGGTAGCGCACTTGCATGGGGTGCAAGGGGTCCCCGGTTCAAATCCGGGCGCTCCGACTCAAAGAAAACCCCCGAAACGATTTAGGTTTCGGGGGTTTTTGTTATTTAGGTTGAGCTGTGTCGGTTTTGGGTCAACATCGATTTTGGATCAACCATGTCCTGATTCGGACCATCGGAGTTGGTGTCAATGGTTATGAACATAGAGGTGATTCGGAGTCCCGTCAGAGGACCGCTGTACGGCGCGGTCGCCAGCTCCCCCACGGCGCACTCGATACGTATCAACGCATCCCCGCCTGCAATGCGGGTGACTCGGGCTTTTGGATACCGCCCGACACCATTGAATGTCAGGACAGGCTATCATCGTTGGGATCACCTCCGCCCAAAATGTAGTTTGTCTACCTAAATAGACATCAGTGGGGTGACCTCAATCATCGAGGACTTCGATTCACCAACCACTGAAATTACGCAACCAGGGCCTATCGACGCCGTGAGGTTATAGAACCACCGCCTATTTAGGGGTATAAAAAACAATTTGAGGGGAGGTGGGTCGGGGCATCGAGGTCTGCGGCGAACCCGTATCCGGCCTCCGCGGGGCGAGTTCGTTCCCTCTGCCAGAAACGATTGGCCTTGTAACGAAAACCTTCAAAGTCCCGCAACCCCTCATTCTACGCGCCCCTTGGTTGATACGGATCGAGTGGGCACGGAGGGAGCACAATTTGTGGCGGTTTCACGATGGGTGGTCTGCGAGGTGGGACTTGCCTACGAATGCGGCGGCACATCACACTGAGGCTACTAACTTGGGCCCATCAGCGGCGGACCTTGCCAATGAGGGGATGGCCGTCAGCCTGTGGCCCCACCGTGGGAGATAAAAATGCTGGAGTTCAAAGCCAAATTTCTGGGGTGGGTCTTGAAGGCGGTTTTGACGCTCATTGTGGTATTGATTCCGCTGTTGGGCGTGTGGTTTTCGTCGTCCATCGCCGCCTATTTTGATGGGCCGATCTGGGTGACCGGGCTGGTGGCGCTGCTATTTTTTCCCGCCCTACCACTGTTGTGGGAATGGTGGGCCACGGCGCGGTGGCGAAAGAAGCAAGAGAGTCGCAAGCCCGATACGGCGGCAGTTTTGGGCGATCCAGGGGAGACTCCGAAGCGGATTTTGGTGTTCTGGGATCGGCTGATTTTGAGGACATTGGTGATCAATCTGGCACTTCTGGTGTCGCTGGGGTGGCTCTTTCCGCAGACGGGGTTTACGGCGCTATCTGCGCGCGGTGACTGGATGCTGGACCGCGTGGAGGGCGAGTGGTCAGAGCCGGTGCGCGATGGGTTATTTGCCACGGCCGATGGATTGGAGTTTCTATATCAGCTGGCCTACGACAATCCCTTTGACGACTACGCAGATGATGGAGATGGCGTGGTGCCGGAACCGGGGGAGCGAGGTGAACTGGGGAGTAGGGACCGGGACGAACCGGACGATGAGGACGAGAGAGGTGCTGAGGGCGATCGGGGGCCGATGGCCTGGCCGCCTCCGGAGGAATTGCATCCGCTGGTCGTCGATATGCCGGAGTCCCAGGAAACCTCTATCGAGTCGGTGGCCCGGTATATCGCCGATAATGAGCCCGATCCCTTCTATCGGGTAAAAGCGCTCTTCGATTATGTGGCCGACCGGGTGGTCTACGACGTGGACGCCCTGACGGGTCATCGCCCGCCACAGGATGCGCAGACCGTTTTTGAGACGGGCATGGCGGTGTGCGCCGGTTATGCGCGGCTGTTAATCGAATTGGGTCGACACACCGGCGATGAGATCGTCTACGTCACCGGAGTGTCTCGTGACCTGGAGGGTGAGATCAGCGGGGCAGGCCACGCCTGGAATGCGGCCCGGATCGAGGGGAGCTGGTATCTCATGGACCCCACCTGGGGGGCCGGCCATGTGGGCGATGAGTTCAATCAAGAGTACAACCCGGCCTACCTCTTCACCCCCCCAGAGGTGTTGATCAAGTCCCATTTTCCAGACGATTCGCGATGGCAGCTTTTGGATGAGACGCTGAGTCGGGGGCAATTTGTCCGTCAGCCCATGCTCGTCACCGGGTTTTTTGCAGAGGGCCTGGAGTTACTGGAGCCCACGCGCTCTCAGCAGAGGGTGGGGCAACAGGCGCGGGTGGTGGTTGGCAACCCCGATGGGCGGCGCATCTTGGCCAATATGATCAGCGAGGCGGGGCGCGAAGAGCGCTGCGATGTATCGGGCGGCGAGGAGACGGTAGTGCAATGCGATCTTCCGTCGCGCGGCATCTGGCGAGTGCAGCTGTTTAGCGGCGATCCCAGTGCCAGCGGGTTTCCCCTGGTCGGTCAGATCGAGGTCCAGGGCGGATGAGGAGCTCGCCTCAGCCTCCTTCTAGTCGACAAAGTCTCGGGCGTGGCGCCGGCGATAGCCCCGGGGGGAGTCGCTGTGGTCTTCCTGGCAGGGCACGCAAAAGGGGGCCCAGGGCATGAGCTTGAGGCGACCCATGGGGATGGGCTCTTCGCAGTCCTGGCAAAAGCCAAAATCCTCGGGATTGTTGTCGATGCGCTGGATGGCGCGGTTGATGCCCTGGAGCTCCCGGGTTCGGACCTTGTTTCGGCGAGAGGCGATGACCTGATTCATCTCGTTGAGCGGTTGTTCATCCTCGTCGGCCTGGACATTGGGATCGGTGCGGTTGGGGTCGACGCGCAGATCGCCCTGGGCGAGGAGGTCTTTTTTGCGGGCGACGAGGTGGTCGCGCAGTTCCTGAAGGTCGGCTTTGTTCATGGTGGTGAGAGGGGGCAAGGAGAAGAAGTCAGGCGTCGAGGAGGTCGGTCAGGGCCTGAGCCAGTTCGCGTTGGCCAAAGGGTTTGAGGAGAAGGGGAACTTCGTGGCGAGGGGCATCGGAGTCGCCATGAAAGGTATTATCGTAGCCAGAGATCAGCAAGATCGGCAAGGAGGGGCGCAGATCGTGGGCCCGTTGGGCCAATTGGTGTCCATTGATGCCACCGGGCATCATGATGTCGGAGATGAGGAGGTCGATATCGTCGCGTTGTTCGAGGACGGGGATGGCTGCCGCTCCGTCGACGGCGCTAAGGACCTTATAATCCATGGACTCCAGGGTACGGGAGATATTGGCGCGAAGCGTTGGATGGTCCTCGACGAGGAGAATGGTTCGGCCCTGGCCCTGGTGGTCATGGTCCTGGGGCGCCAGTTCGTCGGCCTCGATTGTTTTTTCGGGGGCTTCAGAGGCCGGGAGCAGGAGTTGAACCTGGGTGCCTCGCCGGGGCACGGAGTCGATGGTGATGTCCCCACCGCATTGCTTGACGAAGCCGTGGACCATGCTCAGGCCGAGCCCGCTTCCGCGGGAGGTGTCCTTGGTGGTGAAGAAGGGGTCGAAGGCCTGGGCGAGGACGTCCGGTTCCATGCCGTGGCCGGTATCGATGATGCAGAGGCAAATATATGGGCCGGGGTCGAGATCATGGTCGTTATTGGTGGCGATGGGCCGGTTTCGGGTGCGCAAGGTGAGGCGGCCACCGTCGGGCATGGCGTCGCGGGCGTTGAGGCAGAGGTTGATGATGGAGCTCTCCAATTGAGCGGTGTCCGTTGAGGTTGGCCACAGATCCTCGTCGAGGTTGAAGTCCAGCTCCACATGCTCGCCGAGGGTGCGGACCAGGAGAGGTTCCATTTGTTCGATGAGGTCGTTGACGTCCGTAAGTTGCGGGCGGAAGGGCCGGCGGCGAGCAAAGGCCAGGAGGCGGCTGGTGAGGTCAGCGCCGCTCTGGGCGGCCTCTAGGATCTCAGAGGCGATCTGGTGGGTGTCGTCGTCGAGATCCGAAATCTGTCTCAAGAGTTCGGCGTTGCTCATGATCACGGTGAGCAGGTTATTGAAGTCGTGGGCCACGCCTCCGGTAAGTTGGCCCAGGGCATTTAGCCGCTCGTTCTGAGCCAGCTGGCGGGCCAGCTGGCGATGTTCCAGAGTGTGGCCGATCTGGGTGGCGATGGCCTGAAGCATTTCCGCCTCTTGCGACAAGAAGGCGCCGAATCCGGGGTGAAGGTCGACGCCGGAAGCGGGCTCGACGTAGGCCACTTCCAGGTGGCCGACGGTGGTGTCATTGGCAAGGATGGGAACATGGAGCTGATGGGCGGGGGCTTCGATAGGGGGGGGCGTCG
>CAYQBU010000167.1:0-8663 GCA_964415785.1 uncultured Bradymonadales bacterium
TGCGGTCCCGCAGGCCCCAGGGGGTGGGAGCGGGCAATGGGGTCGGTTGTCGATCGGCGACCCCTGGAGATTCAAATGACCTCAGTGCTATGTGGACCTTGGCCAGCCCTTTTCATCGAGGGGGACGCGTCTATAGTTCCCACTGGCGAGTAATTTAAGCAGACAAGGACATGAGATGGCGCAGTTAGTGACGAGATTGTTGATCAACGCGGCGGCGATCTGGGCAGCGGCGGCTGTGATCCCGGGGATGACGCTCACCGATGACCCGCTGGGGATCGCGCTGGTGGCGCTGATCTTTGGGGTGATCAATGCGTTCATCAAACCGGTGGTGGTGCTGTTGGGTCTTCCATTTATCGTGTTGACGTTGGGGTTATTTGCGCTGGTGATCAACGCTGGCCTGCTGGGATTGACGGCGACACTGACGGGGGCGCTGGAGGTGGCGGGATTCTGGTCCGCGCTCTGGGGAGCCATCGCGGTGTCGTTGGTGAGCTGGTTTTTGAGTAGTTTTGTGGATGCGGATTAATGACAGAGGGCGACGGGCCCAAACGGGAGGAATATGGAAAAGCGAGTGGTGGTGACCGGCGCAAATCGAGGGATAGGAAAGGCGATCGTGGAGGCGATTCTAGAGGCCGATAAGGAGACCTTTGTATTGCTCGGCAGTCGAGATCGGGGGCGGGGAGAAGCGGCCAGAGAGGAGCTGCTCGAAGAGCGACCCAGTTGGTCGGGGCGGTTGGAGGTTTTGGAGATCGATGTTTCCGATGGGCAGTCGGTGCGACGAGCGGCGGGGGAGGTGGCCGGAAAATGGAACGAGGAGCGTCCACTGTATGGGGTGGTCAATAATGCCGGGATAAGTGGTCGGGACTCGCCGCTGGAGAAGGTCTTGGAGGTCAATACCTACGGACCGCGGCGGGTGTTTCGGGCCTTTTCGGTGCTGTTGCAACGAGGAGATGAGCAGCCGCGGGCGAGGGTGGTCAATATGTCGTCGGCCGCGGGGCCGAAATTTGTGTCGGAGTGCCGGCCATCGTACCAGCAGTTGTTGATCGACGATCAGGTGACGTGGGCGGGCATCGAGGGTTTTCTGCAGGATTGCCATTCGGCGGCCAACCAGGCAGGGAGCTTTGAGGAGGCGGGGGTTGGCAATGGTTCCTCCTATGGGCTGTCGAAGGCCTGCTTGAATGCCTATACGATTCACTGTGCGCGGGAAAATCCGCAGTGGTTGATCAATGCCTGTACGCCGGGGTTTATCGAGACCGATATGACGCGGCCGCGGGCCAAAGAAAAAGGCGTCGCTCCATCGGAGATGGGGATGAAGCCCCCGAAAGAGGGGACGCGGTCGGCGCTCCATCTTCTACTTGGCGATCCCGGCGGGAGCGGATGGTATTTCGGCAGCGATGGGGAGCGAAGCCCTCTGGATCGCTATCGCTCGCCGGGGGATCCGCCCTATCGCGGAGATTGACCAGATCGCCATGGGCCGCCCAGGTGGGGAGAGTACGGAGGTGGCAGAGGGTGTGATAGGGAGCAGGTCGACAGATACCCTATTGCAGAAGGCAGAGACGTGGAACGCAAGGCATTTTCGACACTCGATCTGGGCCCCCGGTGGCTCGAAACATTGGAGCGCCTCGACTACGAGACGATGACGGCCATTCAGGCGGCATCGCTACCGGCGATGCTGGCGGGAGAGGACGTGATCGGCGAGGCGCCAACGGGGACGGGCAAGACGGTGGCCTTTGGCCTGGGCCTATTATCGGATCTGGAGCCCGGTGGGCGCCTGGCCCAGGCGCTGGTGCTATGCCCGACCCGTGAGTTGGCCGCGCAGGTCACCGACGAGTTGAGAAACCTGGCCTGGGCGCTGCCAAATACCAAGATCCTCACCATCTGTGGGGGCTATGATTTCTATGATCAGAAGCGCTCTCTTAACCACGGGGTGGACGTGGTGGTGGGGACGCCGGGGCGGGTGCTCGATCACCTCAAGAAAGAGACCCTCGTGTTGTCGGGGGTGACGACGCTGGTCTTCGACGAGGCCGATCGGATGCTGGATATGGGATTTGTCGATGACGTGTCCAAGATCGCGTCTGCGACGCCGGAGTATCGGCAGACCCTGCTATTTTCGGCCACCGTCACCGACGAGGTGCGTCAGTTGAGCGAGCGTTTTCAGAGCGATGTCCACCACATTGAGGTGGAGGCCAAGGCGGCGCGCCCCGATATCGATCAATATGTCTACGAGTTGGGGTCCATGGATCGCTTCCAGGCCTGCCATCGGGCGCTGGCGACCCATCGTCCGGCGTCGGCGGTGATCTTTTGCAATCAACGCGACACCTGTGATGACCTGGCGAATCGACTGCGCCATCAGGGCTATTCGGTGATGAGCCTCCACGGAGGCCTCGATCAGCGGGAGCGCGACAGCCGAATGCTGCGCTTTGAGCATGGGAGCATCCGCCTGCTGGTGGCCACAAACGTGGCCGCCCGGGGCCTGGACGTCGACGCCCTGGAGGGGGTGATCAATTACGAATTACCACGGGAGAGCAAGACCTTTACCCATCGCGTCGGCCGCACGGCGCGCGCCGGCGAGGGCGGATGGGCGGTCAGCCTGGTCGACGATCGCGACAAGTGGCGCCTCAAGGAATTGGAGGGCCACCTCGGCGAGGTGGAGCCAAAGGATGCGTCGGTATTGACGGTGCCCAAAGGCTACGTGCCTCCAAAGGCGGCGACGAAGACGGTGGCCATACGCGGAGGCCGCAAGGATAAACTGCGGGCCGGCGATATCGTGGGCGCCCTCACCGGGGAATTGGGGGTGGCCAACGATGCGATTGGGCTCATCACCATCGACGATCGTCGGGCCTACGTGGCCCTGGACCGGGAAGTGGCCGACGAGGCACTCCGGGCAATTCGCAAGGGCCAGATCAAAGGCCGAAGCTTCGACGCCTACATGGTGGGTTAGGGTGATTTCGCGGCGTGATTCGGCCGGGCTATCAGGTGGACTTTTGGGCCGCCCGAGATTGCGTTGATCGGTGGGCAGAGCGAGGCCATCTGCGATGGGCGTTTGCGCGGCGATACAAAACGGTCTAATTCCCGACCATTGAGTGAGTCACAATTTACCCCTGGGGTCTTTGGTTAGACCTGCAGGGGTTCTCTATGGTCGAGAGAAAAAAATGTTTAAAGGTCGGCGTGTGTATTCGTTGGTGTTGGCGATGGCGGTCAGCGCTCTGGTGTTGTGGATGGCGGGATGTGGGGATTCGGAGGTCGATGATTCCGTCGACCCCTGGGACACCTGTGAGTCGGAGTGCAGCGCTGGCAGCTCACAATGCGTCGATGGAGGGGTGTCGACCTGCGTGGAGATCAATGGCTGTGAAGTGTGGTCGGAGCCGTCGCTATGTGGTGAGGGAGAAGATTGCGTCGATGGCGGGTGCCAGAAGGTGTGCGACGAGGGCGGTTGCGAGGTGGGGACGTCCCAATGCGGCGACGAGGGCGTGGAGTATTGCGTGACCATCGATGGTTGTCCTGATTGGAGCGAGCCCGTGGCCTGTGGGGATTCGGAGGTCTGCAGCGAGGGTCGATGCGGTGGCGAATGCGAAGAGGCGTGCGAGATCGGCGATCGGGAGTGCGCCGGAGATGGCGTGCGGGTCTGCGAATATAACGCCTCGGGGTGCCCGCAGTGGTCGGAGCCGTCGAACTGCGGGGACGACGAGGCCTGTTCGGGAGGCCAGTGCGTCAGCGATTGCAGCGACCAATGCCAGGAGGACGAGCGCCAGTGCTCGAGCCTTGGGGACTATCAGATCTGTCAGGAGCAGGCCTCGGGATGCCTGGACTGGTCGGCGCCGATTGGGTGTCCGGCCGATATGAATTGCAGCGACGGCCAATGCGCCGATTCCTGCACCGACGATTGCACCGAGGGAGCCAGCCAATGCACGGGCGATGGGTTTCAATTGTGCGTGGAGCAGGCCAACGGATGCGCCAGTTGGACGCCCTCCATCGATTGCCCGGCGAATATGAATTGCCAGTCCGGCGAGTGCGTCAGCGAGTCCTGCAGCGATCAATGCAGCGATGAGGGCACGACGCAATGCGCGGGAAGCGAGGGGTTTGAGATCTGTCAGGAACAGGCCAACGGGTGTCTGGGCTGGTCGACGTCCGTGGATTGCCCCGATGGCACGGTGTGCTCGGGCGACGCCTGCGTGACGACCTGCAGCGATCAATGCACCGATGGGGCGACGCAGTGCTCGGGCCTCGGCGCCACCCAGACCTGCGAGGAGCAGTCCTCGGGGTGTCTGGACTGGTCCTCGGCCGTTGATTGCGACGGCGGTCAGGTCTGCGACGATGGCCAATGCGTCGACGATGGAAGCGGATGCAGCGACGCGTGCACCGAAGACGAGCGAACCTGCGACGGGAGTGGAAGCTTCCAGGTTTGTCTGGAGCAATCCAATGGGTGCACCGATTGGTCCAACGCCATCGATTGCCCCTCGGATCTGAGCTGCGAGTCCGGTCAATGCGTCGATGACGACTGCAGCGACCAGTGCACAGAAGGGGCCATCGAATGTGTGGGCGACGACTTCCAGGTCTGTCAGGAGCAATCGAGCGGATGCACCGACTGGTCGGCGGCGGTGAGCTGTCCGGCGGCCATGGTCTGTGAGGACGGCGGTTGCGTCAGCGATTGCAGCGACGCCTGCACCGAGGGGGCCATGCAATGTGCCGGCGACGACGCTGTGGAGGTCTGCCAGGAGCAATCCAATGGATGCACCGGCTGGTCGGCGGCCATCACTTGTCCCGCCGACTTTGGTTGCGACGACGGAAGCTGCGTCAGCGATTGCAGCGACGAATGCAGCGCCGGCGACAGCCAGTGCGACGGCGACGACGTTCAGGTCTGTCAGGAGCAGTCCAACGGCTGCATGGGCTGGACCGACCCCATCGCCTGTACGGGAGGCACCAGTTGTGACGGGGGAAGTTGCTCCACCAGTTGCACCAATGCATGCAGCAGCGAGGGGGCGGTGCAATGCGTCGACGATGGCAGCATCCAGGCCTGTCAGGAGCAGGCCACGGGCTGTCTGGATTGGTCGGCGCCCATTGATTGTCCGTCGGGGACGAGCTGCGACGCTGGCCAGTGCTTGAGCGCCGGAAGCTGCGCGCCCAATACCTACCAGTGCAATGGAAGCGACGTGGAGGTGTGCAACGCCGAGGGCACGGCCCATCTCTTTGTGAAGAGCTGCACCGCCGATTGCGACGGCGGGGTCTGCGTGGGCGATTGCGAGCCCGGCACCCGCCAGTGCAATGGCGACGATGTGGAGGTGTGCAATTCGTCGGGGACGGCCTTTGAGGTCGAGGAGAGCTGTGACACCTTTTGTTCGGAACTTACGCAGGATTGTGCCGAAGAGGACTGGCTGGTGACCTCCAATACGAGTCGCGATGGCACGGTGGTGGTCGATGGTGATGTGATCGTCTTCAGTGGCGCCGAACTCTATTCGCCGGCGGGGAATCTTGAGATTCATGCCGACTCGATTACCGTGCAATCCGGCGGGTCTATCGTGATGGCCGCCACCGGCGACGAGCCGGAGGGGCAGGGAGCTGAGGGCCGAAGTTGTTCATGCGGCCAATGGTGCACCACCTTTGCCGGCGGAACGGGCGGAAGCTACGGCGAGCAGGGCGGCTATACGGGTTGTGATCCGGCCCCCGAAGCATCGGGCCATCCCAATACGATCTATGTCCGATCAGGTTCGCGGGGTGGAACGTCGCGAAGTGGCGACTATTTAGGCGGGTACGGCGGCGGTGTGTTGCGCCTGATGGCTGATGAGGTCGATGTGCGGGGAAGTCTGAGTGCTGACGGTGCCTTTCCGACGACCTATGCCGATCATCTGAGTTGTAGTGATACCAATCGCAGTGGAGGCGGCTCCGGTGGCGGAATCTTGATGGAGGCCGATATGCTCGACTTTTCCGGCACCGCCTCGGTTCAGGGAGCACCGGCATCGACCCGCGATGACTGTGGCGACGGCGACGGAGATGGCGGGATGGGAGTGGTCAAATTGCTCCACGGCTCCGCCTTCAGTGATACGGGCACCGTCGATGGCGTACGCTACAGCGGTTTGAGTTCGCCCCGTCATATCCACTCGTCGACACATCCCGATGAGAGTCGCTTTTATAACGATGATTTTCAGACCCTATCGCTGAGCTGGCAGCGCCCCTTTTCGGCGGTCAATGGCTACTATTTTAATTGGAATCAGCAGCCCCAGGATGCTCCCGCCTCGGGAAGCGGCACCTGGTTGAGCAACGAGGAGATCACCATCGATCGGGACGACCTGGTGGTGGGAAGCAATTATATTCACTTCACCTCGGTGGATGCTCAGAGCAATACGAGTGCTATGGGCGGACGCTTTCAGGTCTATATCAACGACCAGACGCCGTCGGTGAGCTCCTCGAGTCATCCCGATGAAATGGCCTGGGGTGGGGCGTCCACGGTGAATTTGTCCTGGATCGATGCCGCTGATGAGAGCCACTTTCAGAGCTATTATTACGTGGTCGACCAGTATGGGGACACGGTGCCCACGACGGCCGACCAATACGTCCCCCTGGAGCAAAAATCGACGGTGCTATCGAACCAGGAGCCAGGTGTGTGGGCCTTTCACCTGGTCGCCGAGGACACCCAGGGTTATTTGACCAAAGCGGCCGAGACCTATGTGTTTCGGGTCGGTGACGATCCGGGAACGGGCAATATCCTGGGCAATGTGGTCGATGAAAGTGGCACGGATATCGTAGGAGCCCAGGCGACAATCAACGGCGGTCTACTGCCGGAGATCGACGATCAAAGCACCAATAGCGATGGCTTCTTCAACTTTGGAGGTGGGGTGCCGGCCGGGCAGTGGGAAGTCGAGGTCAGCGCCGATGGATATGACTCGACGGTTGTCGATGTCGATCTCGATGCCGGCGATAATGCGCTGCTCACCATTGAGCTCAATACTCAATGAGCTCAAAGGCGGCGATCCCGGTGGGGGTCGCCGCCTGATAATCCGAAGAGAGCATGGGGCTATTCAAATTCGTTCTGGGTCCACATAGGCCTTGCGACCGGACGGTCTTGGTCGTCGAGATCAATGATCAGTCGCGTCGTATGCTGGCGGTGGATGTCGGGTTCAAAATTATGATGGGCCACCAGCATCATGGCGCCCTCATCGCCCTCGAGGGTGGAGTAGGTATATCGAAAATAGAGGGGACCATCGAGAGGAAAGCCCAGGGTCTGGAAAAATGACTCGGCGGTGTCGTCGATATCGCCACGAATCAGCGTGGGGTCCGGCACCTGGGCTTGACCAGACTGGGGCACGCGGGAGTGCGACATGATCTCGACGTGTGGGCCGCCGGGGAATTGGCCATAATGGTCGTAGTGGACAATCATTCTATCGGCGAGTTGCTGGAGGATGAACTCTGCCTCCGAGGCCTGGGCGCGACGTCGGTAGGTCTGGAAGGCGGGGATCGCCAGGGCCGCCCCGAGGCCGAGGAGATGGATGGCGCCGTAGGGGGTGCCTTCGTAGCCGATATTGTAGCGCAGGTGGCCATCGTCACGGGTAGGTTGGAGTTGCGCTAAAACGGAGTGGCTCAGGTGATAGAGGTGAAGGACAATGAGTGCGTCGGTGATGTCCGGGTAGTGGGTATCGGAATGATCTTCGATCGACCGTTGGCCCTCGTCGCGAAAGTGGTCGATCATCGACTCCAAGTCGTCGAGGGTGGCGTCGTCGTCGCGAGCGATTAACGAGGCCTGGGTGCGGCCCATGCCCAGCACCCCGTACTCGGGCAATGGGAACCCTCGATGGGTCACCATATTGTCGACCAGTGATCCGCGAGAGAAGGCGATGGCTATCGATGGGTCATCGAGGCGGTGGAGGAGTTTGCCCATCCCCTGCGGTGGCGAGGGCGAATCGCCCTGCAGCGCCTCTTCCAGGTGGCTTTGCTCGGCGAGGACCAGGCCCGGTCGCGGCTCATCGGTGACGTGGAGAAGCAGGTTGGAGGGGGTGTTAACGACAAATTCGTGGACCTCGTTGAGGCGATAGGCCTCGTGCTCGCCGATAGAAATAGGCGAAAGGTGATCGGGGAGCTCGATATCACCGAAGAGCACGGCGCTTAAGCTCTCGTCTGGACCAATGCCGATGGCCAGAGCGTCGGCGGAGGTGGGGTCGATAGAAAAGTGCTCGGTGAGCAGGGTGGCGAAGTCGCTCTGAAAGCCCTCCAACGTGCCCGGGGTGCCGGGGTCGGCGTCAGGGAGCGCCGTGGGCAAGAGTTGGTTGCCAAAGACCTCCCAGAAGGGCTCCCAGGCGGCGACCATCGCCCATTCCGTATCGGGCGCCAACCAGCGGGCGGCGTCGTCGTAGATCTCGTCAGCACCGGGGGTGGCGACCGACGCCTCGAGGTCGGCCTCCGAGGTCACCTCGGGACTCGAGGAGCAGCCGTGGAGTCCAGTCAGAGACACAAGAAGGAAGAAGATCAGGGCCGATCGGTGGTCAACAGACATGGGGCATCCGCGGATTAGCGTTCACTTATTAGCGGGCCACCAAGATGAAGGCGTCGTGCCTATTGTCAATGGCGTGGCCACTCATCGGGGAATGGTGCGAAGCCGTGTGAGGTGAGCATCGGTGCTGTTAAATTTCACAAATAACAAAATAAAACAGCATTTTTGTAATGTTGGGCTGGAAATT
>CAYQBU010000168.1:0-8569 GCA_964415785.1 uncultured Bradymonadales bacterium
GTCACGCGACCGAAGGGTATCGACGGCATGGGGTAGAAGAACCATCGCCTATTTAGCCCGGATTATTCATGACTCGTCTACTGCGGCTCATCAGAGCCGAGATGCCTGCATTTCACTCCGCGACGGTGCTCTGCACCGCCTGTGGGGCTCAATTTTGGCCTCTCACCTCTGATTTTGCCTCGTAACAACGTCTCATGAATAATCCGGGTTAAGGGTCTAAAATACGATTTGAGGGGAGGTGCTTCGCACCATCGAGGTTTGCGATCAACCCCTCTCCGGCGCCGGTGTCTCCCCACGACACGTGGGGAGAATCATTTGCCTTCGATGGGGCCTGGGGTGGTGTGCGGTGTCTGGGGGCTATGACACGTCGTGGAGGCCCAGGTCGTCGGCGTCGACGGTGGTGTCAGAGGGTTTGACGACGGAGACGAGGAAGCGCTCGGGGTCGAGCCAGCGGTCGATATAGGCGTGGACGTCGTCGGTGGAGACGGCGTCGATGCGATCGCCAAATTGGAGGGCGCGATCGTAGTCGTTGCCGTAGGCCTCGTCGATGGCGAAGGTCATGGCTCGAGAGGAGTTGCGCTGGAGGCCGATATCGTTATTGCCGATGAGGTATCGCTTGGCGCGGGTCAATTCGTCGTCGGAGATGCCCTGGTCGTGGAGCTGTTGGACCTGCTGGCGAATACCGTTGATCGCGCGCTCGATCTTGTCGGGGCTGGTGGCGATGCAAAGAGCAAAGGTAGAGGCGTCGACGCCGAGGATGCGCAGGGCGTAGACGCTGTAGGCGAGGCTCTGGCGGTCGCGGAGTTCGTAGAAGAGGCGGCCACCCTGGCCGGCGAGGACGGCGTATAGCGCCTGGAGGGGGTAGGTGTCGTCGGTGCCCGCCGGTGGGGCCTGGAAGCCGACCATGATGTGGGCCTGCTCGCGGTCCATGTCGCCGGTGATCAGCTGAGGACGTCGAGGGGCCTCGAAGGGGAGTTCGCGATCGACGTAGGGGTCGATGTTGACGGGGTCAGTCATGAACTCCTGGACGCGGTGGATGACCTGGTCGACAGGGACATCGCCGACGGCGGCCAGGGCCCAGTCGGAGCCGCGCTGGCGTCGGCGAAGCGACTGGCGAGCCTTCTCTGCGTCGAGGGCGGCCAGGGAGTCGTCGGTGCCAAGGGTGGGAAGCGAGAAGGGGTGATCGCCGAAGAAGGCGGCGCAGAATTGGTCGAAGTTGACGCTGCCCAGGCGATCCTGGCGGGCGAGGCGCTTTTGGTGTTGGAGGCGGCGCTCGCGGGCGAACTCCTCGTCGGGGACGGTGGCGCCCAGCAGGCAGTCGCTAAAGATCTCGAAGCAGGGGTCGAAAAAGCGTGTGAGGCCGGTCATGGCGAGGCCAAAGGTGTTGCGTCCGGCCTGGCCATTGAGTTTGGAGGCCATGGATTCAACGGCGTTGGCGATCTCCATGGCGTTTCGCTGGTCGGTGCCGGCGGTCATGGTCTGGGCCAGGAGTTCGTGGAGGCCGGCGGTGTCGGGGGTTTCGTGGCGCAGCCCTCCCATCTGGGCGGCGCGAAGGGAGAAGGTCTCCACGCTGGGATCGCGCTGGACGATGAGGGTGGGCCCGTTGTCGATCTCGATGCGCTGAGGCTTGGAGGTTCGGGAGTCGGTGTGGACCGCCGGAGCCTCGGGGGTCAAAGATTGGTCGGTGGCCTCGATGATGGCGGTGATCTCGTCGGCCTTCAAAGACTCCTCGCCCTCCGGTTGGAGCAGCGATGCGGTGGTGTTGTCGGCGCGCAGATAGCGTCGGGCGACGCGCAGTATATCGTCGGCGGTGACGGCGCGGATGGCGCGGTAGTACTGTTCCTCGAAGGCCTCGTCGCCGGAGATCATGAGGTAGTGGCCCAATTTCATGGCCATGCCCTCTACGGTCTGCTTGGAGTAGATCTCCTGGCTTTCCAGGAGGGTCTTGGCGCGCTCGATATCGCGGGCGCCGAATTCTTCGTGACGCCAGCGAAAGGTCTCCTCCAGTAGGCGCGTCAAAAGCTGTTGGGGAGAGTGGTCCTGGCGTTGGAAGTCACCCCCGACGAGGAGGATACCCGGTTCTCTGGGGGTGTAGGCGGAGGCGAAGACGCGGCGAAAGAGTTCCTCGTCGCGGCGAAGGGTTTTGTCCAGGTGGGCGGCGTCGCCATAGCCAAGGAGGATGCTGAGGAGATCGATGGCGGGGATGTCATCGTGGTGGATATCGGGGATATGGAAGGCAAGGCGCAGGTGATTTTGCTGGATCTCTTTGTGAGCGGTGGCGGCGCGGGGGCCGTCCTGGGCGGGCTCTTGAGGGCGCTCAACGCGGGTATAATCGGGGCCCGTGGCGTCGCCGAAATAGTGGTCGATGCGGGCTTTGGCCTCGTCGACGTCGAAGTCACCGGCGAGGATGACGGTCATATTCTGGGGCACGTAGTGGTCGCGATAGAAGTCGAGGATGTCCTGGCGCTCGAAGGCATCGACCGATGCAGAGGTGCCGATGACGGGGAGGCGATAGGGGTGAGTGGTGTAAGCGGTCTCAAAGAGCATGCGGGAGACGACGCGGTTGGGATCGTCTTCGCCGCGCTTGATCTCCTCCTGGATGACCTCCAATTCGCGCTCCAATTCGTCGGCGTCAAAGGAGGAATGGAGGATGGCGTCGGACAAGATATCGAGGCCGCGGTCGACAAAGCGGCTGCTCATGACCACGTAGTAGCAGGTCTGGTCAAAGGAGGTGAAGGCGTTGATGCGACCGCCGGAGGCCTCGACGTCGCGGGCGATCTCGCCGACCTGGCGGGAGTCCGTGCCCTTAAAGAGCATGTGTTCGTGGACGTGGGCCAGTCCGGCCTGCTTCGGGGTTTCGTCGGCGCTGCCGACGCCGACCCAGACGTTGCAGGCGACCACGGGGGCGGTGGGCATGGGCTCGAGGAGGACGGTCATGCCGTTGTCGAGGATGTATTTTTGACGTGTCACCGTGGTGAACTCCCGAAGAAGGTTGAACCCGTTCAATACGGGTGTAGATGAGGATGGGGCAGATGGCAGGCTCCGGGCAAAGGAACGAACGAAGGTCGCCCTTTCATTCCCGGGCCATGGTTGTAGGGATGTGGGGGCCGGTTGGCAATCGGAGATGAGGTGCGTAGGTTGGAAGTGAGTCGATACTAACCTGGATAAAGGACGAGGATGACGCCACGGATGATCAGGCAAGCCAAAGGACATCGGGAAGTGGTGGCCCTGGAGTACCGCCAGCAGGGGGGGCCCGTTCAAGAGTTGGTGGAGCGCGTGGAGCGCGTCAGCGATGCTTGCGCCAAAGAAGGGGTGGAGGCGATCGGGATGGCGGGGTTGATGGGGGGCCAGGTGGAACCGCTTCGGGGAGGGCAGAGGCCGGCGCTGTTGGTGGGATTGAGGGCGACGACGATGGAGGGGGCGGTGGGGGTCGCCGACGCGTTGAGTCAGCGGGGCTATAGCGCGGTGATCGGCGCCGGGAGTACAGAGTTGGAGCAAGCGCTGCTGGAGATCGAAAAGCAGATTCTGTGGGGACTGGGGGCGGTGGTGGCGAAGGGGGCGTATTGGAGGGTTCGCCAGGCGGGGCCGGCAGCCCTCCGACGCCGGCTTGGAGAGTACGAAGCAGGCGCGGGCAACCGGTGGTGGATGCCGGGGCTTGATGAGGAAGGGATGGGAATCGAGGGGTTGGGGTTGGAGGAGGCCCGGCGTCAGGCAATCGCGTGGATATGGCGGCCGGGTGTCGGGATCAATGACGTGGAGGGGTGGAGTGAGGGGGCAACCACGGTGGTGGAGGCCCGATGGGATGATGGGTCGACAGCGGCCAACGAACTGGCTCAGTGGGTGGGTGGTCAGCGGTGGGCGCGAAGGAAGCAGCAGGTCGAGCAGATTCAGCGAGCACCGCGGCAATGGATCAAAAAATGGACGCATCGCGTATTGGAAGGTTAATTTAACCCGGATTAAATCATAATAATAAGGAGAGGATGATGGGCAAATTGGACGGAAAAGTGGCGCTGATCACGGGGTCGAGTCGAGGTATCGGCAAGGCCATCGCATTGGACATGGCCAACGAAGGGGCCAAGATCGTGGTGACGGGTAAGACGGCGGAGCCCAAGCCGGGCGTGCCGGGCACGATTCACACGACGGTAGAGGAGATCGAGGCCCTGGGCGGAGAGGCGTTGGCGGTGCAATTGGACGTGCGCTTCGACGACCAGATCGAGGCGACCGTAGAGCAGACGGTCGACACTTTTGGGAGCCTCGATATCTTGATCAATAATGCGGGGGCGATCCAGATGCAGGGGGTCGCCGAGATGCCGCCAAAGCGCTTTGATCTGATGATGGGGGTCAATGCGAGGGCGGCCTACGCCTGCTCGCACTACGCGCTGCCTCATATGAAGGAGCAGGGATGGGGCCATATTTTGATGGCGTCGCCGCCGATGAAGATCGACCGGGCGCCGGGTAAGACGGCCTACGGTCTGTCGAAGATCGGGATGACCTTTATCGCCCAGTCGCTGGCGGGAGAGGTGGAGGAGCACAATATCGGGGTCAACGCCTTCTGGCCGGTGACGGCGATCGAGAGCCAGGCGACGCGCCATTTTGGAATGGGTACCGAAGAGATGTGGCGAACGCCGCAGATCCTGTGCGATACGGTGATGGCGATAGTGGGTCGGGAGCCCTCGGAGTGCAGCGGAAACGCCTTTTACGATGAGGATGTGCTGCGCGAGGAAGGTGTGGAAGATTTCTCACGCTATGCCGTGGTCGATGGAACAGAGCCCCCGCCGTATTCGGCGATGCTTTTTGACCCGGAGTACGGCTAAAGAAGGGGTGCATCTGGGGGGGAAGCCTTGACGTGATTCGGGGCCTTGGAGGAAGGTGTGGCCCATCGAAGTGACTGTGGTCTCGAGGGCTGATGAGTGGGTTGTCAGTGACGGTCGAGAGCACACGCGACAGCAGTTATGCGTTGAGGCCTTCATGAAGAATCGCTGGTCCGATAGGGGAGAGACGTCACGGAAGAAGGCGCAGAAAGCACAGCTTGTGTGGTGGGGCGTGGGTGTGGCGGTAGCGCTGGTGGTGGCCGTGACCTGGTTGTGGGGCGGTGAAGAGGAAGCAGAGCAACCGGAGAGCGCTGCTGAAGAGCAAGCGATGGCCCAGGCGGCACAAGTGATGGGGGAGGCTTTTGGGGGGGCCAAGGAGCAGCACGACAGTGGGGAAGCGATGGCGATCGTGGAGGCCCTGCGAGAAGAAGAGGCCCAGCAGGCAGCGTGGGAGGAGGGAGAAGAAGTGCATATGATCGGGGATATCCAGCAGGATTACTCGCTCTACGTGACGCTGCTGGGGCGAAATGTGCCCGAGGGGCAGGTCTTCCAGATGGTGTCGGCGATGGAGGAGGAATTTAATTTTGGGCGGAGCCGGCCAGGCGATCAGTGGGAGGCGACGGTGCGTCCCGATGGACGTATCGAGGAGTTTCGCTACGAGACGTCGCCGGAGTCGGTGTGGGTCACGACGCTGATCCCGGGGGAGGGTTATGAGACCGAAGAGCTGGAGATCGATGTGGAGGTCAAGCATCGGGAGGTCGCCGGGGAGGTGGAGGGGAGTTTCTGGATGACCATGGAGTCCATGGGCTACGGCGGGGTGTTGCCGATGCGCTTTATGCAGGTGTTTGAGTATTCCATCGATTTCAATACGGAGACGCGAGACGGGGATCATTTCGCGATGGTCGTCGAGGAGATCTATCTGGACGATGAGTTTCTGCGCTACGGGCGGGTGGTGGCGGCGACCTATATCGGGATGAGAGGTGTTCGAGAGGCCTACTATTACGAGACGGACGAAGAGAGCGGTTATTACGCCGCCGATGGGGAGAGCCTGCAGCGCCAATTTTTGCGTTCACCTCTGGAGGTGACGCGAGTGACGAGTAATTTCGGGCGCCGGGTGCACCCGATCACGGGGGATGAGCGGATGCACCACGGGGTGGATTATGGGGCGCCGACGGGGACGCGGGTGCGAGCGGTGGCCGATGGGCGGGTGACCTTTGCCGGGTGGCGTGGAGGCTATGGCAAGTTGCTGATCATCGAGCATAGCGGGGGGTATTCGACGCGTTTTGCCCATCTGTCGGCCTTTGATGTGTCGTCGGGCCAGCGGGTCTCCCAGGGCCAATTGGTGGCGCGATCGGGGAATACGGGCAATTCGACGGCGCCCCACCTGCACTACGAGATGCTGCAGCATGGCCAACATATCGATCCGTTGACCGTGGAGGCGACGAGCGGCGATCCCTTGAGGGGAGCGAATCTGGAGGCCTTTAAAGCGGATGTGGTCGCGGAGTTGGGCCCCCGTCTGGAAGAGGTGTTGGGGGAGGAGTCGGCGTCGGCGGTGATGGCGTTGCGAGGGGAAGAAGAAGTGGAAGACGACGAATAATCTGACGTTTAGCCCCAGAGTCAAAGATGGCCAAGAAGTCCTCGTCGAATCCGGAAGATGGATTTATCGTTCGCCAATTGCAGCGGATCGCCGAGATCGGCAATAAGCTGCCCGATCCGGTGACGCTGTTTTTTCTGATCGCGGCGATGGTGGTGGTGGTGTCGGCGGTCTTTGCCGGAGCGTCGGCGGAGATGATGGATCCCACCAATCCGGGGGAGTGGATCACCATTGAGGTCAATAATCTGCTGACGGCGGAGGGGATCCAGTGGATGTACCTGTCGGCGATCGACAATTTCGTGGGCTTTGCGCCGCTGGGGCCGGTGCTGATGGTGATGCTGGGGATCGGTATTGCGGAGCGCACGGGGCTGATCACGACGGCGCTGCGCCTGGCGGTGATGTCGGTGCCCGACAATTGGATCACGGCGACGCTGATCTTTGCCTGCGTGATGAGCTCGATGGCAGCGGACGCGGGCTATGTCGTGATGATCCCCCTGGCGGCGGTGCTTTTTGCCGGGTTGGGGAGGCACCCCATTGCGGGATTGGCGGCGGCGTTTGCCGGGGTCTCCGGTGGGTTTAGCGCCAACCTGTTGATCACGGGGTTGGACCCGATGCTCGCCGAGATCACCAACGAGGCGGCGAGCACGGTGGGGGACTATGAGGTGATGGTGACGGCCAATCTGTACTTTTTGATGGTGTCCACCTTTATGGTGACGGCCGTGGGGACGCTGGTGACCTCGAAATTTGTGGAGCCCATGCTCGGCGACTGGGATCCGTCGCAGGCCAAAGAGCCGGTCAAGAAGCCGGAGATGCCGGGACCCAAAGAGTTTTTCGCCTTCAAGGGAGCGATGGTGGCGGCGGCGATGGTGCTGGCGGGGATCCTGGTGCTGGGCTTTTGGAGTGGATCGCCGCTCAGGGAGTTGAGCGGCGATACGGAGCACTGGTTCGAGGCGATGCAGCCCTTCTTTCAGCGGTTGGACGTGTTGATCACGCTGTTATTTTTCATCCCCGGTCTGGTCTTTGGGGTGCTCAAGGGGGAGATCAAAAACGATAAGGACGTCGCCGATATGGCGGGGGATACGATGTCGTCGATGGGGGCCTATATCGTGCTGGCCTTTCCGGCGGGGCAGTTCATCGAGTATTTCAGCCAGACGAATCTGGATGTGGTGGTCGCCGACCGAGGAGTGCAGCTCCTGGAGATGATTGGGTTGGGAGGCATCCCCCTGTTGATCGGATTTATTATTGTCAGCGGGGTGCTCAATCTATTCTTCGGCAGCGCCAGTGCGAAGTGGGCGGTGATGGGGCCGGTCTTTGTGCCGATGCTGATGCTGATGGGGTTGAGCCCGGAGGTGGTGCAGGCGGCGTATCGCGTGGGCGATTCGGTGACCAATATCATCACGCCCCTGATGCCCTATCTGCCGCTGATCATCGTCTTCGCCAAGCGCTACGTGGAGGATATTGAGATCGGGACGATCCTGACGGTGATGCTGCCCTATTCGGTGGCCCTGGGGATTGCCTGGACGATCATGTTGGTCCTGTGGGTGCTGCTGGGCATCCCGATCGGGCCGGGAGCGGAGACGTTCGTCGATCCATCGATGTATCGCTGATGACGTCAATTTGAAGAAGGGAGAATGATATGCTGGATGCGATGAAGGTCGAGGAGTTGGAGCCAAAGCCGGCGGTGAGCATGCGCTTTGAGTGCGTGCCCAGGGCGGTGGCCAGCAATCTGGAGAAGATATTGCCCCTGATTCGGGCCTATTCGGAGTCGCGGGGAGGGGTGATCTCGGGGCCGGCGTTTGTGCGCTATCACGCCAAGATCGAGGGGCAGTTCTATCTGGAGGCGGGGTTTCCGGTCTCCGAGGGGATCACGCCCAATAGCCTGGTGGATATGACGGAGTTACCCGGGGGGCTCGCGGTGGTCACGGAGCACGAGGGGCCGCGGCGGGAGTTGGGGAGCCTGCATCGCGAGATCCGCGAATGGATCCGAGGCGAAGAGCTGAGTTCTGCCGGTCCGGCCTGGGATAGCTACCTCAACGGGATCAATCCCGAGGAAGGAGAGGTGGCGTTGACGCGGGTGGTCTATCCGGTCAATCGAGGGTGAATTTAAAGGGTATGCGATGTGCCCCTCGCCGGCGCCGTTGGCGCCGGTGTCTCCCCACAGCGC
>CAYQBU010000169.1:0-8458 GCA_964415785.1 uncultured Bradymonadales bacterium
GCCGTAGCTCAGCTGGGAGAGCGCTAGAATCGCACTCTAGAGGTCAGGGGTTCGAAACCCCTCGGCTCCATTATTCAAACCATCAATGATTACGGGAGTTACCCGACTCCTCGACCGTCGCCAGGTCACACGTTGAACCATCATCGACTTGTGACTTGCCAAACAAGGTCACAACCACCCCATCCACAGCAGCCTTTTTCTGGTCATGGCGAACGCCAGCATCATGCTCGGTCATCGTCTCGTCGGCATGCCCCAACGGCGACGGGATGACTCATGATGGGCCTATTTCGGCTCATCATGGCTCAGATCCCTATCCCTTTCGTCGCACGTATAGAACCTTCTCCACATGAGCCACCACGTCGCCCTCTTCATCGACGACGTTCACCTTAAAGGTGGGCTCCACCTTATGCTCCTCATCGGCGAGACGCCGAATTTCATCGATACGCTCGCCGTTGAGCACAAACTCGGCGCTCACCGTCCCCTGACCGGGCTTCTTGAAGTCGATGGAGGCCGCGCGGTCCCAGACGACATAATCATCGCCCAGATTCTTGATGAGCATCAGCATATAGAAGGGGTCGCACATCGAATATAGGGAGCCCCCGAAGTGGGTCCCCACATAGTTTCGATTGTAAAACCTCAGCGGCATCTCCACGCGCAGGTACCGAAAATCATCGCTGCTCTCCACGACCCGAACCCCAGCGCCCACGTAGGGCGGATAGAGGTTGATCGCCTTTTGTACATGGCGCTGTAGCCAGCGCGAGATGGACTTCATCATGAGTCGATACCCTCATCCAGTCACTCCCAGAACGAGCCCGTCAAATCCGTCAGGTTCTACGACGACTTCCGAGACTGGTGCTTGGCCTGCTGCTCCATCGCCTCGAAGGCATCGGGCTGGGCTGAGGAAGCTCCGTCGAGGACCCACTCCTCGGCGTCTTCCAGAGTCTCGGTATCCAGCAGCACCTCGACCTTTCGCTCGAATTGCTCCTCCGTCAACTCCCCGTAAGAATAGCGCTCCCGAAGCACCTCCAGGGCATCTCTTCTGGGGCGCGACATCTCCTGTCGCTGCTCCTTTGACACGAGGTCATTGATCACCTCATCCTCTTCGTTGTCCTCATCATCCTCACCGGTGAGGATCGCCACCAGAGGCACCACTCCCACATACCCCACCAGCAGAGCCACGAGCCACCAGCTCTGCCCAGTAAACATAGCGACAAGCCAGAATACGGTCACCACAATCGAGGCGATCTCCGTGTATTTCTTGGGCTTCTTATCGTCCGCTGTGGAGCTATTCTCGCTCATCAAATATACCCTATTTGAGAGGAATCGCTGCGCGAAATGGCCCGGGAGTCAGAGTCCCCGCCCAGGGCTCACGTAATCCATCGCGCCCCGACGGTCAACTCAGGGTCTTTGTCCTTGCCACAGCATTCATTGAGCCCTTAACTCCATCGTTTCGACGGGGCGTCATTGCGGCCATTGGATCTGCTTACTCGGATTATTCATGAGACGCCGGAAGTACGCAGGTACTCTCGGCGAGGACTGGGCGACGAGGGCAAGGCGCGTCGACGAGGCGATTTTATGGGGTCTTCTTTTTTATCACTGGTCGAAGGAGCGTAACGGAACCACAATTGACACAGAGAGGGAAGAGAACGCATCATCAAGAAGAGGAAACCCTTTGACTCAATGGGTTTTCGGCGATAGCCGGCTCTATGAGCACAAGGATCTGGAGGTCGTAGGCTCGATCCCCACTGACTCTATTTGAACCCCCCGGCATCGCCACTGAGCGGTGCCGGGGGTTTGATGTGTCTATCTCATCTTCGACGAGGCAATGATGATCGATCCCCTTCTTCAACACCTGGCTGGCCGCGATTCCTCTACCAATACCCGAATTACCCTGGTGATGGACGGCAAGTATTATTCGGGCACCATCGTCTCCGCCCAGGAGTATATGAACGACCAATTTCGCCAGCCCCTTCTCCAACAAGCCCGAGACGAGGATCGCGATCTGTCCTCGGAGATCCATCGCCTCCAGGGGAGCATCGACAAGGGGCGGCGAGCCTTTCTACACCTTCAGGACTTCCGCTCTCTTCTGGGGCAGCGACGCGTCAAATTCGAGGGCGCCATGACCCGAATCCCCCTGGAGCGCATCGACGCCTTCTTCATGGGAGGACTCCGCAAGCGAGCGCGACCCGACGAAAGCTAATCATTTCGAATGGGGAGTTTTGCCCCATTCGATAAAATGTGTACACTTAAGGCAGGCACTTTCAATCAAAATCGAATCTGTGCAGATATTTCTCACCTGGAGACCTCTCTATGAATGACTGGCGAACCCGATCCATTATCCTGGCCCTCGTGGCCTCTCTGGCGGTCGTTGCTTGCGGCGACGATGACGAAGATAACGGCGACAACAACCAGACCAATAATAACCAGGTCGACCCCGTAGAGCCCTTCGACGACGATTGCACCACCACCTTACAGCCGATGGAGGACAGCGAGGCGACCACCGACGCCATCGACGCTGCTCTCCTGGAGGTCCAATCCGGTGACGTGGTCTGTCTGGTCGACGGCGACTACGAGATGACCCGCGGCGTCAGCCTCACCGTCGACGATGTCGAGATCCGCGGCGAGAGCCAGCAAGGCGTTGTTCTCGACTTTAGCGAACAGAGCGGCGGCAGCAGCGGCATCGACGTCGAGAACGCCGATAACTTCACGATCCGACATCTCTCCGTGCACAACACCGCCGGAGACGGCATCCAGGTTCGAAACGGCGATGGCGTTCACTTCGACGGCATCGACGTCATCTGGGACAGCGAGAGCGACTCCAATAATGGCGACTACGGTCTCTATCCCGTGATGTCCCAGAATATTATCATCGAAAACTCCTACGTCTTTGGCGCCAGTGACGCCGGCATCTACCTGGGCCAATCCGAAGATGGCATCATCCGCGGCAATGTCGTCGAGGGCAACGTCGCCGGCCTCGAGGTGGAAAACTCCTCGAGGATCGACGTCTATGACAACGTGGCCACCGACAACTCCGCGGGCATCCTGATCTTCAACCTCCCGGAATTGGAGCGCAAAGAGGGCGATACGGTCCGGGCCTTCGACAACCAGGTCACCGACAATAACCGCGCTAACTTCTCCGGCGAATCGGCGGGCATCATCAGCCTCGTTCCCGCGGGCTCGGGCTTTTTGATCGTCGGCGTCCAGGATGTGCGTGTCTACGACAACGAGATCATCGACCACAAATCCATCGGTGTCGGCGCCGTGAGCTTCGACAGTCTTCCCCAGTCCTACGAAGATGACGAGTATAACCCCAACGCCGAACTCATCGATGTTTTCGACAACGTGATCGACGAGGCCGGTTACGACCCGGAAGCCCTGGCCGCCCAACTCATCGACTTCGAGCCCATCCCCCACGTGGTTTGGGACGGTGTCTTTGACGACGAGGTGGACCTCGAAGACCGACAGAACTGCTTCTCCGGCAACGTCGACAGCGACGGCGAGCCCGCTACCTACGGCAATATGGCCACGGAGAGCATGGAGCTCGACGACGTCGATTGCAGCCTCGACGAGCTGCCGGCGGTAGAACTCTAAATCTCAGCCAAGGGCGCCCGGTCGACATCGACCGGGCGTTTTTTCTATCCCGCCTCATCCACGGTACCCGTCATGAAGTCGCGATTCCCTTTCTTCGCCGTTCTCATTCTCGCCCTCGTCGCCTGTGGTGATGACGCCCAGGACGATCCCTACGATTGCGACCAAACCCTCCTGCTCGACGTCGGTGATGAGCCTCTGGAACAGCTCAGCGACTATTGTTTCTTCGACGGCCCTCCAAACCTTCAACAGCCCCGGCCGGGGGTCATCCCCTACGATTTGACCTCCCCGCTCTACTCCGACAAGAGTCATAAACAGCGTTTTATC
Source organism: uncultured Bradymonadales bacterium (assembly GCA_964415785.1). Lineage (GTDB taxonomy): Bacteria > Myxococcota_A > Bradymonadia > Bradymonadales > Bradymonadaceae > SLJM01. Next base: position 3,916 of record CAYQBU010000169.1, read on the forward strand.
GTCCTCCCCGAGGGCGAGACCATCGACTTTGATGTCGAGGAGCGCTGGGGCTGGCCCGATCCGTCAATCATCATCAAGACCTTTTACTACCCCACGGATGCCACCGATCCCGACGCCCCCGATCAGCTTTTGGAGACCCGACTGCTCGTCAAACGAGGTGGGGCCTGGGAGACCCAGAGCTATATCTGGGACGACGACCAACAAGACGCCACCCTCAATAACCTCGGCGCCTGGCGCGAGGTCGAATATATCGACGAAGACGGCGAACCCGTCTCCATCGACTACCGCATTCCCAACCGGAATCAATGCGTCAGCTGCCACGGTCATAAGGGCGATCTCAAGCCCATCGGCCCCCGAACCAACCAGATGACCCATCCCTACGGCGGTGGCGACGACGACACGCCTCAGATCGATGCCCTGGCCGACATGGGGCTCTTTGAGCCGCAGCCGCCGGCGGTGGACGAACTGCCGGCAATGGTCGACCCCCACGACGAATCAGAGAAGCTGGACGACCGCGCCCGCTCCTATCTGGACGCCAACTGCGCCCATTGCCACGCCCCGGGAAGTCGCGCCAGCTCCTCGAACCTCCACCTCGACTACGACGAGCCCTTCGGCAGCAAGATCGGCCTCTGTAAGACCCCGGTAGCCGCCGGCAGTGCCGCTGGCGGACGCCCCTACGATATTGTCCCTGGCGAGCCCGATGAATCGATCATGGTCTACCGCATGGAGACCACCGATTCAGACAAGATGATGCCCGAGCTGCCCAATACGACGATTGACGCTTTTGGGGTGCAACTGATCCGCGACTGGATCAGCGCCATGGAGCCCACGGGCTGCCCCTGATCAGTCCTGTTCTTTGTCGTCGTCGGGCTTCATTTCGTCGGCCACTTCTTCGGCCCGGTCCAGGAGATCGGAGGTCAATTTGGGAAGCCGCTCGAATTGGCGTTCCAGCCCCCTCACCACATGCAATAGCCCCTGCCCCTCGGGCACCTCGGGGTTTTCTCCATAGAGCAATACGTAGCGCGCGGCGTTGATCTGTCGGATGTAGTGGCCCTTGATGTCGCGGATATTATTGACCGCGTACTCCATCAGGCCTCCGATGGCCAAGCTGCCCAGCAGGCCGCCGGCGAGGCCGACGGCACCGACCCATCCGGGCACTTCCTTTCCGCCCAATTCAATGACCGAACGACGGTAATAGTCCAGGTGTTTCTGATAGCCCTCGGTGGCGCCAGTGCCGGCGATGAACGTCGCCTTTCCAAAGAGCATATAGCCCAGGGTGGCGGGGATCCCGAGACGTACGCCGGATCGGATCGCCTGCGCCAGAAGTGGATCATGGGCGATCTCTTTTTCCATCATCGCCACAAGCCGCCCTCTCAGAGCGTCGCTCTCCTCTTCATCGAGATCTTCCTCATCGTCGCTTCCGACCTGTTCTTCCAGAAACGTCTGCCACTGATCCTCCTCGAATTCCGAAAAGAGGCGGTTAAGAAGACTCTCCAACTCCGCCGAGCTCACGACTTCGCGCTCGAAGGCATCGCTCAGCTCGTCGTCGGTAAATGTGGTCGTCGAAAAGTCGGGTCCTCCGACGCTGCTGGACACGCCAGCGACCAGGTTTCTCGCCGAGATAAAGAGATCGGCCATCCCCGTCCTCGGACCTAAGCTTCGGCCCATGACCTTGCGAAAATTGGTCAGGTTTCGGTCCACAAATCCCGGCACCCGCTCGATGGACTCGTCGAAAAAAGTATTGATCTGGGTCTCAAAACGCTCTTCCCACATCGACGCTTTATCGCCTTCACGTGTATCTAATTCGGTCATTGTATATCCACTCTCGCTTAGCCGAAGATTAGTCCATCGTCGGACGGTACCGGTTCAGAAACCGCGTCATGCTAATTAAGCCTTCACTCAGTTCTGGCTCGCCAATCGTATAGGCGATTCGCAAATGACCCAACCCGCGATCACCAAATCCCTCCCCGGGAATCACCATTATATCTTCTTCTTGCAACAATTGACGGGCCATGGTGACCGTATCGCCGAAGTGCTCCATCCAGGGGCGCACGTCGAGGAACAGATAAAATGCGCCGCCACAGGCCTCGGTCAAGCCCGGGAAGTCATCGCCGAGCAGCTCGATCACCCTCTGACGCCGCTCACCAAAGACGCGGTGGTTCTTGGCCATCACCGGGCCGTGGTTGGCAAGCGCCGTGATCGCTGCCTCCTGGGCCGGCCGCGGAGCGCAGGTCACCATATGCTGATGCAGCGGCGTCAATCCCTCGATGGTCTCGGCATCGCTGATCATCCATCCCAATCGCCACCCCATCAAGTGGTGGCTCTTCGACAGCCCCGATAGCGTGATCCCCGGCCCCGCCCCCGCGAGGGTGCGCGATGAGACAAAGGCATCGGCCCAATCGTAATCGGCATAGATCTCATCGCTGATAAAGGGGATGTCCCGCTCTGCGAGACCTTTGATCACGGCCTGGAGACGCCCTTGCTTAAAGACGGAGCCCGTGGGGTTTCCAGGGTTATTGAGGATCACCGCCCGCGTGGAATCGCCGAGTTTGGACAATAGCGCCTCGACGTCGAGGCGCCACCGGCGCTCTCCTTGCCCCGGTGGCCTCAGGGGATAACTCACAGGGGTCGCCCCGGCGCTTCGGATCAAATTGGCATAGGCCGGAAACCCCGGATCTGGAACGAGGACCTCGTCGCCCTCCTCGCAGAGCCCATAGAGGGCCACAGCCAACCCTTGCTGCACACCACAGGTGAGCATGACCTCGTCGCGATTGCATCCCTCGTGCTCGGCCACCGCTTCGCGGGCCTTATCCAACCCCGCGTTGGGCGTGTAGGCGGCGTAGAGTTCGCCCTCCTGTTGCCACTGCTCACGCACCGCGGGGGCCACTGGCAAATCGCCCTGGCCGAGCCCAAAATCGATGGTATCGGAGCCCATATTGGCCCGCAGGGTGCGGATCAAGGTGGGCTCGATCACCGTGGCGCGCCGGGCGATGGCGATGGACTTACTCATCTCAGCATCTCCTCCAAGGCCGTGCTCGCATCGGTGCTCTCGTCGCGATACTTGACGATCAACAGCGCCGACATCTGCAGTCCGTGCTCCTGGGCAAAATCGCCTTTGGCCGGACGACTCCCGGGGATCACCACCGCATTTTCAGGGATACGAAGGGGCTTGTCAGCGCTGGCGCGATAGACCTCTTCTTTGACCAGGTCATAGACCGGCGTGCTCGCCGTGATCACGCATCCGGCGCCGATCACAGCGCCCTCACCGACCTGGACGCCCTCAAAGAGACCAGCGTGAGCGCCTACCATCACGTCGTCCTCTACGATCACCGGCGTCTGCCCGATGGGCTCCAGGACCCCGCCGAGTTGCGCCGCCGCCGACAGGTGCACCCGGGCTCCCACCTGGGCGCAACTGCCAACCAGCGCATGGCTATCGACCATCGTCCCCTCTCCCACATAGGCTCCAACATTGACGAAGGCCGGGGGCATCATCGTGACGTCTTGCCCGATAAAGGCCCCGCGTCGAACGGAGTTTCCACCGGGGACCAGGCGAATATTTCGCTCTTTCACGGGCAATCGCTGAGCGGGATAGGTGTCCTTATCGCTGAATTGAAGCGATCCCGCCCCCTCCATCTCGATATTTTCGCCGAGGCGAAACCCGAGCAAGATCCCACGCTTGACCGCCGGATTGACCTTCCATCCCTGCTCTCCAGGCTCGGCTGCTCGCAATTCGCCGGCCTCCAGGCGCTCCAAAAAGGCCTCAAAATCCGAGCGAGCATCCTCTCCCAACTGCTCAACGGGGGTCTCAAAATGGGCGTCGATCCGGTCCAAAAGGCTATCGGTCTGCGTCATGCTCGTCCTCCTATCTGAGGGAAATACATCAAAAAAAAGACCACGGAGCCCCCTTCGGGCGGGGAGATTCCGTGGCCTATCTCACTCCATTCGCTGCGTCTTATTCTACGTCCAGGTCGATCTCCATCTCTTCTTCTTGGGCAGGTGCATCGCCCTCTCCGGCTTCCTGGCCACCCATTTCAAGCTCCATGCCCTCGAGCTGTTCCTCGAGGCCCTCGGGTAGCTCGCCGTCTTCGTCGAGCTCGATCTCCATGCCCTGAGGGGATTGCCCATCGGGATCGGTTCCCGGCGTCGGCGCCGAAGGATCGAATTGAAGGCCTTCTTCTTGGAGCTCCTCGAGGTCCCCCTCGGGAGGAGCCTGACCTTCGTGAAGCACTTCATGCTCCTGTGGATCCACGGGATCTTCGGCGACCTGCTGGAGATCCAGGGCCGATTGGGGCTTGCTCCCATACCAGGCCAGCCCCATGCTAGTGACCATGAAGGAGATACCTACCACCCAGGTCAGCTTACCGAGGAAGCTGGCGGCCCCTCGACCGCCGAAGACTTCCTGGCCAGCAGCGGCCGCGCTGCTAAAGCCTGCCCCCAGCCCACCTCCCTGGCCGGACTGCATGAGGACGACCACGAGGATCGCAAAACTGAGGATGATATGGGTAATGACTAGGAATGTTTCCATGATATGTCTAAAGATGCC
>CAYQBU010000170.1:0-8383 GCA_964415785.1 uncultured Bradymonadales bacterium
CACGGCGTCTTTTTCCTTACGCGCCGCAAGCAGAGCCGCTTCGTTGACGATATTGGCCAGATCTGCTCCCACAAACCCCGGGGTTTGGGCGGCCACGATGTCCAGATCCACGTCCTCACCCATCACGATCGAACGGGCGTGGACGTCCAAGATCTGGCGCCGGCCCTTTTTGTCCGGTCGATCCACGACCACCTGACGGTCGAATCGACCGGACCTCAGCAGCGCTGGATCGAGCACTTCCGGGCGATTCGTTGCCCCCAGAATGATCACCCCGCTTCGGGCATCAAAACCATCCATCTCCACCAGCAGCGCGTTGAGCGTCTGCTCGCGCTCTTCGTTGGTCTGCATTCCACCGCCACCGCGGCTCTTGCCGATGGCGTCGAGTTCGTCGACAAAGATGATGCACGGTGCATTTTCCTGAGCCTGCTCAAAGAGATCGCGCACCCGGGCCGCGCCCACGCCCACGAACATCTCCACGAAGTCCGAACCGCTGAGGTTGAAAAACGGCACCTCCGCCTCTCCGGCCACGGCCTTGCCCAGCAGTGTCTTTCCCGTTCCCGGGGGGCCCACCAACAGCACGCCCTTGGGCACCTTGCCTCCCAGGCGCGTAAATCGACCTGGCTCCCGCAAAAAGGAGATGATCTCGCGAAGCTCTTCTTTGGCCTCGTCGACGCCCGCCACATCGTCGAAGGTCACCCCCGTTCCCTCCTGGGCATAGACCTTGGCACGGCTCTTTCCAAAGCTCATCACCTGGGAGTTGCCTCCCGGGCCTCCCGCGCCACCCATGGAATTCATTCGCCGCAACAAAAAGCCCCAGAACAGCACCAGCAACAAGATCGGCAGGATCCAAAACCAGAGCATCCCACCTTCGGCGCATCCGCGCTCTTCCGCCGATCGCACCACCACTCCCGTCTGATCCAAGAGTTCCAGAAAGCGCTCGTCGTTTTGCAGGCGGTTCGACTGCCAGACATCGAAGGCCTCGTCTTCCTCCATATCGTCGAGCACTTCATTGGTCGGCGTCGCCGTGATCTTCCACTCACTGACTTCGACCTCCGCCACCTCCCCCTCGACGATCCGCTCCTTCATGTCACTATAGGGGATCTCCTCCACCACTCCCGGGCCATCGAGATGGTGAAATAGGAGCACCGCCCCCAGACCCAACAACAGCGCCAGCCAGATGATCCGCGAATTAATAGGGCCGCCCAGATCGTCTTGACCGGGTTGCCCTGTCTCCGGGGATGATTTCTTCTTGTCTTCGCTCATCAGATAGCTCCACACTGGCCCATCAAAATACCTTGACGCCGTCCTCATGGCCTCTCAACCTGAGGCGGTCCATCTTGAACCGCCTCCATCGTCCTTCCGGAGACCGACCCCCTGGCTTTTGGGTCGGCATTGTCCATCGACGGCGCCTCATTATCTTTACTGGAGAACCCTGTCATGACAGGCAGACGCCTCAGCATTGTTGTACTCCTTGCCGCCGCACTCTTAAACCTTCACTGCCAAGATGAAGACGGCTTTGCCCGCTTTGACGCCCAGCCCATCGATGGCGTCGAGGCCTGTGAGGTCGAGCAATTTCCCTTCGAGCCCGACTTCTTAACGGCCAGAACCAGAAGCGGGCGCACCGGCCTTTTCCTTGAGTCTTCCCGCGATAGCAAACACCGCTCCGACGTCGCCTATTTCGAGCTCTACGATCCCGACGAGGTCGTCGCCGGCGAACCCCTTTCGCTCGAAGGCCCCCAAGTTCCGCCCCCCGAGGCGCGCGCTAAACTGGCCTTTCTCTCTCAGTGTCCCGACAGCACCCTCTCCATTTCACTGGAGGGTGAACTCATCCTGGACACCTTCGATCCCGAGCCCGGGGGCCGTGTTGCCGGCCGTCTCGTCGATGGCACAGCGATCAATACCCGCGACCGTTCTCCTTTGCTTGATAATGTCGAGGGGGAGTTCGAGTTCACCGTCCGCGACGGCCAACCCTACCAGGACTTCTTTGCCGCCCCTTAAAGCCAAAGGCCCGCTGGCCAAAAGCCATCGGGCCTCTTTTTGGTGCTCAATCGCGCCGGCCCTCAATCAGCCGCGCAATTCGTTGAGACGTTTCGCCAGGCGGCTCGTCTTACGCGACGCCCTGTTCCGCGGCCACACGCCTTTGATTACCGCGCGATCCAGCGTCGATTCTACTTTACGGAAGGCCTCTTCTGCGACCTCGACGTCTCCCGAATCCAGGGCCACGTCGAATTTCCTGATCGCCGTACGCACATTTGAACGTACGCGCTTGTTACGCTTGCGGCGCTTCTCATTTTGACGAATTCGCTTTTTTGCAGATGCCGAGTTGGCCACGGTGATGCTCCTTCAAAATCACGTTAATAGATCCGTTGTGTCGGACCCGTATTGACATAGTATCGTTGATCCGATGAATCCGGGCTCTACGAGAAAGACCAGACTCAAGGCCCTTTGCGCTAACGAAGAGCCCCGCTAATGTCAAGACCATCCATGAATTCACTCGTCGGTCCACAACTTGGAATCGCCATCGTCGCCGCGCTGCTTGCCGCCTGCTCCACCTACGGTTGGCAGGCCCCCACGAGCTCCGAGGACGCCGATGCCAGCGACGTTTCTCTGCGTCTGGCCTTGGTCTCCCTGCCCGCTCATATCCAGGCCTCTCCATCGCTGATCGATGACCAGCTTCGGCACGCCATTCAATCCCAGGGCATCGCCATCGATCGCGACGCTCCTCAGACCCTGCGCTGCCAGGCCCGAGACACCTCATCGTCGCATGGCCCGTCCCAGTGGATTATTCAGATCGAGCTCGCCTGTGTTATGGAGAGCCCCGACGAAGAGGCCTCGCCGACCCTTGAGGCCCTGGGCGTTGCCTCCGGCCCCGTCCTCGATGGCGCCATCGACAGCCACGACGACACCTTTCGCCGCGCCGTCGACGACGCCGCCCAGAGCCTCGCCCATCGCCTGGCCCAACATTTGGACGCCCAACACCACTCCCAGACGAGCCCTCGACCATGAGCAAACAGGCCCGACAAGCTCGCCAATTTTTTCGCGATCTCCAATCCGGCGATCCCGCACCGGTCTACTTTATCTACGGCCAGGAGACCTACCTCCTCGACAAGGCCCTGGACGCCATCTCCAAAGCCGCCTGCCCCGAGGGCACCAACGACTTCAATTACGACTCCTTTCAGGGCCGCGACATCGACGGCGGCAAGATCCTCGCCGCCGTCGAGATGCTCCCCATGATGGCCGAGCGTCGGCTGGTGCTCGTGCGCGACCTCCAGGAGGTCAAGCTCTCCACGCTCGAGCCCCTGGAGGACTACCTCAAGGATCCATCGCCGACCACAGTTCTCGTTTTTCACGCCCGCACCAGCGAAAAAAAGAAGATCGATCGCCGCTCCGGCATGGCCCGAAAGATCAATAAGGCCGCTAAAGTCTGCGAATTTAAACCGCTCTACGAAAATGAACTGGGGCCCTTCCTCAGCCGCCAGGCCAAGTCGCGCAACCTCGACCTTCGCCGCGAAGCCCGAGCCTACCTCGTCGACGCCGTGGGCACCGAATTGGCTGCTCTCGACCAGGCCCTCCACAAGATCGACCTCTATATCGGCGAGACCGACGACGACCGTCCTCGCATCGTAACTACGGAGCACGCCGAAGCCGTCGTCGCCCGCACTCGCAACCGCTCCGTCTTCGACCTCACCGACACCCTCGGCGATCGGGACTACCAATCGGCCATGGAGATCCTGGAGCGCATGCTTCTCGACGGCGAATCGGGCCTCGTCATCTCCCATATGATCGCGCGCCACTTTCGCATCGTCGCCCGCCTCCAGGACCCCGAGCTGCGAAATAGCAACAACAAAAAGGCTGCCAAGGCCGTGCGCGTCAATCCCTACTTCGTCAAGGATTATCGCCGTCACGCCCGCACCTTCCCCGCCTCCCGGGTCCGCGATATCCTCGCATGGATGCTCGACGTCGACATCGCCCTCAAGTCCAGCCCTTTGCCCGAACGAGTGATCTTGGAACAATTGATCACCAATATTTGCTTTGCCCAAGCCAATTAGCGTCCATTGCATCGGGGATCTCCGTGACCTTTGACCTCCCATCGCCTGCCTCCAGGACTCAGGCCGACCTCTCGAGTCTCAAGGCCCGCCTCGACGCCCGCCACTATTTGCCCACCCTGATGAAGCGTCTCTCCGCCGGGCTCATCCAGCCCGACGAGGCCACGGCCGACCACTGGGCGTCTTGGATTCAATCCCTCCAGAGCGATCCCGCCTGGCCGATCATTGAACCGGCCCTCGACCGACCCGAGGCCTGGCCTCAATGCTGGCGCCGTGCCCGCAGCGCTGGATTCTCTCCCCCCACGGCCCATCACCAGGCGATCTTCTTCACCCGACTTGTCCCCGTCGCCCTCGAAGCCCAGCGCTTCGAGGTCGCCCGCCGCTCCTGGCAGCGGGCCCTGCAAAACTGGCGCTCCCTCGGCGACTCGACCTACCTGCGAGAACAGCTGCTGATCCCCTTTGACCTCGACGAAGCTCAAGCCCATCAGGTCCTGGCCTCGCTCCTGGATACCCCCGCAAATGCACTGGAGACCCTTGGTCGCCAGGCCCTGCGCCTTCAGAAGTGGGATCAGAGCCCTCAACGCCGCTCACTTCGCCTCGCTCACCAGTGCTTTCGGGACGCCACCGACCTCCTCGACAGCGACTCCCCATCGGCCCTCGAATCTGCCCTTGCCAAAAGCCTCCACGAGCGCCACCAGGCCATCTTTCGCGCCGTGGCCGATCGCTATCAGCAATTTCTCGACAACCTCGATTTGACCAGCGTTACCACTGAAGCCATCGTCGCTCTCCTCGACGGTGCGCTCATTCGCCACGAGCAACTCAACGCTTCACCCCAACTCGCCGAAGCCATTCTCACGCATACCCTGCGGACCATCTGGGATCTCCGGGAGTTAAAGCGCGACGAAGACATGATGCTCCTCCCTCCCCTTCTGGAGCGTCTCATCCCCCTCATCGAGCCCTGGCGAAGCGGCCAGCGTGATCTCCCCATCGAACTCGCCGGCACCGTCGCCGACGTCCTGGTCTTCTCCGCCGAAGATGCCCTGGCCATCGACGCTCGCCAGGAGGCCCTGGAGGACGCCCTCGCGCTGTGTCCCGGCCACCGCAATGCCTCACGACTTCTCTCCTATCTCCTTCTGGAGCGCGCCGGCCGACATCTCCTCAAACTCTCCGCCCTTCCCGGAGCTACGGGGCGGCTCGACATCACTCGGCGAGCCCTCTCCGGCCCCCTCGAACGCGCCGAAGAGGCGGTCGAGCGCGCCGCCGCTCTCTATCCCAATAACGAGCTCCTCGAGCGCTACACCCAAGACCTCGCCGAAGAGCGACGACGATTCGGCTTCGACCTCGACTCTCAACCACCTCCCGGCGACGCCTCGCCCGCCGACGGCGATAACGACGGCGACACCGACGACGAACAGGAGGCCCCATGAGCCAACCATCTAATCCCTTTGAGCGATGGAACCTCGACCCCCGTGCCTCGACCCAACAATTGACGCGCAACCTCAAGAAGATTGCCCGTCGCCTAGACCCCGAAGAAAAACAAGAGCTCCAACGCGACTGGCGACGCCTGACTTCAGACCCTGTATTTCGCGCCCGCTGGGCCATGCTCACTCCCACACCCGTCGACGCCTCAAACGGCCCCGACCTCTGGAAGAGCTTGAACAATCTCGTCGACCCCAAAGCTCCCGACCTCCCGGCTCTGGAACCCACCCTGGCCGACGCCCTCGTCTTACCCACCCTCAAGCATGTCGACATCGACCTGGCGCCGCCCTTTTTGCCTCCCCCACTGCGCGACGCCATCTCGGCCCCTGAACCCGGAGACGACGCATGACCTTTCGCCCTCCCTTTGGCATCGATCTCGGCACCACCCAGAGCGCGGCCGCCATTTTTGGTCCCGGCGACGCCGCCCCCCGTCTGGCCGCCGACGACCAGGGCAACCTCACCATCCCCTCTCTGCTTCGCAAAACCGACGATGGTCGCTGGCGGGTCGGCCGCCGGGCCCGTGACGCCTCCAATGACGCTCCGCTTCTCAGCTCCGTAAAGCGCTATATCGGCCGCCAGAAAGCCCTTCCTCAGACCGACGCCATCGACGCCACCGATGCGTCGGCTATCCTTCTGGCCTCTCTGGCCGCCTCCATGCAAACGCTCCTGGAGCAAAGCGATTGCCCCCTTTCCTGCCAGGCCGACCGGGCCGTGATCACCGTCCCCGCCTATTTTGACGCCCCTCAGATCGAGGCCACCCGCCGCGCCGGCCACCTCGCTGGGCTCGACGTCGTGGGCCTCCTTCAGGAACCCACCGCCGCCGCCATCTACCACTGCTGGCATGAGCAACTCGGCGACGGCACCTACCTCGTCTACGACCTCGGCGGGGGCACCTTCGACGTCACGATTCTCCGTTCCCTCTTTGGCGAATATCAGGTCCTGAGCATCGCCGGCGACAACCACCTCGGCGGCGACGACTTCGATCGCCGCCTGGCTCACAAACTTAGACGTCACCTCATCGATCAGGGCGCTGATCTTCGCGAAAGTCTCGACGACACCGCCGACGTCGACTCCTTTCGAATCCTCCAGGGCCTTGCCCGCGAGGCCAAGGAGGCGCTCACCGACGATGCGTCTATCCAGCTTCACCGGCCGGCCATCTTCACCGACCGCAGCGATCGCCCCGTCGATCTCGAGCTTGAGCTTACCCGAAGTGACCTCCGCGGCTGCATCGACGATCTCTTGGACGCCACCCTTCAGAGCTGCGATCAGGCCCTCGATATCGCTCATCGCCGCCATGACCTCGTCGCCGAGAATATCGACGCCATCTTCCTCGTCGGTGGCTCCACTAAAATGCCCGCCGTCCGCCAGACCCTGGCCGACCACCTCGCCCCGCGCTTCCAGGTCGAGGACGCCCAGATTTTTGGCGACCACCCCCAGACTGCCGTCGCTCGCGGCGCCGCTCTCCACGCCGCCGCCGTCGCCCCGCTGCACTTCTCCAACCACACCACCACCGTCGCTATCACCGACCTCCCCGGCGATGAAGATCCCCTCCTCATGGGCCAACTCCTCGAGGCTCCCGAACCCACGCCAGAGGCCTGCTCCCTAAAATATATCGGCGACCCCGAGTGGGTGGCTACTACCAACCTCGATCACTCCGCTTCTCCACCCCGATTTGCCTTCGACGACCTCCCCCAGGACTTCGGAGAGGCCCCGGAGACCTCCCATCTCCAAGCCCAACTCCAGGCCCACTCAGTCCCCCACTCCGATCCCGTCGAACTCTGGCTCCCCAGCCGCCCTGCCGACGCTCCTCCTGCTCCCACACTGACACTCAGCAACCCCGCCGTCGTCGCCAAAGACATCGCCCTTGAAGTCCACGCCGATGGCCGCCCGAAACGCCATGTCCTCGTCCCCCAGGGAACCCACCTTCCGACGCGGACCAAGACCACCTTTCGCGTCGGTGACGAGGCCGAAGCCGTGATCTTGCGCCTCTTCCAACACCATCTTCCCATCAAAACCGTTGTCCTCGAACGCCCCCAGGATATCGCCGCCGGTGCGCCCATCGAGCTGGTCATCGACATCGACCAGGCCATGCACCTTCAGGCCTTTGGACGCCTCGGCGATCGCGAATTCTCCCTTACCATCGACCGCCCAACTCCGCCGCCATCTCTGGACTGGGAGGCCATCGAGACACTCATCGACGATAGCGCCGACCTCGACGTCCACCTCTGGGGCGCCGAAGCGCGGCGCTATCGCCGTCGTCGTCAAAACCTCATCGCTGGCCTCCAGGCCGCCCTCACCCAGGACCCGGACCGCCTTCAGGTGCTGGCCCGTCGGCTCCAGCGCCTCCTTCAGGAGTACCGCCCGCGCCCCGGCCGCACGCCGGGTCGAAGTCGACTGCTGGCGCTCCTGGACCGCATTCGCCGCCTGGTCTTTGCTCGCCCCACACCACCGCTGGACAAGAGCCTCGACCAATGGCGGAACCACCTCGACGAACTGCGCGACCAACTGGAGCGCGCCTGGACGGCCGACGACAATGGCCCCTGGCGCGATGTGGCCGATCGCATCCAGGCTACCTTCGAGAGCATCGCCCAGGACGAGGCCCTCTTTCAGCGCCGCGACCCCCAGCGTCACGCCACCATGCTCGGCGATAGCGCCCGCCTTCGCCTCGACGACCTTCAGCGCCGCCTGCGCACTTTCCCCCTCTCCGAGCATCCCCGGGCTCGGCAGCTCCAACGCCAGCGCCTCGACGACCTCAACGAGGCTGCCAAAAAGCTCCGCCAGCGCCTCGACGGAGCCTCGTCGCCGCCCCAACTCCAAAAGCTTCACCACACCATCGACCACCTCGACGACCGCTTCAG
>CAYQBU010000171.1:0-8362 GCA_964415785.1 uncultured Bradymonadales bacterium
CCTATTTCTATTAGAGGGTTTTAAATACGATTTAAGGGGTGGGTGATCGACCTCCTTGGTTCCAATACCTCTCCCCCCTAATCGTCTTTTTTTACCCCCTAATAATACAGGATCCGCGTAACCTCGTGGCTTCGCTTTCTGCGCTGCCGACCACCGTGGTTCCAACACCTCTCCCCCTTAATCGTCTTTTTTTACCCCCTAATAATACAGGGTCCGCGCGACCTCATGGGTTCGGTGTCTGCGTCGCCGGCCTCCGGGGTTTGCCCCCCCACAAAAAAAGCCGCCCCCTTCTCAGGAGGCGGCTCGGCATTCATCGCTGCTCAACTCACATTAGAGCTGGGCGTCGATGACCTGACGGAAGCGATCAATGGGTTGGGCACCACTGAGTTCCTGGCCGTTGATGAAGAAGGCCGGTGTGCCCTCAACGCCATTGGCCTGTCCTTCGGACTGCTCGGCCTCCACCTGTTGGGCGACGGCGTCGCTTTCGAAGTCGCTCTGGAATTGGTCCATATCGAGACCAATGTCCCGAGCCAACTCGTCCCACAACCCACTTTCGCCGAATCGGCTCTGGTTGTCGTAGAGCGCTTCATACATGCTCCAGAAGTGCTCATCGCCCTGCTGGCCTGCCGCCACGGCGGCTCGCGCTGCCGGCTCGCTTTCGGCCTGGAAGGGAAGGGGGAAGTTTTTGTAGACCAGACGCACGTCGTCGGGATACTCCTCGAGGACCTCGCTCATCGTGTCCGCCGCACGGGCGCAGAAGGGGCACTGGAAGCTCGAGAATTCATAGATGGTCACCGCTGCGTCTTCGGGCCCCTTGGTAAAGGAGTTGCCCACGCTCAGGTCGACGTCTCCGCCGCCATCAGCTTGGCGCTCCGGCTGAGCCGGCTCGGGCTGACCGGCGCTTCCCGCCAGATGCTCTTTATTGTGGTTTACGATCGCCTCATAGAGCTCGTTGCCGCTGAGACCGGTCTCCTCGCGAACTTCGCGAGCAATCTCGATCTGGTCTCGGACATGGCCTTCAAAAACCGGCAGCGGTTGGGCGCCATTTTCGCGCACACCGTTGATGGCAAAGCCCGGGGTGCCGCGCACGCCGGCCTCCTGACCGTCGGACTGGTCCTGCTCCACGAATTGAGCCGTTTCCGCCGACTCATAATCTTCCTGGAAGCGATCCATATTCAGGCCCAGCTCTTCGGCGAGCTGCATGAACAGGTCTTCGCCCAGATCGTCCTGATTGGCGTACAGAAGGTCGTAGTAATCCCAGAAGCGATCCTGGTTACCCGCCGCTTGAGCGGCTCGGGAGGCGGGCTCGCTCTGCTGCTGCATGGCCAGCGGGAAGTGCTTAAAGACGACGCGTACCTCGTCGGGATACTTCTCCACCAGCTCGCCGATCGTCTCGGCGCCGCGGGCGCAGAAGGGGCACTGGAAGCTGGAGAATTCAAAGATCGTCACCAGCGCATCTTCTTCGGAGGCACCCTTCGAGAAGTTGTGATCTCGAATCGGCACATACTCAACTTCGACCTCTTCTTCCTGCGGCTCCTGCTGCGCTCGCTCCTGCTCCGGAGCCTGCGCCGAACCGAGGTTGCGCTCGATGGCTTCTCTGTAGAGATCGGCTTCCGCCACTCCTTCCTCGCGCAATTCGTCGAGGAATGCCATTTGCTGGTCAACCACCGATTGGAATTCGGCCAGTGGCTGCGCGCCGTTGACCACTTCGCCATTGATGAAGAAGTGCGGCGTGCCGCGCACGCCGAGCTCCTGGCCCAGCGACTGGTCGCGATCGACGATGGCTTCGGCTTCCGGGTCGTTGAAGTCCTCGCGGAATTGGTCCACGTCCATGCCCTGGTTTTCGGCGATGCCGGCGGCCAGGTCTTCCATTGGCTGGGATCCGTAATCGTCGAGGCGATCAAAGAGGGCGTCCTTCATATTCCAGAAGTGGTCCTCGCCCTGTCGGTGGGCGGCGACCAGGGCGATGGAGGCCGGCTTGGCCTCTTGCTGCATGCCCAGCGGGAAGTGCTTAAAGACCAGGCGGACGTCGCCCGGGTTATTCTCCACCAGCTCATTGAGGGTCCCGGCGGCGCGGCCGCAGAAGGGACATTGCATGGACGTAAACTCGACCACCGTGATCGGTGCGTCGGGATCGCCCAGGATGGGGCTGTCGCCGACGGGAAGCGTATCGCTATCGGTCAGCGATCCCTGCCCCTCCGGGCCATCGATGGCCGCCGAGGCCGTTTCGCTTTCGCCTTCTGGTCCCACATTAAAATTGCCGACGACCCAGCCGAGGCCGAAGCCGACGATTGCTGCGACGATCACCGTTAATATGGTGCCGCCATTTCCTTGCGTTTGTTCCATTGCCATAACTGTTCGTGCTCCTCTAAGGGAATGATCTCGTTCTGCGTTGATTCTCTTTGGTTGAAGTGACATCTCGACTGCGCGGTCGCATGGTCACCACGTCGCGTCTTGTGGCATAGCCTTCGCCGCACCACAAGCGCTCTCGCGCCGATCGACCGCCGGTGATGACCCACAGACCCTGGGATCCGTGGAGCACCGAGACGTCCACACCTATGTTGTCTTAACTGGCTTCAGGGGGGCGATCCACCGTCGGAGGATGGCCCTCGGAGGGGCCCACGGCAAGCCTCGTTGGGATCTCCTCGGTGCCCCGGCTTGTGCCCGGACGCCAGGGGATCTCCAGCTCTATCTCTGCGCTCTGGGCCGATGACGTACTCCCCGCCATCACCAACACCGCCGGCGATGGCAGAGCTCCACAGCTCTCTCGCGTATCATTGTCCAAACACACGCCGCTCGGTCGACGTTGCTCGCCGAGCTGCCATTGCCACTCTTCGAGTTGCGCGCTCATCCAGCCGGGCAGCGCCGTCAGGGTGACATCGCTGGAGTCCGTTGAACTCAAGTGGCGCATCTGCTCAAAGACATTGCCCATCGACATCTGATCGCTCATATGCGTCGCCAGCCAGGCTGGCGTCGTGGTCACGGGCAATCGACTGGCTGCAAAACAGGCGTTATAGCGCGGCGACTGATAGGATTGCCCCATCTCGCCGCCACAGGGCAACTCCACCTTATTGACCATATCATTGACCACGTCCGGAGCCTCTGACATCGGCTCCGACGGGCCCTGCTTTTCATCACACAGCGTCCCCGCCATCGCCGTCGACGACACAAGCCACACCATCAACCCCATCCCAATGGCCCACCACCCTGGCGGACCGACCTGGTTGTGATTGCTCAATATGGCCACTAGCTCGTCTTCGATTCGTAGGGATTTCGTGACGCGAAGGTGCTGTTGCTTCAACGCCTGACGCTAGAGAAAGGGAGGCGCCCATGCAAGCCTCTTAAGCTTTCCCACCTCGCTTTTATTCCCCGCGCTTCCTTGCCTTATCGCTCTAAGTGCATAATGTTTCGCCCCTGTGGAATAGTGCCAAACCCAATTGCTCTATCTTCTCTTTTTGATGGTTAAAGGTATCGCTATGACTGCCAACAACGGGCAACAACTCGCCACCGTCAGCATCGACGACGGCATCGCTTTCGTCGGCATCGACGTCGCCGGTGAATCGGTCAACACCCTCTCCACACCAATGGTCGACCGCTTTGAGGAACTCCTCGACGGCCCTTTGAGCGAGGGCAATATCCAGGGCGTCGTCCTCCACAGCCTCAAAAAAGATAATTTTGTGGCCGGCTTCGATATCGAGGAGCTCCAGGGCTATTACGGCGATCCCGATGCGCTGCGCGCCCTCGTGGAGCGCGGCCAAACCCTGATGGCCCGCTTCGGAGAATTCGACAAGCCCGTCGTCGCTGCCATCCACGGCCAATGCCTGGGCGGGGGCCTGGAACTGGCCCTCGGTTGCGACGCCCGCATTGCCACCGACGCCGACGCCACCACCCTCGGCCTCCCCGAGATCATGCTCGGCCTTATCCCCGGCGGCGGTGGCACCCAGCGCCTTCCCCGCCTCATCGACCTGAGTCAGGCCCTGGACATGATCCTCACCGGCCGTCAGGTCGACGGCAACAAGGCCCTTCGCCTGGGACTGGTCGACGATCTCGTCCACCCCGGCATCCTCCTCGACGTCGCTGCCCAAAAGGCCCGCGACCTCGCCAGCCGCGAGAGCTCCCCCTCCTCGTTTACCAAGAATATCGAGGAGGCCATCCACGATCCCGTCAAACTCGCCGCCCGCACCCCGGCGCGAAAGGTCATCTTCGACAAGGCCCGCGACAAGGCCAATAAAAAGAGCGGCGGCCACTACCCGGCGCTGAGCAAAGCCCTGGACGTCATCGAAACCGGCTTCTCCAAAGGCCTGGAGGAGGGCCTGGAGGCCGAAGCAGAGGCCTTTATCGAGCTCGTCCAATCGAGCGTCGCCAAAAACCTGATGCAGATCTTCTTTATGCGCCAGGAGGTCAATAAGGACCCCGTCGTCGGCGACGACACCGAGCCCTTCGACGTCCAAAAAGTCGGCGTCCTCGGCGCTGGCCTCATGGGCGCCGGTATCGCTCAGGTCGCTGCCTATAACGGCTACGATGTCCGCCTCAAGGACCGCGACCACGAGGGCCTGGGCTGGGGCATGAACTATATCCATGGCCTCTTCCAGAAGCTGGTGGACCGCCACAAGATCAGCGACGCCCGCGCCGACGTCCTCTTTGGACGCGTCTCCGGGACCACCGAATACACAGGCTTTGGCCAGACGGATCTGGTCGTGGAGGCCGTCTTCGAATCTCTGGACCTCAAACAACGGGTCCTGGCCGACGTCGAGGAGCGGGCCCACGACGAGACCGTCTTCGCCTCCAATACCTCCACCATCCCTATCGCCGACATCGCCGCCGAGGCCAAGCGACCGGAAAACGTGCTGGGTATGCACTTCTTCAGTCCCGTCTACAAAATGCCGCTGCTCGAGATCATCCGCACCGACCAGACCTCGGAGCGCGCCGTCGCCACCGCCCTCGAGGTCGGTCGCAAGATGGGCAAGACCTGCATCGTCGTCGACGACGGCCCCGGCTTCTTTACCAGCCGCGTCATCGGCGCCTACATCAACGAGGCGGGCTGGATCCTCCAGGAGGGCGCCCGCATTGAAGACGTCGACAAGGCGATGACCGACTTTGGCTTCCCCGTCGGCCCCCTCAAATTGGTCGACGAGGTGGGCATGGACGTGGGCCAAAAGGCCGCCGGCGTCCTCCAGGAGTCCTTCTCCGAGCGCTGGCATGCCCCCACGGCACTTGCCCAATTGGCCGAAGAGGGCCGCAAGGGCAAAAAGAATGATTTTGGCTTCTACGACTACGCCGGCGAGGGCTCCGACGTGCCCGACGAATCGGTCTACGACGTGTTGCCCGGCGGCCGCGACCGCCGCCGCGTCGACCGCGAGCTCGTCCAGCAGCGGTGCTGGCTGGCCATGCTCAACGAATGCGCCTTCGCCCTCGAGGAGGGCATCCTTCGCACCCCCAGAGACGGCGATATCGGCGTCATCTTCGGCCTCGGCTTCCCCCCCTTTCGCGGCGGCATTTTTCGCTACGCCGACGAGGTCGGGCTCTCCCGCATCGTCGACCAGCTCAACCGCCTGGCCGACCAATTCGGCGAGCGCCTCGAGCCCGCTCAAATCTTGGTCGACAAGGCCGCCGACGGCGACACCTTCTACGACCACTGATCGGCCCTAACGACCGCTTCGCCTTCTTCGCCTCAACTGATCTCAAGGAGTTTTGCCATGGCCCCCTCCACCTCCCTCAATGCCGACGACCCCATTGTCATCGTCGACGGGGTACGCACCCCCTTTGCCAAGGCCTGGACCCACTACAAGGACTGGAACCACGCCGATCTGGGCCGCCAGGCGGTCACCGAGCTGGTCAACCGCGTCGACCTGGACGCCGGGCTCATCGACGAGCTCATCTTTGGCTGCGTCGCCCCTCCCACCAACGGCCCCAACGTGGGCCGCGAGGTGGTCCTTCGCACCCAGGTCCCCAAGTCCATCTCCTCGTCCACCGTCCAGATGTATTGCGCCTCCAGCGCCTATGCCGCCGTCCAGGGCATCAATAGCCTCATCGCCGGCACCTCCAACGTCGTCATCGCCGGCGGCGTGGAGGCCATGAGCGCTGCTCGCGCCGAATTTAGCCTGGAGCTCACCCACGCCCTCCAGGGCGCCGCCAAGGCCAAGAGCATCCAGCAGAGCATCAGGGCCCTCAGGGGCATCAAGCCGGCGGACCTCAAACCCCAGACCCCGGCCATCGAAGAGCCCACCACCGGCCTCTCCATGGGCGAATCCGCGGAGCTGATGGCCAAGCAATACGACATCAGCCGAAAGGCCCAGGACGAATACACGGAGACGACCCACCACCGCGCCGCCAGGGCCTTTGACCAGGGGCGCCTCCCCGAGGTCATGACCGTGCTCACCGGCGACGACTTCGACGAGCCCCTGGCCCGCGACACCATGGTCCGCCCCGACACCTCCGCCGACAAGATGGCCGGCCTACGCCCCGTCTTCGACAAAAAGCACGGCACCATCACCGCCGCCAACTCCTCGCCCCTGACCGACGGCGCCAGCGCCGTCATGCTCATGCGTCAGAGCATGGCCGACGACCTGGGCCTGAACTACAAGGCCGCCGTCCGATCCTACGCCCACGTCGGCCTCAATATCGAAAAGCATAATCTGCTGCTCGGCCCCACCTTCGCCACCCCCATCGCCCTGGAGCGCGCCGGCCTCACCCTCGACGACATGGATCTCGTCGAGATGCACGAGGCGTTTTCTGCTCAGGTTTTGGCCAACCTGCGCATCTGGGAAAACGAGGAGCACTGCCAGGACCTGGGCCTCGACGCCGCCATCGGCGAGGTCGACATGGACACCTTCAACATCAACGGCGGCTCCGTCTCCATCGGCCACCCCTTTGGCGCCACCGGCGGCCGCATGATCGCCCAGCTCTCAGGCCAGATGGAGCGCCGCGACGACGAGCTCGCCCTCCTCACCATGTGCGCCGCCGGCGGACTGGGCCTGAGCATGGTATTGGAGCGAAGCTAACCCCCCACCAATATTGGCTTTTCGGCGTCGGCACTTACATTTTATAGCCTGAGCCTCATCAATCTACGACCACCGCTTCGGGGGGAGCCATGGTCCAGTGCCGACGCCTACTTTTTCTATTCTTTGCCACCATTCTCGCCGCCGGCTGCGCCTCTGGCTCCAACGCCGACTCCGGCGACCGCACCAACGCGCGCTGCGACGGCGACTGCGTCCAACCGCCGCTTCGCCAGGTCGATATGGAGGACCACCTCCAGCGCCACCAGGATCGCATCCTGGCCCGCGACGACTACAGAGAAAACCTCCCCCCCGCCATCTCCACCATCCTCGATGGCCCCCTGATCAACGACCTGCACCGCCCGGGCCCCACGATCACCGATCCCGACGGCGAGCCCTACGACGGCCCCCTGGACTGGCACCTCACCGACTTCGAGCCCATCGACCCCTCCACGGTGACCGACACCCACATCACCGCCCACCCCCACAGCGGCGCCCACTGCTTTTTTGCCCGCGTCCCCAACCGCAAAACCTCGCAGCTCTCCCTCGTCCTCAGCGAGCGCCCCGGCGGCCACCGCGGCTTCATCGGTGGCCCCAAGCAACCGACCACCCCCATCGATGAAGGTCCCCTGGCCCGAGGGGCCACCGTCGCCACCGACCAGGGCTCGCGCTGCCTCTTTCGCCACGATCAAAACGACATGGGCGCCCTCCTCGTCGCCATCGACACCCCCGACTCCCGGCGCTACGCCCTCTACACCGTCCTCGTCGTGGGCGACCCCCGCCCCACGGGCCACACCCACCGCGTCACCCGCTCCGCCGGCATCAACGACGGCCCCCGCACCCTGGACGTCGACATCCCCGCCCGCCTTCGCCAACCCCCGGAGATCACCTTCGTCGACTCCTTCGACACCGCCTACGACGCCCTCCGCGCCGCCGAAGAAGCCATCATCCCCGGCCGATTCCGCCTCCGACCGGCGCTGACCTATCCCGCCATGCCCAAACAACCCCACCTCCATGGCGGCCCCGAGACCTACTGCCCCACCGACGTTCGCTGCCACACCCCCACCATGCACCTCAACCTCGACGAACGCCCACCTCTGTCCTGGGACATTCTCGAGGAACGGGGCCTCCTCGACCCCGAAGATGAAACCCACCAGGCCACCGAAGAGGAACCCTGAGCTTTGCCCATCGAAGCCTCATGATTCTCCCCGCGCCCTGAGCAAGCATCCATCGCCACGACAGGACCCAGGCCACCACGGTCATCGCCGCCTCCACAGCCTCCTGCGCCACCCCGGCTCTTCCAGCGTCCCCAACAAGCCCACGAAAATAAAAGCCGGCGCCACAACCTGGATCAGCCCCTGTTTGCC
>CAYQBU010000172.1:0-8267 GCA_964415785.1 uncultured Bradymonadales bacterium
GGTGACCCCGACTTTTGGATGTAACCAGGCACCGTTGAATGTCTGGACAAGCTATCATCGTTGGAATCACCTCCGCCCAAATTGTGGTTTGTCTACCTAAATAGACAATGGTGGGGTGACCTCAACCATCGAAGCCCAAGATTGACCAACCACCGATGTCACGCAACCAGAGGCTATCGACGCCGTGGGGTTACAGAACCACCGCCTATTTAGGGGTACAAAAGACAATTTGAGGGGAGGTGGGTCGGAGCATCGAGGTCTGCGGCGAACCCGTATCCGGCCTCCGCGGGGCGAGTTCGTTCCCTCTGCCCGAAACTATTTGCCAGTAACAAAAACCTTCCAAGTCCCGTAAGCCCCCATTCTATGTGCCCCTCGACTGATACGTATCGAGTGGGCATGGGATGAGTAGTGTCCATGCGATGGGGGTTGCGGGCCCGCAGGCCCCAGGTGTCGGTCGCGATGCTCCCAGCGCGCTCAGGGCGCGTCACGACGTCTCATGAATAAGCCGGGCTAAAGGGTTGAACTTCGGCGATCTCTGGGTTAGCAATGGTTAGTATTGAGAATATGCTACGACGTTGAGGATTGGGAACGATGCAGGAGTTTCTCCAAATCGCGCTGGGATTTCCGACGGTCGTCTACTCTGTATTACTGGGAGTGGCGCTGTTATTGAGCGCCGTCGTGACGATTGGCGGCGGTGGGGCTTTCGAACTGGACCTGGACGTGGGTGGAGTCGATGAGGCCGGCGCGGGGTTTCTGCAATTTTTGACATCACTCGGCGTTGGTCGAGTGCCGATGAGCATTTTCTTGACGTTTTTTGTGTTCTCGGGATGGGCGATCACTTACTTGATGGTTCATTTTAGCGCGACCTATCTGGATGGTGGACCCCTGGTGGGGTGGGGAATCCTATTGCTGGCGACGCTGGCGGCCTTTCCGGTGACGGCGTTGCTTACAGCGCCGTTGGGGCTGTTGTTCGAGGGGGTCTCCGGGGTTGATGATGGAGAAGCGTTAATCGGAACGGTGTGCGAGGTGTCGACCAGTGCGGTGGATGCCCGGTTTGGTCAGGCTCGGTGTTTTTCGGAAGGGTCGGAGTTGACCCTCAGTATTCGGTGTGCCCATAAAAACAACCTGGGTCGCGGGGACAAGGCTTTGATCATTGGGTTTGATAGCGAAGACAATTGCTATGAGGTAGAACCCTTCGACGAGATGTTGGCAAGACCGTCGGGGCAGCAAGAAGTGGTGCTCGATGAGATCGATTTTGAGGGGTTGGAAGAGGCGGCAGAGCGGTACGAAGAAGAGAAGGCGAAAGCCAAACGTGGCTAAATGAGAAGTGACTGAGGAGATTGCAATGACAACGCTGGCGTTGCTTGGAGAGTTGGGCGTATTCGGGATGGTCGTGGGCATCATCGCCCTGATCATCGCGCTCGGGATGGGAAGTTTGTTGGCCTATAAGAAGGTCGACCAGGGCGAAGTGCTGATCGTCAACTGGCCCTGGGGAGTGAAGGTGCACTTTACGGGGGGCTTTATCTTCCCCTTTATCACCCGCGCCGAGGTGATGGATATCTCGGTGAAGACCATTCAGATCGAGAGGGATGGCCACGACGGGTTGATCTGTGCCGACAATATTCGAGCAGACATCACGGTGACTTTTTTCGTGAAGGTCAATCGCACGGATCGGGACGTCAAGAAGGTCGCCGAGGCCGTGGGGTGTGAGCGGGCCTCCGATCACGACAAATTGGAAGAGCTGTTCACGGCCAAGTTTTCGGAAGCGTTGAAGACGGTGGGTAAGCAGCTTGAATTCGAGGAGCTCTACGAGGAGCGGACGAAATTCAGGGATCAGATCATTCGCGTGATCGGTGAGGACCTCAACGGCTATGTGTTGGAAGACGCCGCCATTGACTACCTGGAGCAGACGCCGGCGACGGAGCTGGATCCGGAGAATGTCCTGGACTCCCGGGGTCTTCAAAAGATCACGGAGATCACCGCCGAGAAGCGGTATCGCAAGAATATGCTGGAGAATAAGGCCAAGAAGGATATCGGTCGCGACGATCTGGAGACGCGAAAAGCGCTTCTGGAATACGAGCGCCAAGATGCCGATGCAGAGGCCAAGCAGCGCCGTGAAATCGCGGTGGTGGAAGCCCAGCAAAAGGCGGAGGCCGAGGAGATTCGGGCGCGCGAGATCGCCCGTGCTCAGAAGGCAGAGATCGAGGCCCAGGAAGAGGTCGAGATCCGCAAGGTAGAGAGCCGCCGGGAGCAAGAGGTGGCCAATAAGAATCGCGAGCGCGTGCTGGCGGTGGAAGAAGAGAATGTGAAGAAGGAGCGGCAGCTCCAGATCGTGGAGCGCGAGCGAGAGACGTCACTCAAAAAGATCGAGAAAGAGCGCGAGATTGAGACGGAGCAGCGTCAGGTCGCAGAGGTCAAGCGAGAGCGTATCGCCGTGGACCGCACGGTGGCCGAAGAAGAAGAAGAGATCGCCACGCTTCGAAAGATCAAAGCTGCGGAGCGGGAGAAGGACTCCTCGGTGATCGCGGCGGAAGGTCGAGCCGAAGAGGCGCTGATCGCCGATATCAAGGGCGCGGAGGCCAAAGAGAAGGTCGCCGAGCACGAGGCCAAAGAACAGATCATCCGCGCCGACGCGGAGGTCGATGCGGCAGAGCGCATTGCCAAGGCGAAGAAGCAACGAGCACAAGGTGTGCAGGCCGAACAGGCGGCACCGGGCCTTGCGGAAGTGCAGGTCAAGGAAGCCAACGCCCAGGCTGTCGAGAAGGAAGGCCTGGTGGAAGCGAAGGTGACGCGCGAGAAGATGCTGGCGGAAGCGGCCGGTGCCGAAGAGCGCGATCTGGTCAAGATTCGCGTCAAAAAGGAAAATGCCAAGGCCCTGGAAGAAGAGGGGCTGGCCAAAGCGAAGGTGACCTCAGAGCAGGGCAAGGCCGAGGCCTCGGCGGTCATCGAGATGAAGCGTGCGGAAGCGGAGGGCATTCGCGAACGCCTGGTGGCGGAAGCGGAAGGTCTGGCCAAAAAGGCGAAGTCGCTGGAGACCTTCGGCGACAAGACGCTGGCCCACGAAGAGTATCGTCTGCAGCTTGAAGTCGGCGAGAAACTGGGCCTCGAACGCATTCAAAATGCGGTGCAGATCGCCAAGGCCCAGGCCGACGTGCTCGGCAAGGCGATGTCGGAGGCCGACATCAATATCGTCGGCGGCAACGACGATTTCTACGACAACTTTTTGAGCTCCATATCGGCGGGATATATGGTCGAGGGACTGATGGACAGCAGTCCGACGGCCCAAAATATGCTGGGATCGGTGATGAAAGGGCTCGACAAGGTCGGCGGTCCAGTGATGGATGTCGACCAGAACGGCAAGGCGAGCCCGAAGCTCTCCGAGATTCTGGGGGCGGTGCGCGAGCAGGCCGAAGATGAGGGCCGTCAAAAGATCGACGAGCTCATCGACCTGGTACGCGATACGAAGCTCGACGCCATCGATCCCAAGAAAAAGGTCTGAGGGCCCGGGAGCGACGCGTCCCGAAGGTTAAGAGTGGTTTTGACGTGGGCGGTGGCCGATGAGCAGCGAAGAGAGCGGGGAAGTTCGAGGGAGTAATTACGAGGTGATCCGCGATCGCCTCGCCGATCGAGCCGAGGAGTTGAAAGAGCGAGCGGAGTCGCTCAATGACCAACGCCAGGCCGTCTTCGGGGGAACTCAGCTGGCGGTGGACGGCCAGGTGGTCGTGCGAACGGAGCATAATTGCATCCCTCGAGATATCATCACCATCGATGACCACCTGCTCTTTGGCTATAATGTCTATATCGGCATGAAGAAGTCCACGGAGGTGGAGGACGTCTTTAGCTATCACGCGTTTCACCGCGACGGGGGCGAGTTTGAGGTGGAACCGCTGCCGGAGGGAAGAGAGGAAAACTTCCTGGGCGAGGAAGACTTCGTCGGCGACTTCGAGAGTTTGTACACCTACTATGGGGATGTGCGCTTATTGCAGCTTCAGCGCACGGATGCGCGTCTGATGGCCGTTTTTCAGACGGGAACGACCCTGGATGATATTCGGGTGTTTCGATGGGCCATCGATAGCGACGATCAGGTGTCGTATATCGACAATTCCGGGCGCAGAGATCTTCGCGACCCCCAGCAACACGACTTCGATTGGCGGGAAGTGCCCCGCCAGGCCCATGTCCAGGGGCGCTATCCCCATGTCTGTGTGGAAGACGAGGTGTTCGTCGACTGCGTGGGTGGCGAATTGACGATCAAGATCGAGGACAATACGGAGTCGGGGCGCGGCATCTATAGCGAGCCCGTGGAGGATACGCACCAGTCGCTGGGCGACGCCGACATCTTCTATACGAAGCTCGATAATCTGATCCTTCTCAGGATTTTGCCCTATCGAGAAAATGAATGGCGCTATTTCGTCTTCAATAGCCTGACGAAAGACGTGGAGCGCATCGATACGATCGGTCAGTCCTGCGTGACGCTGCCCGAAGATCAGGGGGTCATTTTTCCCGGGGGCTATGTGTTGTCCGAGGGTCCGATGAGGACCTTCGATATCGACACCGATGGGATGCGTTTCCAGGAGATGGTTCGCTCGGCCAATGGGGAGGATTTCTTATATGTCTTTTATCGTCCCGGAGAGGGTAATTATCTGCTGCTGTCCTATAATGTGATCAGAAAGGAGATCGAGACGCCGATCAATTGCCACGGCTACAGCATATTCAGCGATGGCAAGATGGCGGTCTTTCGGTTGATGAACGATGAGGCCACGCGGGTGCACCCGATGCAGATCTGGGAGACGCCCTATTACGACGATGAATTCGCCGCCGAGAAGCCAGCGGACAGCGATTCGGAGCTGATCAACCTGGGCAATGCGGAGTTGGTGCGTGGGATCTCTGATCTGCTTGGGCTGTGCCGGATGATCGGTGATCTGGAGCCCAGTGAGACGGTGTATGAGGCGTTGATCAAAGCGGCGCAGACCCTGCTGGATAATTATTATTGGCTGGCCAATGAAGAGATTGGCAATATCAAGGGGTTGGTCAAAGAGATCATCAATACGGCAGAATTGGTGATCGAGGAGTTCATCAAGGTGCGGGCGATGAAGCAGGATGCCCGACGCCGCCTGGAAGAGATGGAAAAGCGCCACAGTCGTGTGCTTACGGATACGCGATTTGGGGAGTGGTCGAGGCTCGACCGATTTGTGGAGGGGTTGGCGACGCTGCGGGAGCATCGAGGCCGGCTGATCACGCTGCACGACGTGCGCTATATGGACGACGACCGCCTCGATGAGCTCGAAGAGGAGACCATTGAGCGCACAGACCGGGTCACCGATGCGGCGGTGGAATTCTTGCTGGGCGACGATGCGCTGGAGCCCTATCACGATCGGCTCGAGGAGATTGAAGAGGGAGCCGAGGAATTTGCCAAAACAACGGAGGGCAAGGCGCTGATCGAGGACCTGGATGAGGTCAACGAAGAGCTGACCCTGTTGACCGATGTGGTGAGCAATCTAGAGATCGAAGATCCGGCTCAGCGAACGGCGATCCTCGACGATATCGGTGAGCTCCTGGGTCGTCAGAATCAGGTGCGGGCGGGGCTCAAGAACCGCTTGTCCGAGGTTCGCGATCGGGAGGGTAAGGCGGAATTCGCTGTGCAATACCAATTGCTCGATCAGGCGGTCAATAGTGCGCTGGGGCTAGCGGATACGCCGGAGGCCTGCGATGAGCGGCTAAGTCGGGTGCTGTCGCAACTGGAGGATATTGAGACTCGTTTTAGCGAGTTTGACACCTATCTGGACAAGCTCAGCGAGAAGCGCGAGGAGATCTATGAGACCTTTGAGAGCCGAAAGCAGACGCTGTTGGAGGAGCAGCAGCGGCGGGCTCAGCAGATCATCGACGCCGGCGAACGGGTGCTGACCAATGTGCGACGGCGAGCGGCGAGTCAGGACTCGGTGGAGGAGCTCAACGCCTTCTTTGCCTCAGACGCCATGACGATGCGGGTGCGCGATCAGATCGAGCGGCTGCGGGGGTTGGGCGAGCAGGTGGCGGCCGACGATCTGCAGACGAAGCTCAGTCAGACCCAGGACGAGTCGATTCGCGAACTGCGCGACAAGGTCGATCTCTACGGCGACGGCGATGATGTGATCCAATTGGGGCGCCATCGCTTTAGCATCGGCGACGGCGATCCGGAGATGACGGCCGTGCCGCGGGGCGATGAGATGATGCTCCACATCACGGGGACGGAGTTCTTTGAGCCCATCGACGACGAGGATTACGCGGCGACGCGACCGTTTTGGGATCAGCCGCTGATCTCGGAGACCGACGAGATCTACCGGGCGGAGTACCTGGCGGCGACGATCATCTTTGAGGCCGAGGAAGGTGACGGGAAGTGGACGATCGCCGATCTGCGAGAGCAAGCCCGAAGCGAGGGGGGCCTCAAAGAGGTGGTCGATGAGGCGCGGACCAATCGCTACGACGAGGGCTATGAGCGGGGGGTTCACGACGAGGATGCCGCCAGGGTTCTGGAGGCGTTGCTCGGCGTCTATAAGACGGCGGGCCTGCTTCGGTTTACGCCTCAAGCGAGGGCGGCAGCGGCGCTATTTTGGGCCTATGGACAAGATGAACGAAGGGATCGATGGAAGCGCCGGGCACAGAGCTTTGGCCGTCTGCGCGAGACCTTTGAGCAGGAGGGTCCCATCCGGGGGTTGGGTGACGAGTTGGGTGAGGCGATCGATACCTTCATCGAAGAGCAAGAACTGCGGGTGGAGAGTGTGCCCGGAGAGAAGGGTCGACCGGGTCGGTTTGAGCGGGCGCGGTGCATGGAGGCGGGGCGATATCTGGCGGAGGAGCTGATTCCAGTCGACCCGTTTTTTGTGATCAATGCCGAGTCCTCAGAGCTTCGCAATGGGTTTAAGGATAGCCTTGAGCGGCGGGGAAATCGGCTGGCCTTCGAGGAAGATCTGGAGGGGCTGAGCGAAGATCTGGGTGAGCGATACGACCTGATTCAGGCCTGGGTCAAGGGATTTGTCCAGCGCGAGGTCGACGACGACGTCTCCCACGTGGTGCCAGAAGCGGTGGCGATGCTGGTGGTGGGCGACGGCCTGGAGTGGAAGGCCTCAGAGGTGCGGACGCGCCTCGATATCGAGGGGCTACGCGGGCAGCATCCGCGCATCGACGGGGGACAAATGACGATCCGCCTCGATGCATTTTTGGCACGGCTTCGCCGCTATATCGACGAGCACGTGCCGGCCTGGCGGGCCTATCGCCGGCGAACTCATGAGTTGGTGGAGCGGGAGGCCAGGCGTTTGGAGGTCGGCGATCTCAAGCCCCAGGTGATGAGTGGCTTTGTGAGAAACCGACTGATCAACGAAGTCTACCTCGATATGATTGGCGATAACCTGGCGACCCAGATGGGGACGGCCGGCGATTCGACGCGGGCCGATCGAAGCGGGTTGCTCTTTTTGATCTCCCCGCCCGGTTATGGAAAGACGACGCTCATGGAGTATATCGCCAGCCGATTGGGCGTGATGTTTGTGCGGGTCAACGGACCCTCGCTGGGCCACGAGGTGACCTCTCTGGACCCGGCGAATGCGCCGACGGCGACGTCGCGACAGGAGGTCGAAAAGCTCAATTTTGCCTTCGAGATGGGCAATAATGTCATGCTCTACGTCGACGACGTGCAGCATGTATCGCCGGAGTTTATGCAGCAATTTATCTCGCTATGCGATGCGACGCGAAGGGTCGACGGAGTGTGGAATGGGCGCTCCAAGACCTATGACTTGAGGGGCAAGCGCTTCTCCGTGGTCATGGGTGGAAACCCCTATACGGAGTCGGGCGAAAAGTTTCGGATCCCCGACATGCTGGCCAACCGGGCCGATATCTACAACCTGGGCGATATTCTCAGCGGGAACCGGGCGGCCTTTGAGTCCAGCTATGTGGAGAACGCCCTGACCTCCAATTCAGTGACGGCACCCCTCATCGGCCGAGAGTCGGCGGATATTCAGCGATTTCTGCGCATCGCCGAGGGCGAACAGATCCCGTTGACGGAGATGAAGCACGACTATTCGTCGGTGGAGGCCAATCAAATTGTCGAGGTGTTGCGCAAGGTGATCCAGATTCGGGATACGGTGCTGGAGGTCAACCAGCAATATATTCGCTCCGCCGGCCAGGACGATGATTATCGGCGCGAGCCCCCGTTTTTATTGCAGGGAAGCTACCGCAATATGAGCAGCATGGCGGAGCGGGTGGTGCCGGCGATGAACGAAGAAGAGGTGGAGCAGATC
>CAYQBU010000173.1:0-8195 GCA_964415785.1 uncultured Bradymonadales bacterium
AGAAGTCGAAGTAAATGGATGACGTACATTTCAAATGATCCAGGATGTGAATTGATGCGAAAAACGATGGCTCAGGTGGCGGTTGCGGGAATCATGTTGGTGGGTCTGGGCTGGGTCCTGGTGACGGGGTGCCATAGCGAATCCTATGAGAGAGAGGCGGCGATGGAGGAGCGGGTGCTGGATCCAGAATGGGAGCCGATGCGTCAGGTGGCGGGCGAGGAGCTGTCGGAAGAGGAGTGGCAGGCGTTGGCGGAGCGGTTGCCGCCGATGGTGATCGATGAAGAAGACGAGGTGGAGTTTAAGCGACGCGAGGAGAGCTTGCCGCCGCCGTTGACGGGAGAGGATGTCGAGGGCGAGTGGCCGCCGGAGGTCGAGGGGCAAGTGGCGGGCGTGGAGGTGGAGGGGCGACTGAAGGCGCAGGCCTTTCGACCCCGGGGAGAGGTGAGGCCGCCCTTTCAGGTGGCGATCGCCTTTGATCGACCAGTGGTGGACGTAGGGGCGGTGGGGGATCAGGCGATCCCAGCGGTGGAGATGAGCCCGGAGGTGGAGGGTCGGTGGCGCTGGATAGGGACGCAGACGCTGATCTTTGAGCCCACCGATCGGTGGCCACAGGCCAATGAATACCAGATCCGTCTGGAGGCGGGGCTGGAAGCGGTGGACGGGACAAGTCTGGAGGAGGCGATCAGTTTTGAATTTACGACGCCGGCGCCAGATCTGTCTGCGATCTATCCGCGGGGAGGTCATCGAAGTGCGGTGGATGTGGATAGCCCGGTGGCGGTGGTGTTTAACCAGGCGGTCAAGCAGAGTGCGGTGGAGGCGATCGAGGTCATCGATGTCGACAGGGGGCGAGCCATGGAGATGGATGTGGCGTCGACCGGGGATCTTTCGGAGATGGTGAAGCGATGGGGGATCGGAGATGCGGTAGAAGAGGGGCGGGTGGTGCTGTTAAAGCCGCGCTCGGACTATCG
The DNA here is from genome assembly GCA_964415785.1 of uncultured Bradymonadales bacterium. Lineage (GTDB taxonomy): Bacteria > Myxococcota_A > Bradymonadia > Bradymonadales > Bradymonadaceae > SLJM01. The sequence goes on from CAYQBU010000173.1 coordinate 969, forward strand.
ATCGGGGACGACGGTGCAGGTGAAGGTGGAGGGGCCCATCGAGTCGCAAGAGGGGCCGGTGCTGGGGATGGTGGATGAGACGCATAGCTTCGAGGTGCGCGGAGCGTTTGAAATGGAAGAAGTCCGTTGTGGCTTTGGTCAAAGAGGAGACTGCAGGCCGATGGCGCCGGTGCGGATGAGGTTGAGTAATCCCGTGGACGACTCAATGGGCAGCGATGATGTCGAGGTGGAGCCGGCGGTGGAGGGGCTGAGGGTGCAGGCCCAGGGGCGACATATAACGGTCAGCGGAGGCTTTGAAGCGCGGACGAGCTATGAGGTTCGGCTCCGAGAAGGGGTGCGCGATGTCTTCGGCCAAGAGCTGGAGGGACGTCGGGGAGGAGAGGTGACCTATGGGGATTTTTTGCCGCTGGTGGCGGGGCCAGAGCAATCGATGGTCGTGAGGCCGATGGCTGCTTCGGCGACGCTGCCGGTGATGGTGGCGGGCGTGGCCTCGATGGAGGTCAAGGTTCATCGAGTGGAGACCACGGATTGGCCGAGGTTTCAGGAGTATCGGGTCAATCGCAATTCTGAAACGGAGTGGCCCAGAGATCCGGGCGGGGAGCTGGTGGTGGAGGAGACGTTGGAGTTTGAGGAGGGGCAGCGCCAGAGGCTCCAAGAGGTCGACATCGATATCAGCGACGCTCTGGAGGACGGGCGGGGTCATGCGGTGGTGACCATCGAGATCATGGAGCCGTCGGAGTCGAGGCGTCAACAGCGCCAGAGTTTTTGGATTCAGCGCCATGATCTGGGGGTGGATCTGAGCCTGGACAAGACGACGATGGACCTGGTGGCGTCGCGCCTGGACTCCGGGGAGCCGGCGTCGGCGGCGGCGTTGTGGGTTGGAGAGCGCGAGGCGGGGCAATTCGACGACCAGGGAGAGGCGTCGATTGAGATTCCGGGGGGCGGCGAGGCGCGACATGTGCTTCGGATCGTCGATGGCAGCGATGAATTGCTGGTCCCAGTGGAGGGAGCGACGCATGGGAATCGGAATACGAGGTGGAATCGCGGCGAGGTGTCGACGGATGTGCTGTGGTATGTGGTCGATGATCGACAGATGTATCGGGCCGGTGAAGAGGGATATTTGCGGGGGTGGATGCGGTCCTTGGAGCGGAGTCCAAGGGGCGAGCCACAGCGCGTAGAGGCCTCGACGGTGAGCTATGAGATCTACGAGTCGCGGGGCAATCAGATCGCCGAAGGAGAGGTCGAGGTGGATGGCTTTGGAGGGTTTGAGCTCCAGTTCGAGGTGCCGGAAGAAGCGAATCTGGGTCGGGCGAGGGTGGATCTGGAAGCGAGGGTCGATGGTCGGTTGATGAGCCATCGGCATTGGGTGGAGTTTCAGGAGTTTCGCCGCCCGGAATTCGAGGTGGGCCTGGAGAGCGGAGCGGGGCCCCATCGGGCGGGGGCGATGACGACCTGGAGGGGAGAGGCCAGCTATTATGCAGGTGGGGCGCTGACCGGAGCGCCGACGACGTGGTGGTTTTCGGAGTCCTCGGCCTCCTATCGGCCGTCGGGATGGGAGGGGTGGAGTTTTGGAAGCTGGCAGCCCTGGTGGTCGCCCTGGGGAGGTCGGAGCGACGCCGATGAGGCCCAGGTGGTACCAGAGGAGATGCGCGACGGCGTGGAGGGAGAGACCGATGAAGAGGGGCGCGATGAGGTGGAGATGTTCTTTTCGGCGCCCGATGACGGGCTTCCGCGATCGGTGGAGGCGACGCTGTCGGTGACGGATGTCAATCGCCAGAGCTGGGAGGCCAAAGACTCGGTGGTGGTCCATCCATCAGAGGTGTATGTGGGGGTTCGGAGCGACGATAATTTTGTGGATCGCCAGACCCCGTGGACCCTGGAAGTGGTGGCGGTGGATATCGAGGGCGAGGCCGTGGAGGGGCGACCGATCGAAGTGGAGGTCAAACGCGGTGGGGGATGGCGCGGCGGCGATGAAGAAGTGGTGGCAAGCTGCGAGGTGGAGAGCGGTTCCGAAGGGGTGGAGTGTGCGTTTCGCGATCTGTTGCCGGGCAGTTATCGAGCGGTGGCGACGGTGGCCGACGAAGAAGGGCGTCAGGCGGTGTCGGAGCAGCAATTCTGGGTGGTGGGCCAGGATCGACGAGGGGCGACGACGGCGGAGGAAGATGAGCTGATCCTGGTGCCGGAGCGCGATAGTTACGGGCCGGGCGACGAGGCCCGTCTATTGGTGCAGTCCCCCTATTATCCGTTGGATGCGGTGGTGGAGCTTCGCCGCGATGGCTCTTATGAGCGGTGGCGGACGACGATCGAGCAAGCGGATCCGACGGTGAGCTTTGAGGTGGAGGAGGCCATGATCCCCAATGTGCATCTGAGGGTGCAGGCCGTGGGCAAGGGGGAGGCCCATCGGCCGGAGAATTTCGCGTCGGCGATGCTGGATATGGAGATCGATCCAGGGCCGCGGCGTCTGGATGTGGAGTTGGAGCATTCGGAGAGAATCGGGCCGGGCGATGAGTTGAGCCTGGAGGGCAAGGTCGTTGATCACCGGGGGCAGGAGGTGGAAGGCGCACAGGTGTTGGTCTTCGGGGTCGATGAATCGGTGCTGGCGCTCAGCGATTATAATCTGGCGGATCCGATCTCTGCGTTTTACCCGAGCCGGTCGGCGGCGATACGCGATATTCGCAGCCGCTCCTGGTTGTTGATGGATCCAGAGGAAGCCTTAGAGACCGATCGAGAAGAGGAGGATCAAGCAAGTGGGGGCGACGGATACGGTCGGGTCGGTGGGCTGGGAGCCGTCGATGCGGAGGCCGATGGGATGGTCGCGGAGTCTGCGCCGATGGCGCGGTCGATGTCGGCCTATGGCTCGGGCGCGGAGATATCTGGGTCAGAGCCCATCGATATGCGGGAGGTATTCGACGCCCTGGCATTTTATCGAAGCGATGTGGTCAGCGATGAGGATGGAGGGTTTTCACTGCAGGAGAGGATGCCCGATAGCCTGACCCGCTATCGGTTGATGGCGGTGGCCGTCGATGGAGATCGGCGCTTTGGGCGCGGGGAGTCGGAGGTGACGGCGAGGCGTCCGTTGATGGTGCGGCCGTCGCCGCCGCGCTTTTTGAATGTGGGCGATTATGTGGATCTTCCGGTGGTGGTGCACAACCAGAGCGACGAGGCGCGACAGGTGCAGGTGGTGCTTCGCTCCAATCGGGTGGTGCAGTGGGTCGACGAGCCGGGCCGCAAGGTGGAGCTGGAGGCCGGAGAGCGCCTGGAATTGCGCTTTGCGGCGATGGTGGATCGGGCGGGAACGGCGCGGATTCAGGTGGGCACGGCCAGCGGGGAGTTGGCGGACGCGGAGTTGGTGGAGATCCCGGTATTGACGCCGGCGACGACGGAGGCCTTTGCGACGTATGGCTCCATCGGCGATGGCGATCCCGATGCGGTGTTGGAGGCGTTGCGGGTCCCCCAGAATGCTTATTCGGCCTATGGAGGCCTGGAGGTGCAGACCTCGTCGACGCAATTGCAGGCGCTGACCGATGGGTTGCTCTACCTGGTGGATTATCCCTTCGCGTTTAGCGAACCACTGGCGAGCCGAATCCTGTCGGTGACCGCGCTCTACGATGTGCTCGATGCCTTCGAGGCCGAGGGGCTCCCGTCGCCAGAGGAGATGCAGGCGGGCCTGCAGAGGTGGGTGGAGAGCCTCCAGCAGTTGCAGCGCCAGGACGGAGGTTTTGGGTTCTGGCCACAGGCCAGGGAGTCCCATCCCTTCGTGTCGGCTCACGCCACATTGGCCCTGTTTCGGGCGCAGCGAGAGGGCATCGAGGTCGACGAGCGCGGACTTCGCCGCGCCATGGGTTATCTGGAGAATATGGAGCGGTGGAGTGAGGGCTTAAGCGAGCGAGCGCGGGCGAGCGTCGAGGCCTATGGACTCTCTGTGCGTCATCAGGTCGATGGGGTGAGTGAGGCGGTGGTCGATGATTTCATCACGCGCCATGGGGTCGAGGAGTTGTCCCTGGAGGCGATGGGGTGGTTGTTGCCCATGGTGGAGGGGACGCGCTGGGAGTCGAGGCTCATGGAGCGGATCCAGGGGCAGGTCCAGGAGACGGCGGCGACGGCGGAATTTCAGGAAAGCTATGCCCGCGGTGCGCATCAGCTATTGCATACGTCCAGGCGAAGCGATGCGGTGGTCCTCCAGGGACTGATGGCGGTGGATGAGGAGCACCATCTCGTCGAGAAGGTGGTGCGAGGTTTGATGGGTCATCGCACGCGGGGGCGGTGGCGAAATACGCAGGAGAATGTGTTCGTCCTCCAGGCGCTGCGCCAATATTTCGATATCTATGAGGATGTGGAGCCCGATTTTGTGGCCCGAGCCTGGCTGGGAGAGGAGCAGGTATTGGAGCATGAATTCCGTGGGCGGACCACAGATCGAAGCCAGGTGAAGGTGCCGATGAGCTATCTCCACCAGGGCGAGGAGCGGCGGCCCGTGGTCTTTGAGCGCGATGGGCAGGGGCGGATGTACTATCGGATGGGGCTTCGCTACGCGCCGAGAGATCGGGCGTTGGATCCGCTCAATCAGGGCTTTGTGGTGGAGCGAAATTACGTGGGGATCGACGACGAAGAGGATGTACGCCGTGGGGAAGAGGGGTGGAAGATCCGAGCGGGAGCGAGGGTGAGGGTGGAGCTTTCAATGGCGGTGCCGGCGAGGCGAAATCACGTGGCGCTCGTGGACTGGTTGCCGGCGGGATTGGAGCCGCTAAACCCGGCGCTGGCGGTGACATCCGTCGAGGCGGAGTCCAGGGATCGGTCGGCGAGCGCCGGGCGTTGGGGATGGTGGGGGTTTCCCTGGTACGCCCATCAAAACCTGAGAGATGAGCGGGTGGAGGCGTTTAGCAATCAGATCTCGGAAGGGGTCTACACCTATAGCTACGTGGCGCGGGCGACGACGCCCGGTCGCTTTGTGGCGATGCCGGCGAAGGCCGAGGAGATGTATCACCCGGAGACCTTTGGTCGCAGCGCCAGTGATATGGTGGAGGTCTACGACGGCGGGGAGTGATCAGCCGGCGCAAGAGGGTTTTCAATCCTGTTCGGGGGAGGTCGTAAAGCCGGCCTCCTCGCGAATGCGCTTGATGTTTTCGGAGGCCTTAAAGCTCCAGTGCTGGGGCAGGAAGCGTCGGACCATGAGCACGGAGCAGGGAGAGCTGTCGGCGATGACATCGGGGATGGCGCCGAAGAGGACATTGCGCATCTTCCACTCACGGGAGGCACCGATGATGACGAGGTCGCAATCGATGTCCTGGAGCTGGCTCTGAATGCCGGCGGTCACTCGGCCGGCGCGTTGGATATGGTAGACGACTTCGATGTCGTTACCGGCGACCATATCGTCGACGATTTCGGTCACCGAGCTGACGACCCGCTCTTGTTCGGCCTCCACGTCGACCTCGGGTTTGACGACCCGGAGCAGGTGAATGGTGGCGTTGCTGGAGCGCGCGATGCGGGCGGCGACTTCGAGGCCCAGGCGTGCGTGGACCCCGCCACCCCAGGGGAGCAAGATATCGTCGATGGTCTGGAGGCCGCGGTCTTTAAACATGCCCATATCGCAGACGGCGTCGCGGATAATGCCCTGAACGGGGCTTTCGTGGATGCGGCCGATATTGAAGCCGCCTTCCCAGCCCATGAGGAGCATGTCGGCGCCGGCGTCGATGGTTTCGTCCTGAAGGACAGCGAAGGGGTCGTGGGCGACGGTGGTGTGGGGAGTGATGGTGGCCAGCGGTGAGGAGGAGTCGCCGTCGACGTCGGCGTTGAGTTCGTCGATGAGGGCCTTGATGCGCTGGACGGAGTCCTGGTTGTCGACCTGGGTCTGGGCGGCCTCGAGGGTGGTCTGAAGGGGGACGCGGACGGCGTGGAGGCCCATGACCTGGCCGGGTTCATCGGCGCCGCGAGCGATGAGACGGCCCAGGTTGAGGAGGGCTCGTTCGGTGTCGGGGTTGGCCAGCGCCACCGAGATGTGGCGGGGAGAGTTGGGCTCGATGGCGCGCTTGGCGACGGGAGCGGCGGCGGAGGCCGCGTCGTCGGAGACCTGGTCGGCCACGGGGGTGTAGAAGAAGGTGGAGACGACGCCGATGGAGCGCAGGCGGTCGCGAAGGGCGGGCAGGCAGTCGACGATGTCGACGTTGGTGCGGGCGATCAGGAAGTACCAGGAGAGGCTGAGCACGATCAGGAGGCCGACGGCGGCAATGGAGATGGGGTTGGATAAAAAGATGATGGTCACGCAAGCGGCGGCGGCGAAGAGCTGAACGAAGGGATATCCAGGGGCGCGGTAGCGGGGATTATACCAGTCGGGGTCGGCGGCTCGGAGGACGATGCAGCCGATATTGAGGGCGGCGTAGCTATAGAGCTGGAGGACGCTGGCGATCTGAGCCAAGAGTTCCAGGTCGTCGAGGGTGATAAAGATAAGGGCCAGGATGCCGGTGACCAGGATCGCCCGATGAGGGGTCAGAAAGGAGGAGTGGATCTTGGCCAAAAACCCGGGGGCCATGCGGTCACGGGCCATGGCGAGATTGATGCGGGAGGCGGCGAGGACGCTGGCGTTGGCCGAAGAGATGGTGGCCAGAAGGCCGGCGGCGATGATCGCCAGGCCACCGATGGGGCCGAACATGATTTCACCGGCGGCGGCCAGGGGGTCATTGGCGCCGCTGATATCGCTCCACATGCCGCCCATGACGATGAGAATGGAGACGTAGAGGATGGTGACGATGGCGACGGAGCCGATGAGGGTGCGGGGCAGGTTTTTGCCCGGGTCTTTGATCTCCTCGCTGACGGCGGCGATTTTGACGAAGCCCAGAAAGGAGACGAAGACCAGCGCCGTGGTGGAAAAGACGGGGCCTGTGCCTTCGGAGAAGAAGGGGGTCAGCTCCGAGGGATCGACGTGGACGAAGCCGGTGACGGTGATGACGCCGAGGATCCCGAGCAATACAGCGACGATATAAAATTGCGTCTGCCCCGATTGCTTGGCGCCTACGATATTGAGCAGGACGAGCAGAGCTCCACCGATGGCGGCGGCGACGGGTACTGGTGTGGCCAGTAAGGGTTCAAAGAGTTCGGCCCGTTGAGCCAGTTGGCGAAAGACCTGGAGGACGTACTCCCCCATGCCCACGAGGTAGAAAGCGATGGCAAAGGTCAGGCTAAGCCAGATGCCGACGCCGCTGATGGCGCCAAACATGGGCCCCAGAGAACGGGAGA
>CAYQBU010000174.1:0-8169 GCA_964415785.1 uncultured Bradymonadales bacterium
GACCCGACGCCTTCGATGACCCTCACGGGTTCATCGACCCGGCTCCTTCGATACCCCCCCGGCCTTTACACCGCCACCGCCACCTTTTTTTTGCACTTTGCCCCCCGCTGCAACCGCCACCGGGACGCCTGCAATGCGATTTTTCGCCGTGCCATACCGCCCGAGGGCGCCTTCTTTTTGCTTCGCCACCCCACCCATATCGCCCACCGGGGTCTTGCGCTCGTCGATCCACCGCAATCGCAACGCCCGAGGGCGCCTTCTTTTTGCCTCGCCACCCCACCCATGCCGCCCACCGAGGTCTTGCGCTCGTCGATCTATCGCAATCACACCGCCCCTGGGTATCTTGCGCTCGTCGATCCACCGCAATCGCGCCGCCCGAGGGCGCCTTCTCTTTGCCGACTTCCAAAAACGGGTCGCCCCTTGCCCATTTACCTTCCCGGGGAAGCCGTTTTTACGACGCCCCTGGGGCGGCTCCACACAGGGGGGGGTGGGGTGTCATCGGCAAAAGGAGGTCAATACGGGCCCCCAGCTTTCCCAAATTTATCTGGCTCCTCTTCAACTCTTCGCCGTTGGAACGGTCATTTATGCCGTTCGGAAAAAACCTTGCAACGTCGGCAAAAGCAGGCAATTTTTACCCCTCCGGTCAACAAATACATGAGCGCGAGATGAATACCGATGGATGAGACATCCAACACAGTACGCGATATTGAAGCGCCCGGCAGCTGGAAAGCGACCGATGACCTCCGATAGCGCCGACGCCGACCCTGAGCACCGCTCCGTCTTTGACTTCATGATCGCCCACAAGTGGCGGATTGTGGGCTTGCTCGTTACCACCCTCATCGTGGTGGTGGTCTTGCCCATGACCCAGCCCGATCAGCAGGCCGCCGAGTCGGTGACGGCCCAGGAGTTGGTCCGAGGGCAGATGGGCGAGATCGCCGCAGCGCTCGACCAGCTCGGGAGTGACGGCGAAGCCCCAGAGGTCCGTGTGGAGTATGGGGGCATCGAAGAATTGGAGTCCCCCATCTGGCAAGAGGCCTCGCAGCTCGCGGGCATTGAGGCCACGGACAGCCTCGAGGCGCCGCGCCTTGAATTTCGCACGGAGCGAAAATCCTCGGGCCGTCTGCATCTCGAAATCACCTTATCGACCGCCGAAGGCCAGGAGATAAGCCATGTCGCGGGCAGCCAGCGCATCGGTGATTGGAAGTCCATCCTACCGCCGCTGATCGCTATTTTAGCCGCCCTCTTCCTTCGTCAGATCATCGTCGCCATGGCCGCCGGGGTCTGGCTCGGCGCCCTGGTGGTCCACGAACTCGCCCCCATTCAGGGCACCCTGCAGGCCGGTCAATACCTGGCGGACAACGTCACGGACTCCTTCAACCTCTATATCATCGGCTTTACCTTCGCCCTGGTGGGCATGGTCCACGTCATCATCCGTATGGGCGGCATGGCCGGGGTCCTGGACCTGGTGACCGATCTCGCCAGATCGGCGCGCTCCACCCGGATAGCCACGGCGCTGATGGGCTTTTTCATCTTCTTTGACGACTACGCCAATACCATCGTTGTGGGCACCACCATGCGACCCATGACGGACGAAAAAAAGATCAGCCGCGAGAAGTTGGCCTATATCGTCGACTCCACGAGCGCCCCCATTGCCGGTCTGGCCATCATCTCCACCTGGATCGGCTACGAGGTGGGGCTCTTCGAAGACCTGGCCAATCAGCTCCACCTCGATATGAGCGGCTACGAGATCTTTTTGGGCATCATTCCCTTTCGCTTTTACTGCATCTTTGCTCTTGCGCTGGTGCTGTGGAATGTCTTTCAATCCCGCGATTTCGGCCCCATGTTGCATGCCGAACATCGCGCCTCCAACACCGGCCAAGTCATCGCCGACGGCGCCGTTGCCCTGACCAGCAAATCCTTTCTCGAGATCGGCCCCAAAACCGGTGTCGCCCACCGCTGGTACAACGCCGCACTTCCCATTGGCGCTGTGGTCGTTGCGACCATGGGCGGCATCTTCTGGTCTGGCAGCGACCTCCAGGGCTCTATCGTCTCCGACCTCGCCTCCTGGCAGGCATGGCAGGACGCTTTCGCCACCGCCGACTCGGCGATGGTCCTCTTCTGGGCTGCCCTCCTGGGCAGTGTCGTGGCCCTCGGTCTCGCCACCGCACAGCGGCTGCTCAGCCCCCTGGAAGCGGTCAAAGCCTGGCTCAAGACCATCCCGTCGATGTGGATGGCCGTGGCCATTTTGGTGCTCGCCTGGGCCATTCGCTCGGTCTGCGACGACCTGGGCACGAGCATCTACCTGGTCAGCGCCGTCGAGGGACTGATCACCCTGACGATGTTGCCGATGATCACCTTCTTGCTGGCCGCCATCGTCGCCTTCGCCACGGGAACAAGCTGGGGAGCCATGGGGATATTGCTTCCCACCATGATTCCCCTGGCCGCCCAACTGGGCGACGGCACATCCCACGCCATGCTTATTTTGATGCTCTGTTTTGCCGCCGTCCTCGATGGCGCCATCTATGGCGACCATTGTTCGCCGATTTCGGACACCACGATCATGAGCTCCATCGCCGCCGGAAGCGACCACGTCGACCACGTTCGCACCCAGGCCCCCTACGCCACGCTGGCCATGCTCTTCGCCGCTGGCCTCGGCTATATCGGCGTCGCTGTCGGCCTGTCGCCCTGGCTCGCCCTTCCCCTGGGAATCATCGCACTGGGAGTGGTCCTGCGCCTATTCGGAAAACCGGTATAAGAGAACTAAATGGAGAACAAGAAAAACCCGGGGCGCCTCGACGGCGCCCCGGGTTGGTGCATCGCTCTTGCTAACTGTCCATCAGTCTTCGATGGATGGCGCCGCCGCGATCACGGCCGGGTCCGCCTCATCGGCGAATTTCTCGAAGTTCTTATTGAATAGTCCAACGAGCTTCTTGGCCGTCTTGTCGAAGGCCGCCTTGTCCTCCCAGGTGTTGCGGGGCACCAGAACGTCATCGGGGACACTGGAGCACTCCTCGACGATGCCGACCTTGAAGAAGGGATCCTCCATCGTCGGCGCATCTCGAAGCTCGCCGCTGTTAATGGCGTCGATGATCGAACGCGTATGGGAGAGCTTGATACGATGGCCCGTCCCAAAGGGACCACCCGTCCAGCCCGTATTGACCAACCAGGCCCGCGCATCGTGATCGCGCATCTTTTGGGCCAGCAATTCCGCGTAGCGCATGGGATGCCAGACCAGAAAAGCGGCGCCAAAGCAGGCCGAAAACGTCGCCTCCGGCTCCTCGACACCCACCTCCGTGCCCGCCACCTTGGCCGTGTATCCATTGATGAAGTGGTACATCGCCTGTTCCGGCGTCAACCGGCTCACCGGCGGCAACACGCCATAGGCGTCGCAGGTCAAAAAGATCACATTATTGGGGTGATCGCCCACGCAGGGGATCTTGGCGTCGGGCACAAACTCGATGGGATAGGAGGTCCGTGTATTCTGGGTCACCGAGTCGTCGCTATAATCGACTTCCCTGGTCGCTTCGTCATAGACCACATTCTCCAGGACCGCGCCAAAGCGAATGGCGTCGTAGATGATCGGCTCATCGTCCGGCGACAGATCGATGGCCTTGGCGTAGCAGCCACCCTCGATATTGAAGACCCCATTGTCGGTCCAGCAATGCTCATCGTCACCGATGAGCTGGCGATTGGGATCCGTGGACAGCGTCGTCTTTCCGGTGCCCGAAAGCCCGAAAAATAGCGACACTCCGCCGTCTTCGCCCTCATTGGCCGAGCAATGCATCGACAGCACGTCCTCTTTGGGCATCAGGTAGTGCATCACCGTAAAGATGCCCTTCTTCATCTCGCCGGCGTACTCCGTGCCCAGGATCACAAAATGCCCGGAGTCAAAATCGAGGGCCACACTGGCGTTGGAGTCCACGGACTCCACGGCCTGGGGATCCGCCTTTTGCTGGCCGGCGTTAAAGATCACGTAATCGGGCTCACCAAAGGACTCCAACTCCTCTTCGGTGGGCCGAATCAACATATTGTGCATGAACATGGCGTGGTAGGGCCGCGAGCAGATCACGCGCACCTTGAGCTGATGCTCGGGATCCCATCCCGCGAAGGCATCGATGACGTAGAGCCGATCGCGACCTCCCAAAAAGTCCAGGGCCATCTCTTTATTGGTCGCAAACCCCTCCTGGCTGATCTCCATATTGACCGATCCCCACCACACATCGTCGACGCTTCCCGGCTCCTTGACGATGCGCTTGTCTTTGGGGGTGCGACCCGTCTTCTCTCCGGAAAACGACATCAGCGCTCCCGTCGACGACAGGGCCGCCCCTTCATCTCGCTCCACCGCCTCTTCGTAGAGGCGAGCCACGCTTGGATTGCGAAGGACCTCGGGCCCAACGATGCCATATTGCTTAAGATCGACCATGCTCAATTCCTCACTTGGTAGCAGTAGCTCATCACGGGATATTGCGCTTGCTTCCCCATTTTCTCACGAATACAGCTCTCTCCGGCAGGCACACTATCGACGCCTCCCCCATAAAATCAAGAGTCTATCCCCGATCACTGACTGGCCGACTCCTGCGTCCGATGAATCACCCGGGCACTCTTTTTCACTCGTCGAGACCGTATTTTTCCAGCTTATAGTAAAGCGCGCTGGGTTTGACGCCCAGAATTCGCGCCGCCTCGGTTTTGACGCCATCGGACTTCTCCAACGCTTGCTCGATAAACGTCGCCTCCAGCCCCTCCAACACCTCTGCCAGCCCTCGTTGCTCGACCTCCTGGAGCGACACCCCACCGCCTGCCTTTGCACCGCCCAACATCGGCGGAAGATCCTCAACCCCAATGGCCTCTCCTTCGGCGAAGACCAGGGCGTATTCGATCACATTTTCCAGCTCACGGACGTTGCCTGGCCAACGATGGCCTCTCAAGACCTCCATAGCCTCCTCTTCGATGTCCGCGACCTCGGAGCGTGCACGCGACGCCAACTCATCGACAAAATAGGTCGCCAGGGCTTCGATATCGCCGGGCCGCTGCCTCAAGGGCGGTAGCTCCAGGGGGATGATATGCAATCGATAAAACAGATCCTCTCGAAACTCGCCCTGCTCTACGGCCTCTCTCAAGTCCTGATTGGTCGCCGTCACCACCCTCACGTCGGTGCTGATCGTTTCTTCGCCACCCACCCGCTCGAATTCTCTCTCCTGGAGTACTCGCAACAGCTTGACCTGGATCGCCTCGCTGATCTCTCCGATCTCGTCCAAAAAGATAGTCCCCCCATCGGCCAATTCAAACCGACCCATCCTCTTTTTATGGGCTCCCGTAAACGCCCCCTTCTCATGGCCGAAGAGCTCCGACTCCAGAAGACTCTCCGCCAGGGCCGAACAATTGACCTTGATAAAGGGGCCCTCCGACCGCGGTGAGGCCCGGTGCAGCGCCCGCGCCACCAGCTCCTTGCCCGTGCCCGACTCCCCGTAGACGTAAACCGTGCTATCGCTGAGCGCCGCCTTCTCCACCCGCCTCATCACCCGCCGGATGGCCTCCGATTCGCCGATGATATCGCTGTCAAAATCCCTCGCCTGGTCCCGGCGAAGCATTTCATTTTCATCCTCCAGGCGCTGACTTCGCGCCCGCTCTTCGACGATCGACAACGCGCGCTGGACCCGGCTCCTCAACAACTCAGGGGGAAAGGGCTTGGGCAAAAAGTCGAAGGCCCCGGCCTGCATCGCCTCCACGGCGCGCTCGATGCTCCCAAAGGCGGTGATCATCATCACCATCGTCGACGGAGTCTCTTCCTTGACCCGCCTCAATACTTCCATTCCGTCGACCCCCTCCATCTTCAAATCGGTGATCACCAACGCCGGCCGATGCTCCTGCACCAGCTCCATGCCCTCTCGACCTCCACCGGCGGCATATACCCGATGATCGAGCCGACGCAGCACTTCCAGGATGCCCTCTCGAAGCGTCTCATTATCCTCCACCACCACGATCGTCGCCATCACTTACCTCGGTCTCTCAATACGGGGGTCATCCAAGCCAACCCTCGGGAATTGATCTCTCCTCTTCCTCGCTACTTTCCCCACCTGCATCCTCGTCGTAGGGCAGCCAGAAGCGCAGAGTGGTCCCTTCTCCAACCTCGCTCTCAATCTCCATACGTCCATCGTGATCTTCGATGACCTGCTTCGTCAACGCCAACCCCAAGCCACTGCCCTGCTCGCGAGTCGTGAAAAAGGGTTGGCTCAACCGATCGATGGTCGCCCTCTCCACCCCACACCCCGTGTCGCGAAGTACCACCCGATGTCCCCCATCCTCCGCCCAGGCCTCCAGGATCACTTCATCGCCTTCGCCGCAGGCTTGAACCGCGTTTTTACCCACATTGATCAGCGCTCGCCGAAACCGCTCTCGATCCACGGTCAATACGAGTTCTTGTCCCTCGCCCACGCGCCAGCGGCACCCCGCCGCATCGAGAGCCGGTCTCAGGATCGCCTCCACCTCCTCGGCCAGGGCCTCCAGGGACACCCGTTGCAGCGTCAACTCGCTCTCCGTGGCGAAGTCCAAAAACCCGTCGACCACGTCGTTGAGATAGCCCACCTCACGCTGAATGCGCTCCACCATTCTCAACTTCGCCTCCCGCTGCTCGCCCTCGTCCAGCGACCTCAGATCATCGCGCAGCAGTCCACAAAAGAGCTCGATGCCTCCCAGGGGATTTCTGACTTCGTGAGCGATGCCGGCGAGCATCAATTTCATCCGTTCATCGCGCTCCACGATGGAGCCCCGCATTTCATCAAAGGCCTCCACCAAAATCTCTAACTCTCGACTCCCCGCCGACTCCGGAGCCATCAGTGTGACCTCATAATCGCCCTCACCGAGGTCCTTCGCCGCCCCCACCAGTTGGTCCACCGGTCGCACGAGCACCCGCGAAAACCAGGCCCCGATCCCGATCACGATCGCCACCCCCGCCACTCCCAGAAGCCCCAGCACCATGGCAAACCATCTCAGGAGGCTAAAATAGGTCGCACTTGCCTCCACAGCGACGGCGGCCACGGTCCGTCCTTCCAGCGTGATCGGTGCATATGCCACCTTGTGAAACCCGCCGTCGCTTCGACGAAAGAGCGGGCCCGTCGCCCCTTGTTGCTCCTCAAAGCTCAGGGCCACCTCCCTCTGGTCGGCCCGCACCCGGTAGACGGTCTCTCCAAACCCCTCTTCGTCGGCCGTATCCAGCAGGCGCCGTCCCTCCGCATCGAAGACCAGGATCCGCTCCACTTCCGAGGCCACTCTCGCCGCCTCCAATCGCTCATGGAGCCGCCCGCGTACGCGCTCCATCGACCCCTCCATGCGCTCGATCTGGGCAGCATCGATGCCCTCCGACAGATCTACGGCGATCACCGACGCCACCGACTGCAGACGCTGGCCCAACTCCTCTTCCAATCCCTCTCTCGCCGCAATATAGGCCACCACCACCAACACCACGACGATCACTACCGTCGGCAAGACAAAAAATAAATTGATGCGGGTTCGAAGCGAATGCATAGCATCTCTAGTGATCGAATGACTTACCATCCCGGATGATTCATGAGACGTCGTGATGAGCCGCAAGAGACGAGTCGTGAATAATCAGGGCTATGGTGCTTCAGCTCAGAGATTAGCTTAGAGATCGGCCCCATCAATGACCAGCGAGCACTGGCGCACCCCGCTGTCAACAGGACTCTAACTCTCCGCTCTCAGGCAACCTCCAAATTGACACTCCTTCCCCCCCCCGGCTATTCTCTGAGCGCAACCCTCTACGACGTTAGTGTCCGCCCCGGACTCCCATGAGCGACGCTGATAAAAATGGCGATTCCTCCTCATCACCCCCCTCTGAAGAGGGGAGCGAGAAAAGTCCATCGATCTCGCTACCCTCACCCGATACACCCGCCTCAAAGCCCGGTGACGATGAGCGCGCTGCGAAGCGCCGCTCCCTCTCCGAGAGGCTTCGGAAATTAGCCAACAAACAACAGGGCGATGAGTCCGATGACGACGATTCAAAAACGTCGCCTCCACCGACCTTTAGCCTTGGACCCACCAGGCCAACACCTAAGAGTTCCCAACCCGCGGCTCCCGAGCCAGAGGGTGATGAAACAGATCGCATCAGCGACCAGACCGACCGCATCAGCGACCAGACCGACCGCATCAGCGACC
>CAYQBU010000175.1:0-8105 GCA_964415785.1 uncultured Bradymonadales bacterium
CTCTTCAGCACCGCTGTCGTCGGAGTCCGATGTTCCGCAGCCGAGGAGCATCGTCAATATGGCGGCTATGGTGATCCATTGTGATAGGGTTTTCATGGGGTGGGTCCCTGAGAATAGAAGTTGGTGCTCAAATGGGACTAAGTGGAGAGCCTGGCTCTTTTTAGAGGACTCAGGCGAGGGTAACAAATGATCGAATCGGATTAAAAGTAAGTTGACCGATCTGAACGATGGTTTGGACGCCGATATGGTGGTGATCACGGGCGACCTGGTCGATGGGTATTTCAGGTTTCGCAAAAAGGATGCGGAGCCGCTCCTGGATCTGAAGTCGCGCTACGGGACGTATTATTGCTCCGGGAATCACGAATATTATTGGGATCCCCTCAAGTGGTTTGATTGGCTGGAGGAAAATGGGGCCAATGTGCTGCGATCGCGATGGTGCGAGGCGCCTCCCCGCAGATTGTATTTGAGACCCTTAAATAGGCGAGGGTTGTGCAACCCGATGCAGTCGGTAGCCAACGTTGGCACGGCCTCGGTGGTCGGTGAATCAAGGTCTACGACGATAGAGATGAGGCCAGCGATGTCTATTAGAGGAAAAAACCACGATTAGGGGGGAGGTGAAACCAACGATCGCGATGGTGCGAGGCGCCCTCCGCTCTAGCTGCGCTGGACGTCATCGAGGTCGATGGTGTGGGCGGCGCCGCAGTAGTCGCAGTCGACGGTGACGTCATCGCCGTCGCTTCGAAGGTCGGCGATGTCGTCGTCGGAGAGGGTGGAGAGGGCGCCGATGACGCGTTCAGCGCTGCAGATGCAGCCGCTGTGGAAGTCGTTTTCACCAAGTGGTTTGAAGGCGATGGGGCCGTAGAGTTCGTCGGCGACGGCTTCGCTATCCTGGTCGGCGGCGTCGAAGAGCTCGTCGATGGGGGGGAGGTTGTCGAGGCGGGCGGTCATAATGGCGAGGGTGGCGTCGTCGATCTTGTCTTTGCCGGGGACGAGTTGGACGAGGTAACCGCCGGCAAATTGGAGGTTTCCGTCGTCGTCGAAGCGGTGGTCGATATGGACGACGGAGGTGATCTGCTCGGAGTGGTGGAGGTAGCCGGCGACAACGTCGTCGATGCCCTGGCCCTCGCTGGTCTCGACGACGCCCTGGTGGACGTCGCCTCCAAACATGGAGCGGTGAATGGCGAGGTAGGTGTCGTCGCCGGTTTTTAATTGCTGATCGGCGGCGAGGCGCACGAGACCGCGGGTGACGCCGTCGGGGTGGCTATCGGCGATGATATTGCCGACGCTGCGGTTCTGCAGGATGGTCTGGAGCCGGTAGTCGGGAGACATGGTCAGGCGAAGCAGGAGGGAGGCCGTGACCATGTCGGCCAACTGGGCGGCCGTGTGGGGATCGTCGGGGGACTGGGCGTCGAGTATGTCGGCGACCGTGTCGGTGCTGCGGACGATGAGAATGCGGAAGTTGTCTTCGTCGCCCAGGGTGCGCAGGGCGTGGTCGTGTTGGGATTGAGGCATGGTTTCTCCTGGTGCAAAAATGAGGACAGGGCGACCCTAGACAAAGTGGAGGCTTTGGTGCAACGGGCGAAAGCGAGGTAGAGGGTCAGGACGACGCAGAGGTGGGTTGGGGCTCGGGTCCAGCTTCGGTTTTGGCCGTGGTGGGCTCCTTGGCGGTGGCCTGCAGGTAATTGACGCGCATATCCTCGAAGGTCTCGATAAGGGATTGACGCTCATTTTCCAGGGTGTCGAGGAGATTCTGGCGGGAGCGAAAGAGGGTCCTGGAGAGGATGCGATCGCGATAGGCGAGCAGTTGACGCCACCACCTTAGAAAGAAGAGTCCCGCCGGGATGAGGGTCGCCACATAGACAATGGCCACCCACAGGGCCTGTTCATTGAGTTGCCAAAGCGCCCAGCCCTGCGCGGCGTAGAAGAGGGGAAATAGAAGCAGGCCCGTGGCAAAACCGGCGAAGGCAATCCGGGTTTCGTCGGTTTGGCGCCGGGCGACCTCGCGAACGATAAACGCGGGGATAAAGTTATTGATCAGGCCGTAGATGGCGATGGGGCCGAGGCCGACGGCGTAGGCGGTCATGCCAATGGCCTCCAGGCGGGGACTGCCGGAGGTGAGGCCGTCAAAGCCATCTTCGACGAGTTCGTGGCGCAGCCGGACCTGCTGGAGGTGATCCTGGTAGCGGCGGATATCCATGCGGACGCGGGCGACCTTGCCGGGGTCGTGTTCCTGATAATAGGCGACGGCGTCGGCGATGCGCTGCTCGACGTCGAAGCGATCGATGAGGCCGTGGTCGTCGTCGAGGTCGGCGCGCTCCTCGTCGGTGAGCAGACGGGCCGTCATCGGCGAGTGGTGGTCGCCGTCAAATTCGGCGATCAGCCGGCGGGCCAATTGGTGGCCATAGATCTCCTGGATATTCATGACCAGGCGGCGGTTGCGGTCGTCTTCGATATGGGTCGCCAGCCGACGCATGGACGTGCTGATGGTTTCGGTCAAGTCGATGACGGCCTGACGCGGCGATTCGGCGTAGATGTCGGCGTAGTCGCGCACGTCGATGGGTTGACCAAAGCGAATCAGCACGCGGGATAGAAAGCGGGTGCGTTCCTGGAAGTTAAGGCCCACCGGTTGGATCTTGAGTCCCAGAGAAAAGCTATTGCGCTCCTCGGTGGCCAGGGCGATGCGGGCGGTGCCGGTCTTGATCTGTTGAACTTTGCGGTCCGGTGAGTTCTGGCCCTCGGGAAAGATGCCGATGCACCCGCCATCTTCCAGGGCTTCGTAGGCGCGCACGAAGCTGTCCGTATTTTGATCGGTGCCCTCGCCGTCCTGGCGGCGATAGATGGGAATGACCCCGATGTGGTTGAGAAAGGCCGAAAAGAGGGCGTTCTGGGAAAAGAGGCCACTGCGAGCCATGTACTGGATCTGGCGATCGGTCTGGGTCGCCAGGAGCACTGTATCCATCAAGGAATTGGGATGGTTGGAGGCAAAGATCAGGGGATCGCTGTCGGGGATTCGAGATTGGCCGGTGGCTTTGATCTCGTAGAAGTAGATCCCCACCGCCCGACGAAGAATGAAGCGCACGGAGCGATAAAACCGCGACATACGGAGTCCCGACCAGGGTGAGAGGTGAATTAGGCGGCGTTGGAGTTGGAGCGGCCCGGATGATGGGGAAGCATGGGGCGCTGAGGAGGAGTCTGATCGGTGAGGCGCTTCTGATTGGAGCGCTCGGCAACCATATAGGCGTCGATGATCGACCAGATCCAGACGACCCAGAAGAGCAGAAAGATCGACAGGAGGAGGCAACTAAAGAGGAGCATGACCCCTTTGCCGATCTCGCCGTTGTAGAATTGGCCGAGTCCGGGCACGAGGAGGCTGAGGGCACCGGCGAGGATGGGAACGCGGCCGTCGCTGGGTTCGTAGCGGTTGCGGCGCGCCGGGGGCTGGTGCTGCGACTGATAAGGGGTCAGGGCCTGGTTGTCGGGCATTCCGCGGGGCGATGGTCGAGGCGAGGCATTCTGCTGGTGGGCCGGAGCGTAGGATGAGCTGCGCGGTCGACGACGGTTGGGCGAACTCCCCCGGTGTGGCGCAGCGTGGGGGTTGGCCCGGGGATCGTATCCGCCCTGTTGGGGGGGCTGCTGCTTTGGGCGAGGCTGCTGTGGAGAAGGGTTCGCCTGGCCGCGCGGGGGATAGGGGCTATTCACAGAGCCGTCAGTTCCGTCCTGGGGCTGGGGGCGTTGGGGTTGGACGGGTTGGTGCCGGTGATGGGACTGCTGGGCGTGATGCGATTGCTGGGAGGGAGAGCCCTGGGGGCCCGAGGGGGCGTAGCCGTCATGGCCGGTGTGGGCCGGTTCCTGTCGGGGCCCGGGGTTGGACGATGGCCCGTGGCTTGCCGGGCGGCCCTGACCGATGCGGTGGGTTTCACTGGTCGGCAGCGAGTAGATGAGGTGGCCCTCGTCGTCGACATGAAGATCCAGGGTGTCCTGGGTGACCATCTCGTCCAATAGCTCGCTGGCTTCACGGGTGCTCATGCGCATCCGATAAGCCAGAAAGGACGGGGTGATCTCGCTATGGCCCTCGTCGTAAAAGAGGGATAGCACTGAATGTTGACGATCGTTCATGGGCGAAAACACTCCATTTAAGAAGGGCTAGCCAAGGGTCGGTGAGCGCTCCACCGCTCAAAGCAACAAGGAATCTGAGGGCGAATTCATTCCCTCTCGCGTCGGTCGCGCCGGCCACGGTGGCCATCCTAGTCCAAGGCGGTCAGGCCGTAAACCGTCGCCTCGCTTCCGAGCAAAGCCAGGCTCGGGGGTTTCCGATTCAGGAGCGGTGAGTAGCTTTATAAGCACACCTTAAGGAGTCCAAAGGGGATACTCTCGATGATGGCGATTGCGATATGGATCGAGTCGAGAGGGCACTGAAACCACCGTCAGGTGGGATCGGAGGACGGCCGGCAGTCGAAAAGGTCGCTGATCGTCGGTGTTTTATACGCTCAAGTGATAACAAGTGCCCGTATTTGGGGGAAGCATATGAAGAAACGTCGACAATGGATTGTGGCGCTAGCGCTGGTGTCGGTGGCGATGATGGCCATCGGATGTGGAGAGGTGAGTTCGCAGGATGAGAGCACGGAGACGGGGGTGCAGGCGATCACCCAGATCGGATCGTCGGAGTATAACGATGTGGAGTCGATGCATTATACGGTGACGCGCGTGGAGTGTTCGTCGAAGGTGGGCTACGACGGCGATTATGGCGTGGTCTACGACGATCAGGTCTCGCTCAAGGATCTGACGCTTCCCGGGGGGATTCCGAGCTTTATCGATCAGCCCTTCGACGAGAATTCGGCGCATCAATTTGCCGATAAATTCCTCTTATTGGACGCCGGTTGCTACGACGTTCACGTGCAGCCGATGCGTTCGGAGTACGAGGTCTCGGAGAGCTGTGTGCCCGTGGAGAAGCAGGGCATCAAGGTCGAAGATGGAGAGACGACGGAGGTGCTGTTGGTCAGCCAGTGTGCGGGCAAGGAGAAGGGGGCGTTGGACGTGATCACGGCGCTGAATCACCCGCCCCACCTGTCGCTGCTGGATCTGGATCCTCAGAAGTTTGTGACCTGTCCGGCCGAGGGAAACCCGATGGTGACGGTCTGCGCCGAAGCCACGGATCCCGATGGGGATCCCATGGAATTTAAGTGGGAGGCCCTGGAGGGAGGAGATCATGTCGTGAGCTCCGAGCTGACCAGCTCCTATGACGAGGCCGGCGAGGCCGGACAGTGCTACGAGGTGGAGTTGGAGCGAAAAGACGCCAGTTACCTGGCTCGGGTGACGGTTTACGATCTCTTCATCGAATTCATCAATGGGGAGCGAAGCCCGGTTCGCGCCGAGGACTGGCTGGCGATGATGGGCTTTACGGGGCCCGACGGGGAGGCGTTGGAGTCGCGAGCGTCCCTGGAATTTCCGGTCTACGTGGGGGGATGCGACGAGGAATTCATCTGCCCTCGCTCGCAGGGCTATTGGAAGACGCCGCCCAATAATCTCGATCGGATCAAGGAAAAATGGGAGCCCACGGGCTTTGATCCAGAGACCCAGAGCCTGTGCCCGGAGCAAGGTCCGGATCTATGGCTCAACGATGTTCTGCAGAATCCGCCGGAGGGCAATATGTACTATATCCTGGCGATTCAGTACGTGGCTGCGAAGCTCAACGTGGCCGGCGGTGCGACGGTGATGGGGGATGTGGAAGACGATATCGCCGCTGCAGAAGCCCTGCTGGAAGGCGGGAGCAATTGCGAGACGAAGGGAAGCGATTGGTCGCAAGTAACCCGCGACGAGGCGGAGGCGATCAAGGATCGGTTGGAGGCCTTCAATGTGATGTGCGCCAACGGTGAAAATGACAATACGGTCCGTTAGTGGGAATGGTAAATTCGGGGGGCTTTCCATCGGGAAGCCCCCCGAATGAGGATGGTTAGCCCGGCTTGATAGATGGCGTCGCGGATCTCGCGAGCGTCGAAAAAGGAATATGGGGGGAGGCGATGATGAAACTAAGGACAGTGGTGGGGCAGTGGCGATGGGTGGCCCTTCTGGGCGGGTGTGCTCTGGCGATGGGATGTACGGAAGAGGAGGAGTTTCAGGGAGAGGGAACGCTTCAGATCCAGGTCGAGATCGGTGGGGAGTCCCTGGAGGAGGTCAGTGGGGCCTGGGTGCGCGTGGATCGATGCGAGGGGCCGCGGGGCCAACCGTGGTCGGTGACGGCGGCCTCCCTGGAGACGCGTGAGCAGGGCCATGTGCTGGAGACAGAGGTCCATGGGGTCGACAGCGGGGGCTCGACGGTGGTGGGGGAGACGACGATTCGGTTGAAATCGGGGTGTTATCGGGTGGAGGCGATGGCGATCTCCCGACGTGGAGAGGCGCTCCAGGAGTGTGGGCCGCTGGAGGCCAGCAAGGTGTCGGTGGCCGATGGGGCGACGCGAGAGTTGGTCCTCAAGGGGCGTTGCGATGGCCGTGCCGGCGGTGATGGAGGAGAGGGCGGCGATGGAGGAGAGGGTGGGTTGCGCGCCGAGGTCAAGTTGAATCGGGCACCGGTGATCGATGCCGTGGACTATCACCCCTCGCGCACGGTGGGATGCGACGAAGAGGTGATGATGTGCGTGGAGGCCAGCGACCCCGATGGGGATCCGCTCAGTTATGAGTGGGCCCTTCAAGATCCGGAAGCGTCGGTCCATGAGGGCAATGGTCAACCGGAATGCCTGCGGGTGAGCGCGGGGCAAACCGGGGAATATACGGCGGAGGTGGTCGTGCGCGATCTGATCTTTGTCGAGGGGCAATGGGTGAGCGTGGAGAGCTATCTCTCGGAGCAGATGGGCAGCGATGAGACCTCTCGGGCGACGCTGGATATTCCGTTTCGAGTGATGGGATGTGAAGAATAACGTTTGGCGGCGGCGAATGGATGCATAGCTTCTAGAGACGACAGAGGACGGCGAGGGCCTTCAAAACGAGGTGAGCGTCGGAGTCTGGAAACAGGGTCAATCCTCCGGAGGATGGTGCCTGCGTGCAGGTCAAAAAGGCCTGCCGATGGCCCCTGTGAGGAAAGTGACGACGGCCGGCTCGGTGGGGGCCGTCACCGGCGTCACTCTTCTGCCAAACCCAGCAATCAGAAAGTAAATCCAGGGAGGACGTTTGCCGAAGTCGCGGCGTCGTCGACGCTCTGGATGATGTCTCGGGAGGTAAGCATGAGGATTCGACACAAGTTTGGAGTAGCTTTGGGCCTAAGTGCCCTGATCTGGAGCGGTTGTGCAGAAGATACAAGTCCCAACCCGGAGGATACAGATACCACGGCGACGGGAATCGCGCTGACTTTGGATGTGGCGTCGATGGAGGATGTGGCGGCGCTTCAATTTGATATCAGCACCTGCGACGGAGAGGAGGCGGCCTTTGAAGAGGTGCCGATCTCGGAGTTGGAGTTTACAGAGGAGATGGAGTTGGATGTGACGGGAACGGCGGCCTTTGCCGATTATTTCGCCACCCTGGAGGCGGGCTGCTATGACGTGGAGATGATCGCTCTCGATGAAGAGGGAGAGATGCTCGACGGCTGCTCGGTGGCCATGGCCCAGGGCGTGGAAGTGGAGACGGGACAGACGACGGAAATTGTGATGGTTAGCCATTGCGGCGGCCCGCCCACGGGAGGCCTTGATGTGCTGGGAGTGCTCAATTTTGCGCCCAGTATCACCCAGTTGAGCTACGACCCCTCCAAGATTGTGGAATGCGAGGCCATCGAGGTCTGTGCCACGGCGGTCGATAGCGACGGCGACGGCATCGAGTTTGAGTGGGCCCAGCTCAGTGGACCGGATCCGCTTGTGGCGCCAGAAGTGATATCGTCGACGGAGGATAATGGGGTTTATACCGAGTGTATCGACATGACGCCGGGATATACGGGGGCCTATGCCTTCGAAGTGACGGCTTTCGATACGATGGAGAACGAAGAGGGCGAAACGGTGCGCGTCGAAGAGGTGCTGCAGGTGGAAGACGAAGTCTTTGCCTCCCATGCATCGCTGGCCTTCCCGGCCTATGCGACCTGTGAGGAGCCCGAAGAGGACGTGCTCGGTGAGGTAGAGGACGACAAA
>CAYQBU010000176.1:0-8017 GCA_964415785.1 uncultured Bradymonadales bacterium
TTGCCATCGCTCATGGCCACGGCGTCGTGGCCGTGACGCATCACGGACATGGGGGCGCCTTCGACGAATTCGGTGCAATCCCAGGAGTCCTCACAGGAGGTCACGGTAATGCTGTCATCGTCGTCGGAGCAGGCGCTGAGCAGTCCGACGGTCAGCAAGCCCATAAGGGCGGTCATTTGGAGGCGGGGGGTGAATAGTCGTGCCATGGATCGTACTCCCTAAAGAACAAATACAACGGTGGAATAGGCCAGTTGTTTCAACCACCACGCATACCGCAGGCACCGACGGGATTCAATTGCGGCCCCGGCCGTTGATGCTGCGCGTGCCCTCGTGTTACTCGGAGGGTTGAAACGGTGAAGGATGAATGACGTCGAACTCAGGGAGTCATTGAGGTGCTGTACGAGAGGCCGAAGACCTATTTTTTATGTGCCGGAGAGGGAGCTGGATCGACGCGCCTCAATGCCTTTGACGAGGCGCTTCGGGCGGCGGGGATCGGCGATATCAATCTGGTGCGCCTGAGCTCGATTTTGCCCCCAGGGTGCGACGAGGTGCCCTGTTTTCGCCCTCCGGCGGGATCTCTGGTGCCCACGGCTTACGCGAAGATGACGAGCGAGACGCCGGGAGAGACCATCGCGGCGGCGGTGGCCATTGGGATCCCAGAGGCCGACGACGAGGCGGGGTTGATCATGGAGTATCACGGGCGTGCGACGGCCGCCGAGGCGCTGGCGACGGTGGAGGCCATGGTGCGCGAGGGGATGGCGCGCCGCGATCGGGCGATTCGGCGAATCGAGAGCACCGTGTTGGATGCGAGGGTGGTTGATGAGGCGCGGGCGGTCTTTGCCGGCGTGGTGATGTGGAAGGAGGTCGTCGATGGGTGATCAGGTGTATTACGACACCCACGGCCCGCGCTTTGCGATGGCCGGTCGACAGGTCGAGGCCGATTCGGTGGTGCTCTTTGGGGTCTGCTTTGATGGAACGACCTCCTATCGGCCGGGAGCCCGCTTTGGGCCCGACGCCCTGCGGGCAGCCAGCATGGGTCTGGAGAGCTATTCGCCCGTTCAGCGACGAGATGTCAGCGCCGATATCGATCTCGTCGACCGGGGCAATCTGGAGGTGCCGGCAGGGGCGCCAGCGGTGATGGTCGAGGAGGTCACCCGGGCAACCCGGGCGATTCTGGGCCATCGGGCGCGACCCCTGCTCCTGGGCGGTGAGCACGGCGTGTCCCTGGGCGCCATTCGGGCGGCGGCGGAGCTGTATTCGGAGTTGATGGTCATCCAGATCGATGCCCACGCCGATCTGCGCGATGGGTTTGAGGGCCAACCCCTGAGCCACGCCAGCGTGATGAAGCGGAGCCTGGACGTGGTGCCCCGCGAGCGGCTCTGGCAGGTAGGCATTCGCTCCGGGACCCGTCAGGAGTGGCGCGAACTGGAGGCGTCGGGGCGTCATCTGGAGGCCACAGCGGAGAGGCTCCGGGAGTGCATCGACGACACTCAGGGGCCCATATATCTGACCCTCGATCTCGATGTCTTTGATCCGTCGCTGATGGCGGGGACGGGGACGCCGGAGCCGGGGGGAATTGATTGGAACTGCTTTGAGGCGATGCTACAGGAGATTCCATCGCGGCGGCTGGTGGCGGCCGATGTCGTGGAGTTGGCGCCGGATTACGACCCCAGCGGCGTCTCCTCCGTGGTGGCCGCCAAGGCGGTGCGCGAAATAGCCCTAAAACTCGGCGAGAGTTAATCGATGACGACGATCACAGAGTTAATCGAAGATCACTATCATCACTTTAATGCCCGGGAGCTCAAGGCGGCAGCCCAGGCTTATCGGGCCCATATTGAGGCCGGTGGAAAGATGATGGTCACCCTGGCGGGGGCGATGAGCACGGCGGGGATCGGCAAGATTTTGGCGCCCGCGATTCGTCAGGGATGGGTTCACGGGATCACCTGCACGGGGGCCAATCTGGAGGAAGATGCCTACCGGCTCATTGGCCATGACCGCTATGAGCCCTTGCCCGATTGGCGTGGGCTTCGCAAAGAGGATGAAAAGGCGCTCTACGACCGAAAGATGAATCGGGTCACGGACACGGCGATCCCCGACGACATCATGATCGATCTGGAGGGACAGCTCTTGTACCGCTGGCAGGCGGCGAGCAATAGCAATCGCAGCGATTTGCCGGCGGCCTTTATGCTGGACGCCCTTCGAGACAACGATCTGAGGCCCAAATTTCAGGCCGCGGAGGAGAGTTGGCTGTTGGCGGCCGACGAAAAGTCGATCCCCATCTGGACGCCCGGTTGGGAGGATAGCACCACGGGCAATAGCTTTACGGCGGCGGTTATCCGCGGCGACCTCCCCGGTCACGACTGCGTGATCAGCGGTACGGAGCAGATGGAGCATTTGGTCAAGTGGTACCTCAAGGCCTGCTACCCCGATCCAGGGGTGGGCTTTTTCCAACTCGGCGGTGGGATCGCCGGTGACTTCCCGATCTGTACGGTGCCGCTATTGATCAAGGACCTGCAGATGGAAAAGACGCCGATGTGGGCCTATTTCTGTCAGATTTCGGACGCCACCACCAGCTACGGGGGCTATTCGGGGGCCGTGCCCAACGAAAAGATCACCTGGGGCAAGCTCGATGAGGATACCCCGACCTTTATGATCCAGTCGGACGCCACGATTGTGGCGCCTCTGATCTGGGCCTATCTGTTGGAGGGGTGAGAGTTTCCTGCGTATTTCTCAGCCCCATCGAAGCCACATGTACTCTCCCTACGTCCCGCGGAGAGGGGTTGGATCGTCGTGGCTTTTATCCGCCTCGGTAGCCCGAGGAGTAACCGGAGCTCGTGCCTTGGTGGACTTCCGGGATGTGTTTGCCGAAACCTCCGCTACGGCGAGGGCTAAATTCGGAGGTCGGGACCTGGAGTCGGAAGGGCGCCTCCATGGGGATGGGCTCGACCCAGGTGTCGGGGTTGTCGATGCCGAGGTTGAAGAGCTCGATACTCTCGTCGGCGGCGTCGGCCAGAAAGTGGGTGAGGTCGTTTTCCACGTTTTTGTCCGCCTCGGGCGAGACGTAGACGATGCGCGAGATATGCTCCTGCTTGAGTGTATACATGTCGGGGAGCAAGGAGTCATCGATGTAGTAGCGGTTGTCGTAAGTACCGCGGGTGGCGACCAGTTGGTGGCCCAGGCGGCGTCGGTCGCAGAGCCAGATGGGGGCTACTGTCTTGGGATGGTTTTTTTGGGCCTCGAAGACCTGGGGTGCGAGGGTAAAGAGGGCATCGATGAGTTTTTGACTCTTGATCAAAATATTCACATCGGATCCCAGGGTGCTGAGACCGGGCCAGTGATCAAAAGTGCAAATCGGTTGGCCCGCTTCCTCGATGAGGCGAACACCGAATTGAACGCTTTGAGAGCCGTGGAGATCGACGATCACCATGGTGTCGCTGGAGAGCCACTGGAAGGCATCGTCGGGGGCGTCTTTGGTGTAGAGTCCCAGGGGCTCCCGGAGTTTGGGACTCAGGTTCAGCTGATCGATGGCGGCAAAGAGGGTGGGGCAGTGATAGGGCTCCCAGGCCGATCCCTGACGGGGGCCATAGATCTGGAACAGAACATCGTAGCGCGCCCGGCCCGATGAGCTCTGCAGAAAGCGCTCCAGCTCGCCGACGAGGAAGGCCTGCTCGTGATTGGAGCGGGGGTTGCCAAAGGATTTGAGAAATTCGAGCCAATGGGGAGACATAGCGTCGGTCCATGGAGCGGGAAAGGGGTAGCCGGTTTAGCGAAAGCCCAGCAGGGTGGAAGCGATCGGCGAGGCGATGGCGGCGGCGATGCCCGTGGCCAGGTAGAGCCAGGGCTGGCGCGGGGCTTCCACGGAGGAGGCGGTCAACGGCCGCACGATTTCACCGGCGAGCACGGGCAGAGCGATGGCCGAAAAGCCAATGAGGCTATCGCCGAGGCCGTGGTAATCGCCGGCGACGGCACTGGTCAGGGGAATGGCACAGCCCAGGCAATAGAGCGAGGCCGCCTTGGCGCTATCGAGCGAATAGCCCCGGAGGATGCGGCGTTTGAGATCGCCATTTCGGAGAAACCAGATCTTCATGACCAAAAAGAGAATGATCCAGCCCAGCAAGAAGAAGAGTGCGATGATCCAACCCCCCTCTTCGTAGCTCGGAAGGGATTCAAAGGGGCCGGCGAAGGCCTCGAAGGACTCCGGTTCCGATTCTCCCCAGACGCTGCCGCCGTAGATGAGACCGGTGGAGAGCATGAAGGCGGCGATGACGAGACCGGCCCCCGTATTATTATTGAGGTAAGCATGGCGGCGCGGTTCAAATCCCAGCCAGCGGGTGCCGTAGATGCCAAAGACGTAGACGCAGCCCAGCCCGATGAGCAGATAGTACCAATACCACAGCAGTGTGATGCGGTCGGCGCCGAAGAAAAAGAGGGTAAAGGCGATCCAGAAAAAGCTGATCCAGACGGCGGCCTTGATGAGACCGGGGCCGGCGTTGTCCTGGAGGTAGAGGCTGTGGAGCTTGCCAGGGCGGGTTCCCCACCATCCCATAAAGGCGCCGCTGACCATAAGGCAGAAGGCGAGGCTCTCCTCGGCCCAGGCGATGTCGGCCTCCCAGGCAAAGGGAACGATGAAGAAAGCCAGCGCGCCAGCTACGAGCAGCCATATTGACAGGGATATCGTCGTATGCATCGTCAGGACTCCGGGAGATTAGCCGCCGCGACCATAAGAGGAATAGGAGGATCCCTCCGAGGGCTCAGGCACGAGTCGGCCAAAGCCCCCGAGGTTGCTCCGCGAAAAGCCTCGGGCTTTGAGGTTAATTCGAAAGGGCGCGTCCATTGGCTGTGGCTGAACCCAGGTATTGGGGTCGCCGACGGCCAATTGAAAGAGGTCGATATTGGCATCGTGGGCATCGGCCAGATAGTTGGCCAGGTCGGCGCCGGGTTTGGAGTTGAGCTTGGGGGCGACGTAGACGATGCGGCCGATGTGATTGGAGGTCAGGGTAAAGGGGCCGGGCAACAGGGAGTCATCGATATAGTATCGGTTGTCGAAGGTGCCCGGAGAGGGGCTGGTCCTGCTTCCCAGGCGCCGTCGGTCGCAGAGCCAGACGGGGGCAACCCGTGGGGAGAGCTGTTGCCGAGCCTGGTAGACGTTTTGGGCGAGGGTGAACATGGCGTCGACGACGTCACCGCTGTCGATGGAGACCCGCGCCATGGGCTGTTTGGGTGACATGACCCAGTGGTCGAAGGTGCAGATCGGTTGGGCGGCCTCGCCGATGAGTCGGGCCCCAAATTCGATGCTCTGCGGGCCTTTGAGATCGACGATGATCATGGTGTCCGTGGCCAGCCAGTCGAATGCCCCCTCGGGTGCCTCGATCTGGTAGATGGGGACCTCGGGGAGTTTGCGAGGGGTGATATTGAGGCGATCGATGGCGGCAAAGAGGGTGGGGCAGTGATAGGGCTCCCAGGGGGAGCCGGCGACGGGCCCAAAGAGCCTGAATAGGACGTCGTAGCGGCGCAGCCCATTGGGCTTGGAGGCCAGTTGCGCGAGGTCTCCATCGGAGAGCCCTCGACCCAGGTTTTCGGACGAGGGGCCAAATTTTTCCAGGAATTCCAGCCAATGGGGCGACATAACTTCCAATACTCCCAAAGAATAACCAGCAACTGATTAGAGCTTAAGAGGGTGGGGGGCAAAGTGGCAAGGCCATGGGAGCGGATCAGGGCCTGCTCACCAGGGTTGGCACATGCCAGGAGTCGTAGCCGATGAGAGGTCCACGGTCGACGCGGCTAAAGTATCCGGCAAATTTACCGTCCACGAGAAAGACGCCCACCGTGGGGTAGCTCAAGCCACGGCTGGTCCACATGGGCATCATCTCGAAGCGCTTCTGGGCGACGATATTTTGGGGCTGGTCGAAGGCCTCATTGACGGCTTTGGTCCAGGCCTCTTTGGGCATCAGTGGACCAATTCTTACGGTATCTCCCGTGCGTCCGTAGGCACCCTTTAGGACCCAGCGATTGGGATTGTTGAGGATCTCAGCGCGGTCGAGATCTTCGAGAAGTTGAGAGGGAGGAAAGAAGCGGTTCAGCGTGGATCGGGCCTCGTCGCTCAGGGAGACGGCGTCGCCTTGCCACAGGGCGTAGCAGCGCTTGGAGTGGGAGGCGACGGCGCTCAAGGGGTTCATGCTCGCAAGCTTTGGGGAGGCGGCTTGCCAGGCGTCGAAGTTGGGCAGGTTGACCAACCACTCGCCGGGGTAGTAGCGGAAGACGGCGTCCACCGGCGAGTCCAGCACATGGGGCTGGTCGTCGACCATCGACAGGTTGGAGGGAGCGCCAATGACAGTGTCATGGCCCTCGTCCTGGAGCCAGCGCTCGACGAGGGCGACGTGTTGGAGATCCTCGGAGTAGGCCGTGGCGTGAAGCAGACCAATGCGCGGGTAGTCCTGGAAGCTGTCGCAGATGGCGCGCCTGAGATCACCGCGAAAACCGAGCCCCTTGAAGCGTTGGCGCCACTGATTTCCCAGCACCTGGGCCAGCCCATAGGACTCGGCAAATCCAGCGGTGTCATCGCTATTGAACTCCGAGATCATCCACTGGCCGCGAGCGGTGAGGTGGAAATCACAGCGGGTGACCCGAGGGTGGTCGTCAGGCTGCCGGAGGATGGGGTCGTGAAGGGCCTGGGGCACGCCGACGAGGTCCAACAGGTCGGGGTCCGAGGCCACCTGGGACTCCACCTCCATAAGGGCGGCATAGCTCGACTCGGCGGCGTCCACCAGGTAGCGGTGCTCATCGTCGGTGAGCACCAGGGCATCGGGGATGATGCTCGTATCGCCACGGTGAAAGATGTCCCACTTAAAATACTTAAATTGGATGGAGCGAAGGACCTGCATGGTCTCTTCGGCTTCCATCGGCCAGGCGAGGGTATCCATCAACGAAATCCGATAATGCTGGAGACGAGGGGAGACATGATGGCCGCCGCGATGCCAATGCCGAGGTAGATATAGGGCTCTTGAGGGTCGCGGGCCTCCGTGGACGTGGCGGGGCGAAGGACCTCGCCGGCGAGCACGGGAAGGGCGATGGCCGAAAAGCTCAACAGGCTGTCGTAGAGACCATGGTAGTCACCGGAGACGGCGGTGGTCAGCGGGATGGCGCAACCCAGGCAGTACAGCGCCGCCGCCTTGCCGTCCTCCAGGGAGCGATCGCGGCGGATGGCCTTGATGCCACGGCTCGATTCCCGGGCAAACCACAACTCCATGCAGAAGTAGAGGATCGTCCAGCCCAACAAAAAGAAGAGGCCGATGATCCATCCCCCGTCCTCGTAGCTGGGCAGAAGCTCAAAAAAGGGCGCCGGCTGCTGAAAGGACTCGGGGTTCGACTCTCCCCACACACTGCCCCCGTAGATGAGGCCGGTGGAGAGGACGAAGGCGCCGATGAAGACGCCGGCGGCGTTATTGTTGCGCTCGTAGGCGTCGACGCGAAGGCGCAGGCCAATGATCTGGGCGCCCAGGACCCCGAAGACGTAGAGACACCCCAGCCCGATGATCCAATAATAGAAATACCAGATGCCCTGGATGCGCACTGAGCCAAATAGGAGCAGCGTCAGGGTGATCCAGCCCATGCTGAGGAAGACGGCGACTCGCATGATCCCGGGGCTGGGGTTGTCGCGCAGATAGAGTTTGTGAAGAGAATCCCAGCGGGTGTGAAACCAGCCCATGAAGGCGCCGGTGGCCATTATGCCAAAGACAAAGGCTTCCTCCGGCCACGCCAGATCGAGTTCCCAGCCGGCGTAGATGGCGCCAATGCCGACCATAAAGCCGATGAATGCCCAGTTGCCCAGGTTGAATTGTCGCCAGTTCTCCACCGTTATGCCTCCTCACAAGATGGGTTTGTAAGTGGCAGACTAGTGCTGCCCTTCGAAAAAACGCAAGGGCTCTCGGCGGTGCTGAACGCCGATGGCGGTGTTGCGACGCCTCGACGATGCGACCCCTCTCAACGTCACAGGCGACGGAGAGGGGCACGTCGCAAA
>CAYQBU010000177.1:0-7997 GCA_964415785.1 uncultured Bradymonadales bacterium
GCCGCCGGAAGCGCCCAGGGGATCGCCGACCTGCGCTCCATCGACGCCCCTCATGACGCCTACGAGGCGATCGCCGATCGCCTCCGGGATCATGGCTTTTCCCTCAAGCGATCCAGCCGACTTCAGCAGGAGAGGCCCCACGTCGTGGGGACCCTATTGGATACCTCGGGGCTTGCCATCGGTGGCCTGGTGGCCCTCTTCTCCATCGGATTGACCATCGGCGGCGGCGTCCTCGACCTGATGGACCTCCAGAGCTACTACGAGCTCTTCGACATTCTCACCGGCGACTTTAGCGCCGACGACCCTCAAGAAGAGCAGGCCGCCGTGCGCGCCACCCTGGGGCTGGCCCTGCTCTTCATGCTCGCCGGAACGGCGGGGCTGGCCAAATTGGTGATCCATTTTATCGATCTCAACCGCCGGACCTACACCCTCTTCGACGATGTGGTGGACTACCAGGACGGCTTTCTCACCGAGACATTTCGCTTTATCCCCATCGAAAACCTGGCCGATACGGCCACGGCCGAACCCTTTTTTAAGCGCCTCTTCGGCATGGCCGACGTCACGCTCAGCCCCCATGGCTCCTCGTCGGGGATCCGCTTTCCCTCCATGCCCCGGGCCGCTGAATTTCGCCGCCACCTGGATCGCCTCATCGACGCTACCGAAGGGGTGGGCGAACCCATTTCCACCGTCGGCGACGGCACCGAAGACCCCGACGCCGACGAGGGTAGCGACGTCGATAGCGACGACAACGAGCTCACCCGCTCGAGGCGACTCCCCAAACCTCGGGGACAAACCCTGGACTTTCGCCCCTCCTTTGGCCGCCGGGCGACAACGGGACTGGTCAACGCCGCCAAACTGCCCCTCTTTATCGCTGCCATCGTCGCCGCCACCTGGGCCGCCATAGAGCTTACGGCCTTCGATCTGGAGGGCCTGGACCTTCCCCTGGACGCCATCGACACCAGCCTGGCCATCCAGGGATGGCTTGGCCTGTGGGCGCTTCTGACGGTCCACCAACTGGGGGTCGCCGCCTTTGTCTGCATGACCACCCGCTTTCAGGTCGGTCGAAAAAAGATCACCTGGGCCCGCGAATTTCTCTCGCGCGACGAGGTCGAATTTACGATGGACAAGATCGCCACCCTCCTGGTGGAGCGCGACTTCTTGGACCGCCTGATGGGCACGGCGACGATCACCTTTCGCTCCATCGGCAACGAAACCCCGCTGATCTTTACGGACATCGCCAAATCCACGCGACGGCTGCGCGAGATCCGCGAGCGCCTGGGCCTTCGCCATGATCGAGACGACGTCGTCGAGGCCTACCGCCCGAACGTCAGCCCTCTCAATCTCTTATCGGGCCGGCTGGGCGCTCTGATCTTCTACGCCATCATGGCCGCCGGCGCTGCCGTCGCCGCGTCGCTGTGGCATCCCGACGCCATCTGGGGAGCCGCCGTCGCCGGCGCCCTGGCGCTCATCTCCGTCATCCGCCAGGCCATCTACTATCGAAAGGGTCGAGTCTGGCTCTTTGATGATCATATCATCATGCGCCGCGGACTTATCTTTGTGGAACATGATATCGTGCCCCTGGATCAGATCCGAAGCGTCGCCACCACCCGATATCCCGGCCGCCAGGCCGGCACCCTTCGCCTGGTTCCCGGCAGCTCCCACTACATCACCATGCCGTATATGGAGAGTCTTACGAGCCTTCACAGCGACCTCGACCGCCGCCTCCACCATCACCCGATGCGCCCGACGCGCCAGCCCGAAGAGCTCGATACGGACTCCGTATCCACGCGACGACCGATGGCCCGCAACCGCCTGCTCGTCACCACCATCTGGACGCTGGGCATCGCGCTATTGACGGTCGTCCCCGCCCTGCTTCTCTTCATCCACGCCCGCCGCACCTCCTTTGATGTCCAGGAGGGCCGGGTTGCCAGACGCTCGGGACTTCTCTATCGCACGGAACAAACCGTGCTCCTCAACCGGGTCGACCAGCTCATGACCCACCGAGGTCCCGTCAACTCGCTCTTTAAAAATGGCGAGGTGCGGGTGCTCACCGTCGGAAGTTCCCTCCCCGAACTCACCCTGGGCCCCGTGGCCGACCACGAGGCCCTCTATAAAGAGCTCGAGTCCCGGGTCCCCGGTCGCTAGTGCTGAGCGCTATTTGACTCACCCAAAGACGTTGACCATGGGGATCAAGACGATCAGAAATAGCACGGTCATCGCTGATCCGGCCTTCACGAAATCCTTGACCGCATAGCCTCCCGGCGTCATCAACAACGCGTTGACCTGATGGGTGGGAAGCAAGAATGCGTTCGACGCCGCCAGGGCCACGATGAGGCCAAATTGGGCCGGGTCTGCCCCTACGCCGACAGCCACGTTCGCCGCAAGCGGAACCAGCAGCACCGTCGCCCCCACATTGGAAATTGTCAGCGTAAAGGCCGTCGCCAATACGGCCACTACCAATTGCATGCCCCACAGCGGCAGGTCACCGGCGGCGCTGATCACCCCCTCGGCGATCCAGGCCGCCGTCCCCGTGTCCTCCACCGCCTGACCCAGCGGGATCAGCGCTGCCAGCAAAAAGACCGTCTTCCAGGACACCGCCCGGTAAGCCTCGTCGGCGGTCACTACCTTCGACAACAGCAAGATGATCGCCCCCGTCATCAGGGCCAGCGACAGTTGCATATCCGTAAAGATCACAAGCCCCAGCGACAGGGCAAAGGAGCCCAGGGCCCACCACATCTTGTCTGTGCGCGGCGGCTCCGAGGGATAGTCCGTCATCACCACCACATCGCTCTCACGGGCCAGGTGATCGAGGTGCTCCCAGGTCGAAAAGGTGATCAACAGATCGCCGGACTTGAGCTCCGTCTTTCTGAGCCCGTCGCGGATCACCGCGCCCTGGCGGTGAATCGCAAGGAGTGTGACCCCAAATAACTCCCGAAGACGCAGTTCTCTGACCGTCTGACCGATGGCGTCGCACCCGGGGCGCAATACGAGCTCGCCCAAACCGGCGTGCTCTCGGTCCGACAAGATGGTGAAAGGATCGCCATCCACGGCGTCGAGCACGTA
Organism: uncultured Bradymonadales bacterium; assembly: GCA_964415785.1. GTDB lineage: Bacteria > Myxococcota_A > Bradymonadia > Bradymonadales > Bradymonadaceae > SLJM01. The sequence continues at coordinate 3,064 of CAYQBU010000177.1, forward strand.
TTCATCGACGAAACCGTCGATGCAGACGTCATCGCCCACCAATCCGATCGTCGATCCGGCCTCCAAGATCACGTCTCGCTGCGGCGCAAGGACCATCCCCTCCCCATCATGAATGGCGACGATGAGCACCCCGTCGTGCTCCGCTTCGATATCGTCGACCCGCCGCCCCACCAGCGGACTCTCTTTGGGCAATAAATAGGGGGTGATCTCCTTGTCCAGCCCATAGACCGCCTCCACATCGGGCAACGAGGCGTGGGGGTCTCTCTTCGCCGCGATGTCTGGGAGCAGGTATTTTCCAAAGAGGGCGAACATCGCAATGCCCGACAGCACCAGAGCAATGCCAATCGGCGTCGGATCAAAGAGGCCATAGGGCTCGATCTCGATCCCCAGGTTATTGGAGGTCGACGCCAACAGATCGTTGAGCAAAATCAACGGTCCCGACGCCACCAGCGTAATCGTACCACCCAGAATTGCCGCGAATCCCATGGGCATCAACAGCCGCGAGACGGGTATGCTCGTGCGCTCCGACAACCGCTCCGTGACCGGCAAAAAGAGCGCCGCCGCCCCAATATTCTGCATAAACGCGCTGATCAACGCCACGGCCGACGAGATCAAAGCCGAGATGCGCCGCTCTGTCTTCCCACCGACCTTGAGCAAGAATTTGGCCACCCGCTTCATCACCCCCACCCGATCGAGTCCATCGCCCAGGATCATCACCGCAATGATCGAGATCACGGCGTTAGAAGCAAAGCCAGAGAACAGGTCTTCGGGACCCACCAGGCCCGTCAGACCCACCACCACCATCACCAGGATGGCCGCCACGTCGATGCGCACCACCTCCGTGACAAAGAGCGTGATCGCCCCGCCCAGGATCACCAGCACGGTGATCATTTCCCACGTCAATGCTTCCATGGCTCGCTCCTATCGGTCTCATCACTCACTCACCGATGAAGCTTCTGCATGGGTTATGCCAACGGGCGATTAGTCCCATAGGCCGCGATCATGGCCTCCCCTGACTACCTCTTGTTCGCCACAGCAACACCCCCTGTTTCAGCCCTCAACAAAACAGGCTCATCCCATCACGTCGCGGTGTAGCGTCACACTCAGCGGGCAGTGATCGGAGCCCATCACGTCGTGATGGATATCGGCGTCGATGAAGTACTCCATGGCCCCTGGCGACGCCATCGCGTAGTCGATCCTCCACCCCACATTGCGCTCTCGGCAATTGCCCCGATAGGTCCACCAGGTATAGCGCTCCGGCTCGTCGCAGACGTGGCGAAAGGTATCGACCCAGCCGGCATCCAACCACTCTCCCAGGGCCTCGCGCTCCCGGGGCAAAAACCCACTGGTCTTGTGATTCGATTTCGGCCGCGCCAGATCAATGGGCTTATGGGCCGTATTGAAGTCGCCCATCACCACCAGCGGCGCGCCGGCGTCCAACTCCTCCTGGAGCATCTCCCGAAGACGCGCGTAGAACTCCAATTTATAGGGCACTCGGCTATGATCGCGATTCTTGCCACTGCCGTTGGGGAAATAGACATTGGCCACCTTTAATTCGCCATAGGTCGCCAATTGCATGCGTCCCTCCACATCGAAGCGCTCCTCCCCCATGGTGGTCACCACCTCGTCGGGCGCGATGTCCTCAGACGAGAACAGCCCCACCCCGCTATATCCCTTCTTCGACGACGCCGGAAAGAAGTGGGTCTCGTACCCCTCGGGCTGCGCTACTTTCTTGGGCAGCTGCTCCCGAAGCGCCCGGATCTCCTGGACGCCCACGATGTCCGCGTCACTACCGTGAAGCCAATCGCAAAACCCCTTCCGCGTCGCCGCCCGAAGCCCGTTGACATTCCAGGCGTAGATATTGAGCTCTTCATTCGCTGTCATCGTCGTATCTCCTGATTTACTGCTCTGGTTCGGCTACTCATTGCCCCGTGGGCATAACCCACGAAAGCGGTGGCCACAACCGGCGGCGGCGTTACGAAATGAGCCGAGCTCACTCCTTCTCCTCCTCAGCCTGAATCCGCCACAACTCGGCGTAGCGCCCGTCGGCCTCCAGCAGCTCCAGATGGCTTCCCCGCTCCACGACCCTTCCGGCCTCCATGACCACGATCTCGTCGGCGTCGGTGATCGTCGACAGGCGATGGGCGATCGCCAGCGTCGTCTGGTCCTCGGCGAGGCGGTTGAGGGCCTCCAGGATTTGCTGCTCCGATTCGGAGTCCAGCGACGAGGTGGCCTCGTCGAAGATCACGATCGGTGGTGCTTTGACGAGCACCCGTGCGATGGCCACGCGCTGCTTTTCGCCGCCCGATAGCTTGAGTCCCCGCTCGCCGACCTCCGTCTCCCACCCATCGGGGAGCGACTCGATAAAGGTGAGAAGATTGGCCAGCTTTGCGGCCTGGCGAAGTTCTTCTTGCGTGGCATCGCGGCGAGCGTAGGCGATATTGGAGCGCAGCGTATCGTTGAATAGGACCGTGTCCTGGGGCACCACGCCGATCTGGCGGCGCAAACTCTCCTGGGTGACGTCGCGCACCGACTGGCCATCGATGGTGATGTCGCCTCGTTCCACGTCATAGAATCGAAAGAGGAGCCGTCCCAGCGTCGACTTCCCGGCGCCGCTAGAGCCCACAAGCGCTACCTTTTGGCCGGGCTTAATCTCTAAATCGACGCCGCGAAGGATGGGGCGCTTTTCGTCGTAGCTAAAGCTGACGTCCTCAAAGACCACGTGGCCCGCCGTGACCTCGAGCTGCGAGGCATCCTCGTCGTCGACGACCTCCGGCTCCTCCTCAAAGAGCGAGAAGAGCCGCTCCATATCGGCCATGGAGTGCTTGAGAATGCTGTAGACCGTGCCCAAAAAGCCCAGAGGGGCGAAGAGCTGCAATAAAAATGCGTTGATCGCCACCAGCCCGCCCAGGCTCAGGTCGCCATCGACCACTGCCTGGCCGGCCATGACCATCAATACCGTGACCCCGGCGGCGATGATCGTACCCTGCGCCATATTGAGGACCGACAGCGAATATTGGGTCTTCACGGCGGCGTCTTCCCAATCCTTGAGCGAGTCCTCGTAGCGCTCGACCTCGTAGTCCTGGCTTCCAAAATACTTCACGGTCTCAAAATTAAGGAGGCTGTCGACGGCCCGGGAGTTGGCCTGGGACTCCTTTCGATTCATCTCGCGGCGAATGGGCATCCGCCACTCCGTCAAAAGCAGGGTCGCTATCACGTAGAGGACGAAGGTCCCCACCACGACCACCACGTAGCGGGGGTCGTAATTGAAAAAGAGGATCGCCGTCACCATCGCCACCTCCAATAAGGTGGGGACGATATTAAAGAGCATATAGTTGATGAGCTGCGCCAGACTGCGCGTCGCCCGCCCCAGATCCTGGCTGATCGCCCCGGTCTGTCGGCCGAGGTGAAAGCGAAGCGATAGGTCGTGGAGGTGGCGCAGCACGTCCACGGACAGCTCGCGCATCATCGATTGGCGAACCCGCGAAAACACGGCCGTCTGGAGCTCCGAAAATAGACTGGAGCTCAGTCGAAGCGCCCCGTAGCCCAGAAGTAGCCCCAGCGGCAAGACCACCTCCACGACCATGGACTCGTCCATAGCGTCCACGACCGCCCCCAACACAAGCGGCACTGCCACCGTCGCCCCTTTGGCGGCGATCAAGCATCCCAGAGCGATGGCGATTCGCCACCGGTGGCGCCACATCGAGGGCACGAGCTGAAGCAGTGCCCCCCAGCTAAATTCAAAATCATCGGGCGAGGACCGTCGGTGGGGAACCATAGGTTGCCAACTCGAAATGCATCACAGCGATTGAAATCGACGGAAGACCTTCATCAATCGTTTCTCGGCACTCCTGTGCACTCTCCAGTCCACTCGCCGAGTTCGTCAAATTCGCAGCTATTATTACAGAGTGACTCCGGATCCCCACAACCTCCCGATACGCATATCGATGCAAAACCAGTCTCGCCATCTTCGCACTCGCAGATAACCGTTGGGCAATCTAAACCCTCCTCGCAACTGCTTCCCGTTTCCACGGCCGCCAGGCAATCATCGCTGGCAGGGACGCCGTCATCGCTACAACCCATCACCATGCAGAGAAGGACTATACCCACGAATATCATTGACTGTCGCACATTCATCTCAGCTCCATTCCAATCACGTCGTATTGCTGGTCGCTCGACCAGAATACTCTGGTTGGCTCCGTAATTACAGGCAAACCCCGCCATTCTCACCAACAAAAGTGACCTGACGAGGGGTTACAAAAATCTTCGTCCTTGAGGTCACGCCAAGGATGATTACGCTTGGCGCGCATGCTGAGTCACTGACATAACACTCCGAGTCCACAAGCGGTAACCCTACCTTTGACCAAGCGGTATCATTTATGACTGACTCCCCGACCATCATCTATACCAAGACCGACGAAGCCCCTGCGCTCGCGACGCGCTCCTTTCTTCCCATCGTCGAGGCCTTTGCCTCGTCGGCCGGTGTCGATACCGAGACCCGCGACATCTCGTTGACCGGCCGCATCCTGGCCGTCTTTCCCGACTACCTCAGCGACGAGCAGCGCCAGAGCGACGACCTCAACTACCTGGGAGAGCTCGCCAAGCGCCCGGAAGCCAATATCATCAAGCTTCCCAATATCTCGGCGTCCATCCCCCAACTGACGGCGGCCATCAAAGAGCTTCAAGACAAGGGCTTCGATCTCCCGGACTACCCCGAGGAGCCTCAAAACGACGAGGAAGAGGCCATCAAGGCCCGCTACAACCAGGTCAAGGGAAGCGCCGTCAACCCCGTGCTTCGCGAGGGCAATTCCGACCGCCGCGTGCCCAAGGCTGTCAAGGCCTATGCCCGCGAGAATCCGCCGCCCATGGGCGAGTGGAGCAGCGACAACAAGGCCCATGTGGGCACCATGAGCGAGGGCGACTTCCGCTCCACC
>CAYQBU010000178.1:0-7975 GCA_964415785.1 uncultured Bradymonadales bacterium
CTTTGGAACGCTCACCCCGGCCTTCGAGATGGGAGCGGTGGCCGTGGGGGCGACGGTCTATTTCGGCTCCGAGGAGTCCAACCGCCAGATTGAGGAGATCTCCCATCTCTTCAGCCGCGCCCACGAGATGGGCATGGCCACCATTCTTTGGTGCTACACGAGAAGTGAGGCCTTCAAGGTCGCCGGCGAGGACTACCATAGTTCGGCGGACTTAACGGGTCAGGCCAACCACCTGGGCGTGACCATGCATGCCGACATCATCAAGCAGAAGATGGCCACCAACAACGGTGGCTATCGCTCGGTGGTCCACCACGACGGAACCTCCTTTGGGCGGACCGACGACCGGGTCTACGATGAGATGACCACGGATCACCCCATCGATCTGGTGCGCTACCAGTTGGCCAATTGCTATATGGGCCGCGCAGGTCTGATCAATAGCGGCGGAGCCAGCGGGGACAACGATCTGGAAGCGGCGGTGCGCACGGCGGTGATCAATAAGCGCGCCGGCGGCATGGGACTGATCTCGGGCCGCAAGGCGTTCCAGAAGGAGCGTAAGCGGGGCGTGGAGATCCTCAATGCCATTCAGGATGTCTACCTCTGCGACGATATCACCATCGCTTGAGACGAATTGGTTCAAGAGCCCCCCTGGGTCTTTCAGGGGGGTTCTCTGCGTGGTTCATGTGGTTAGTGTGTTCTTTATCGGCAGCGCCAGTTGAGCATTGATCGGACTGAATTCCTGGAGAGTATTGAAATGAATATTATCGTGGCCACAGATTTTTCGGAGCACTCCATTCCCGCCTTGAAGTGGGGAGCGTTTTTGAGCCAGCAGTTGGGCTCCGATCTAACGGTGATGCATGTCGTCGATATGGCGGCCGGAGACAATACCTGGCGGATCCTGGTGGAGACGCCAGAGGAGATCGAGCAGTCGGCCCTGGTGGAGGCCCGAAAGAAGCTCCAGGACTTTGTCCATGAGCATTGCGACCTGGACGACGATAAAGTGGAGTATAGCTGCTGTCTGGGGACGCCGATCGACGAGGTGTTGAAGGAAGCGGAGAGCAAAGATGACCCCGTGATCGTCGCCGGTACGCGGGGGGCAAGTCGAATCAAGGAGTTTATCCTGGGCAATACGGCGCGGCGAATGGTGCGCCAGAGCGAATATCCAATGGTGCTGACGCCGCCCAATGCGGAGGTGAAAAAACCGGCCAATCTGGTGGTGGGCGTCGACTTTTCCGATCCCTCAAAGGAGGCGATTCGACGGGCCGCCGCCATGGCGCGCACCTACGACGCTTCGGTTCACCTGGTTTATGGCTACGTGCTGCCCGAAGTCGCCACCCTCGATGGATCGATGGGTAGCATCAGCACTGAGATCGATGATATCGTGGCCGACAAAAAGAACAGCCTCCAAGAGATGGTCAAGGAGCTGGGCGCCGACGATGTGGTCGAGAGCGTGGAGTGCATTCACCTCTCTCCGGCACAGGCGATCATCCAGACCGCCGACGAATACGATGCGCAGTGGATCTTTGTCGGCAGCCACGGGCGACGGGGCCTCAAGCGCTTTTTTCTGGGAAATACGGCGGAGCGGGTCATGCGAAAAGCGCCATGCCCGATCTTCGTGGTTCGCCCCGGACAGCTCGATGGAACCCGTGAAAAGCTCAAGGGCAGCGATGCCTGAATTGGCTGAGTGGGGGGATGGGGCTTAGCGGCCCATCCAGATCCACCAGTCCATATCGCGACCCAGCCAGAAGGTAAGGGAGAGAACCACCACCAGGACCACGGAGCGCCCGAGGGCACTTCGGTCCAGCAGGCGAGGCCCGCGCATCCAGAAGGCGTAGAGCGCCCACAGGATGAAGCCACTGATCAACAGCACCGCCATTCGGATGGAACCTGAAACGGGCAGTGAGACCCAGGCCTCGCCGGACGACATAAGGCCCATATTGATGAGCCAGGCCGTCGCACCGGTGGCCAGGAGTGCGATCGCCTGACGACCGGTGGGAGGATCGCCATCGCAAAAGAGGGCCAGAAAACTGGCCACCAGAGGGCCCGTGAGGACGGCGGCCATCGGCAAAAGCAGGGGACTAAAGGCGGCGATATCCTCTTCTGTGATCGCCTCCTCGTCGCCGGCCTGCACGCGGCGAGCGTCCATTAACTCGGGATCGACACCACCCACGGAGGGCGTCTCGCTCCACTCGCGTTCGGTTTCGGTGACGAAGAGCTCTTCGTTCTCTGGCGTTGGTGATGCCTGTTCGTCGTCCTGACTCATGACAGATCTCGTGGGCGCTATCTCGTTGGGAAGTTCTTTTCTCGAGGGTGGGGTAGCCGCGGCCACTGCGCAAGGGCCTTCTAGCTTGACGCTGATGGCCGGCGATACTAGAGATTCAGCAGACAATTTCCGAGTAGGTCACCTTACAATTTGTGTGGAGTTCCCCATGGCTGAAGTACAGACTGAGGACAGTTCTCAGGAAGAGCAGCACTTTAAAGAGCTCGATGCCGAGCTCGCCGAAGCAGCGCGCGAGGAGCTGGGCGATGAAAAAATCGGCCAGATGCTGGAGAAAATGGTGCTGATCCGGCGCTTTGAGGAGCATGCCGGACGCTCTTACCAGCGGCGCAAGATCAAGGGCTTTTGTCACCTCTACAGCGGTCAAGAAGCAGTGGCCGTGGGATCGTTGACCGCCGCCGGCGACGACGATCTGATCTGTGGCCACTACCGCGATCATGGCCATGCGTTGGCCGCCGGGTTGGAGCCCAACACGGTGATGGCCGAGCTCTTCGGCAAGAAGACCGGTTGCGCCGGTGGAAAAGGGGGCTCCATGCACCTCTACGACATCGAAAAGAACTTCATGGGAGGATGGGGCATCGTCGGTGGTCAGGTCGGCATCGCCGCCGGAATGGCCTTTGCGCTCAATTATCGTGGCGACGATGCGGTGTGCATCACCTATCTGGGCGACGGCGCCGTCCACCAGGGCGTGGTCCACGAGGCGCTGAATATGTCCAAGGTCTGGGGGCTTCCCCTGGTGGTGATCTTGGAGGACAACGAATACGGCATGGGCACCGCTGTTGAGCGGGTCAGCTCCACCACGGAGTTGCACAAAAAGGCCGATAGTCACCAGGTATACAACGAAGAGGTGGACGGACAGGACGTATTCGCCGTCTATGACGCCGTGCAGCGCGCTCGCAAGCGGGCCCTCGAGGAGGGCGAGCCGAGCTTCCTCCACGTGCGCACCTACCGCTATTACGGCCACTCCATGACCGATCCCGCCACCTATCGCGAAAAGGACGAGGTCCAGGAGCAGCGCGACCTGCGCGACCCCATCGTGCGCCTACGCAACTGGGTTGTCGAAAACGAGATGGTCGACCAGGAGACCATCGATGGCCTCGACGACAGAATGAACGACACGGTCAAGAAAGCCATTGAGTTTGCCGACGAGTCGGACTTCCCCGATCTGTCGGCGTTGACCTCCAATGTCTACGTCGACTGGCCCGCCGAGATCGATTGAGGCCGTGAGTCGACCCCCGATCTTTTGACCTTCAATGAAGTCTTGATGCCCAGGAATGACGATGCGTGAAATTGCTTTTAGAGAAGCCCTCAACGAGGCCCTTGCCGAAGAGATGGAGCGAGACGAGGATGTCTTTTTGATGGGTGAAGAAGTCGCCGAGTACAACGGAGCCTATAAGGTGAGCAAGGGGTTGCTCGACCAATTCGGCGACCGCCGGGTGGTCGATACACCGATTACGGAGGCTGGTTTTGCCGCCATGGGCGTCGGCGCCGCGCTGGCGGGGCTGAAGCCGGTGGTGGAGATGATGACCTTTAACTTCGCGATCCTTGCCCTTGATCAGATCGTCAACCACGCCGCCAAGGCGCGGTATATGTCGGACGGCCAATTTTCGGTGCCCATGGTGGTCCGCGGCGCCGGAGGAGCCGGGGGCGCACTGGCCGCTCAGCACTCCCAATCGCTGGAGGCTCAATACGCCCACATCCCGGGCCTCAAGGTCATGATGCCGGCGACGCCCAAAGACGCCAAGGGGATGCTCAAGACCGCGATTCGCGACCCCGACCCGGTGATCTTTATCGAGTCAGAGATCCTCTACGGTGCCAAGGGCGAAGTCCCGGAAGACGAGTATTTGATCCCCGTCGGCAAGGCCGACAAAAAGCGCGAAGGCGGCGATTGCACGGTGATCTCCTGGAGCCGGGCGCTGCACTTTGCCCAGGACGCGGCCGATCAAATCGCGGAGAGCGAGGGCGTGGAGGTCGATCTCATCGACCTGCGCACGGTTCGCCCCTTTGATAAGGAGATGATCCGCGAATCCGTCAAGCGCACCAATCGCGCCGTGGTTGTCGAGGAGGGATGGCATTTTGCCTCCGTGGGCGCCAGCATTTCCGATTGGGTCTCCCGTGAGCTCTTTGATTGGCTCGATGCCCCGGTCGAGCGGGTTCATCAGCGCGACGTGCCCATGCCCTACGCGTTTAACCTGGAGGCGGAATCCCTTCCGCAACCGGCCAAGGTTGTGGAAGCCATCAAGCGCGCTTGCTACATCTGAAGTCCGAGCTATTGCGTACAATTAGTCATCTAAGATTTGATTTATCACCGAGGCAAAAATGGCCGAGATAATGGAAATGTTGGCCCTCAGTCCCACCATGGAAGAGGGCGTGCTCGCGGAATGGCTCAAGCAAGAAGGCGATACCGTCGAAGAGGGCGAGGTTCTCGCTGAGGTCGAGACCGACAAGGCGACGATGGAGATGGAGTCATTTCACTCCGGGACGATCCTGAAGCTCTTCGTGGACGCCGGGGCGACGGTCACCGTCGGAGATCCCCTGGTGGTCATTGGTGAAGAGGGCGAGGAGATCTCGGACCTCGTCGACGGCGCCCAAAGCGGCGGCGCAGCGCCGCAGAAAGCTGCCGATGATGGCGACGGCGATAGCGACAAAGAAGAAGACGACAAAGCACAGGACGACGAAAAAGCCAAAGCGGCTGGCGCGGAGGAGCCGTCCAAGCCCACGGATGGCGAGGGAGGACGCATCAAGTCCAGTCCACTGGCACGTCGCATTGCCCAGGACAAGGGCGTTGCCCTCGAGGCCATCGATGGCTCCGGGCCCGGAGGGCGCATCATCAAGCGCGATGTGGAATCTGCCATCGAGGCTGGCGTCGGTGAACAGGACGGCGGACAAGCCCCTCAGGCGGCGGTGGCAGGCGTATTGGATAACGTCGGTGACCTCAGCTTCGTGGACGGGGAAACGGAGCGGCTCAGTCAGATGCGAAAGACCATCGCCAAGCGATTGGTCGGCGTCTGGCAGACCACGCCTCATTTCTATCTGACCCGAAGCATCGATATGGGTCCGTTGATGGCGCGGCGTGCAGAGATCAATGAACAGCTCAAGGCCTCGGAAGCAGGGGTGAAGCTGTCGGTCAACGATTTGATCGTCAAGGCCTGCGCCACGGCTCTGGCGAACTATCCTGACATGAACGTGGCCTTTACCAAGGACGGCCTCTATCGCTTCGCGGAGGTCAATATCGGGGTGGCCGTCGCCGTCGATGCGGGTCTGATTACGCCCACCGTTCGCCACGCCGACACCAAGAGCGTGGGCTCAATCTCCAGAGAGATCCGCGAGCTCGCCGGGCGGGCCCGCGAGGGCAAGCTCGCTCCTGAAGAGTATGGTGCCCATACCTTCTCGGTGAGCAACCTGGGCATGTACGATATCGACGATTTTTTGGCGGTGATCAATGCCCCAGACGCTGGCATTCTGGCCTGCGGCGCCGTCAAGGATGTGCCCGTCGTCGAAGATGGTGAGCTTGCTGTGGGAACGCGAATGAAGGTCTCCCTGGCCTGCGATCACCGAGCCGTCGACGGCGCCGTGGGCGCCGAGTTCCTCGCCGAGGTGGTCACCCTCCTCGAAAACCCCATGATGCTTCTGGTCTAAATCTGTATTTTAATCGCTTTGGCGGGCGCGAGCTCACCGGCAGGTCGCCGGTGGGCATTCGCCGCCGATGGAGGTGTAGGTGGGCATCTCCCGGGCCATTGATAGAGAGCCCTCGCATTGAGCGTGGGCTTCTGATTGTGCGGCCTGTTGCGAGGGGGCGCTTCCCCAACCGCAGATGAGATCCTTGTCGCCGTCCCCGCAAAGGGCCTCGCCACGGCTATCGACCGGGCAGATTCGAATGCATGAAAAGCATGAGTAACCCTCTGTCAGCTCTTGTTCTGTGATCTCATCGGGTTCGACTTCGTCGGGTTCGTCTTCGACGGGTTCAACTTCTTCGGGTTCGTCTTCTTCGGGTTCGTCTTCTTCGGGCTCCGCAGCGCCGATCTGTCCACTTTGCTCGGCCGGGACGGCCTCTGAGGGAAGGGCGTGGCGAAAGAAGGGGTCTTCATCCTCCGTGGGAGGGGCGCCAATAAACTCCTGACCGTCGTCGCGCCGCTCCTCTTCGGCACTGGAGCACCCCAGAAGCGTCAGTCCAATTCCAAGCAAGAGTAGCAGAATGGAATGTCGTGCAATGGGGTGGAGCATGGGTACGACCTTTCTTGAGCCTCGTGGAGCAGGGACACCCATTGCTGATACGTCTTCTCGGTGGTGCTGTCAAAATCTCGCCCAGAAAGGGGCCAAGAAAAGAGGTGGGTTGGTGTCGCTACTTTCGAGCCACAAAGACCGTTTGATAGGGGCATCTCTCTAGGAATCCCAGTTTTTCGTAGACCCGGCGGGCGGGGCGGTTGGAGCGGTTGACGTAGAGGGTGATGCGCGGGACATCCTGCGCGAAGAGTTCTTCGCAAATCCTGTGCAGTCCTCGTGTGGCCAGTCCACGATTGCGTGCCTTGGGACTGGTGTAGACCCCGGAGACCTGAGCGCCGAAGCGACAGCGCGTGGAGACGTCGGCCTTAAAGAGAAGGTGTCGTCGGTCGTCGAACCACACGTAGGTGCGGTCGTTGCCGATGCGATTTTCCACGTGGTGGCGAAAGCCCTGTGGGTTGTGGTCCATGGGGTTTTCCAGGGTCTCCTCGCGATGCATGGCAATGCTGGCGAAGAAGACGGGGTCCAGATCCCTGGCGGTGGCCAATCTCACAAGACAGTCGTCGCTACTATCGGCGAGGGGAGCCAGGTCGCGGGGGCGAAGCTCGTAGAGGCGCTGTTCTTGAATGAGACGAGCCTCCATCGGCCAGGATGGCTCCTGGCTTTGATAGGCCCGCCAGAAGGGCTCGATACTCCGAGGGCGAGAGACGAGGTGGCTAAAGCGACAGCGGCGTCGCTTGAAATAGGTGCCCATCGCTTCTGCCCACCGGGGGCGACGGGCGTCGACCATCAGTAGTCGCTGGGAGATGGCCAGGCAGACGGCTTCCAGGTCGCCGTCGTCGAAGATGCCCCAGTAGCCGAAGGTGTCCGTGTTTTTTTGGCGCAGACCGTGGTGACTTAACCAGGAGAGGGCGAAGAGGTTGGGAGCCAGGTCCTGGCGAAAAAAGTCCTCAACTTGCCCGTGATGGCGGGCCGAAAGGCGTCGGAGGCGCCGTCGCTCCAACTGGTCGCTGTGGGAGATAGCCATGGTCCACACTCGAGGAGAGAAGAATCGTCTCCTATGATCATAAGCAAGAACGCCCGAGGGAAAAGCCCCGGGCGTTCTCGATCGGTATTCAGTTGGGTGACGAGGAGGGGCTAAAACGTACCGCTATCAAACGGGTCGTCGCTTCCCAGGTCGAGGTCCAGACCGCCACCGTCGTCATCATCGTCATCTTCTTCGGCCGGCGAGGGCGATGGAGAAGGCGACGGCGAGGGGCTCGGTGCGGGGGCGGGGCTGGGCGCGGCTTCTTCCTCTTCTTCTTCCGGCAGGGCCTGGAAGCTCAATTCCACGACGCTCGTCTCGGCTTCCGTCGGCGAGTAGGAGACCTTGCTATAGGTGGTGCTGTCGATTTCGTAGCCCTCGGGGAGCACGAAGACGACCACGGCGGCGGCACCGGCGATGGCGACGATCAGAAGGACCAGGGCGACCAGGAGGCC
>CAYQBU010000179.1:0-7947 GCA_964415785.1 uncultured Bradymonadales bacterium
CGGCCACCTCGTCGGCCGTCGTCGACCACCCAAACCCGCTATCTCCAGTGCCTTTGAAGAGTCCATAGAGAGACATAGCAAAACCCTTAAAACTAAAGAAATTGGGGGAAATACTGCTTTCTCATCGGATGATAATGCATCAGTCGGCCTCACGCACGGGAAGGACTCCCGGCTCCGGCGCTCATCACCCCACCCACCCCAACCTCTTCAGAATAAAGTTGTCGTGTGTGGCGACAACTATTTGGACCCCAGCAGCGATCCACCTACGTGTCACCAAAACCGGCCATCTTCAACTGGTCGCGGGTCGCGGCCTTTTTTCCGGATGTCGTGGTTCGTCCAGGTTAAGCTAAACCAGAGCACTCTGACACACCACGCAGCATTTCAATGCCGGTTCGACCTCGGCCAGCTTCGTTTGGCATACCCCGCACGTCACATCACCGGGCCCGAGATCCAGGGTCTGTCGAATATCCCGACTCTCCGCTTCCGTCATCGAATCCACCAAATTCTCCAGCATCATAAAGGTCAGCACCCGACCCTCTGGGCTGTCCTCATCGACATCGGGGTAGCCATTGGAGACCGCCGTTTTAGCGAAGGAAAGCATCTTTGGGGACTCTGAGTTCCCGCCGGCACCACCGCTGTGGTCCTGGGCGTTTTGAAAGGCGTCCTTCGCGATCACGGACTGCTGCCGCAGCGAAAGTTGGATATGCGTGACGCCGTCGCAATAGGGGCACTCTACCAACTCACTTCCCTTCATGGTTTCCAACCAGGCGCCGCAATTCTGGCACTCTACGACCTGGTCAGACTCCTCCTGGTCCTCCATATCGTAGGTCGTATCAAAGCCCAGTGCCTCCAGGTCTTCAGAGGTGATCCAGCTCTGGTTTCGAAGCATATTCTCCATGGACCCCCGTATCATCATGTCGATCTCTTCTTCACTCAAGTGATCGACCATCCCCTGGCTATAGCTGGCCTCCATATATTGCGTCCACGCCCAGGCGAAGCCTTGCGCATCCTCGTTGTCCAGGGCCTCGCTATAGGTCTTATAGTACATCTGCATTGCGGCTTGAGCAGGGGTCACCGACCACGGTTGGTCCGGCTCCTCTGGCTTGGATTCGAAAATGACATTGGTGACCACCGAATTTTGCATCCCGTAACTTTTGAGAAACTGCTCTCTCGTCAACCCCGATAGCTCCCAATAATCGATCTTGTCGTAAGCCCTGGCGTAGAGTTTTCCCTCCTCCTTGATGACCTCCGCATAGGCATCCTTGTCGTGGCTCTCCAGAGCGGCCGCTTTGAGGCTTTCAATCCGCTGTAACTCGCTGTGATAGTCGTGCTGCAACACCTCCATGAGTCGGGCATTGGCCTTCCCGATCTCTTCCGCGGACAGCGGAGCCCAGACGGATTCTCCGCAATAGGGGCAATCCACTCGAGAAGTCTCGCCGGTGGTCTCAATGGCCCCCGCGCAATTGTGGCAATTCAATGTCTTCGTCGGCTTAGTCATCACACTCCTTCAGCCCAGATTAGCCCGTCGGGGTACCGCACTCCGAGCAGAATTTGCCCGACACGTTTGCTCCACACTCGGAGCAAAATTTAGTGACCTCTAATTTCGAGCCGCATTCGGAGCAAAACTTCCCCGGCGACACTTGAGCCTTACAGCTGCTGCACGTCACCGCTGTGGGCGCCGACGACTTCGACTCGGCGCCGCCACCGCTCTGGTTTCCCCCCGGCAAATTCACGCCCCCCGCCTGACCGGACTGACCGGACTGACCGCTCTGATTGCCCATGGAATTCCCCATTTGAAACCCCATGCCCAGCCCCGCGGCGTCGGCCATCGAGCTTCCCCCTTCCCCTCCGCCCTTGGCAAGCCCCTCGGCGGCCCCTTTCTTCATGTCCGCCTGGGCCATTTTATCGTACCCATCGAGGCCACCGGCCATCCGAATATAGGCTGCCTTTTCGTAGAACTCCTCCAGTCGCCTCTCGTCTTTTTTATTGATGCCCACATGGAAGTTGCCGAGCCTCGGAATGCTGATCCCGTAATCCTCCACGTATTCTCGGACCCCATCCAACACCGAGGCCTCCACTTCTCGGGTATAGGCCCCGGAGGTCACATCCAGAAGTGGCCACTCCTCCTTGACCACCAATTCCGCCAGATCGTCGCGAATCACCTTTAATACTTGCTCGCGAAACCAACCGTAAAAGCCCTCCGATTCGAATTCCCCCATGCCCACCAGACCCACGAGGAGTGTCTTCGGATCCTCGATTTGCAGGGCGAATGTGCCATGGACCATCAACTCCGTCGCCAGGCCGCTCTGGGGATCCCGCATCTTTCCGATGCGACCACCAAATTTAATCCCCGTCACTTCGCTCCGGGTGACGAAAAAGACCTCCGCCTGAAAGACATTCCCATCCGTCAATTTATCGACGATCTGGCCGAGGAAGGGCAGCGTGTCGCTATCCAATACGTGGCGCCCGGGCCCTAGACGAGAGATGAACGTTCCGTCGCGAAAGAAAAGGGCCGTCTCGTCGGCATCCACGGTCAACCGCGCATGAGCGGGCACCGTGGAGTCCGGATGCTTATAGACCACATCGGTTTTGGTCTCATCGGGTCGCGCAATCGCCAACTGAGACACCCCGTCTTTGATGAATTCTTTGATCATTTTCTTCTCACGGCTTGGGTTATCTGAATGCTCATCGATCACTCCGATCGATGTTGCACTTCCACAGTACTCGGTTCTTCTTGACGGGCATCGCGCTCGCCCATCGCCACCTCCAGCTCCTCGTCAAATCGCTGCCTGTCTAGCGTCTCCTCCTCGTCGATAAGCTCATCGACCAACCTCTGTTGCTCGTCGCGCGCCAAATTCCGAAACACCGGTGGATCCAACGCCAGTCCCTCACCGTCTTGCATCGGCCGAAATCCCAATTGGTAGACATCGTAGATCCACCACAGGCCCATGCCACCGCAGGTCAATGCCTGCAACACACCACTCTTTGCTTTGCCCAAATACCACCGATGAACCCCGAATATACCGAGAAAAACGGCTAATTGAAGCGCTACCACCCGACGTCGTGTGCTCTGTCTGAGGCTATCCATCGAGCTCGCCTGTGTGTTCCGGGCCATCGCGATTGACTGCCGGGATTCTAACACACCGTGGAAAGAGGGGTTAGCCCCAAGAGTTCGCCGAGTTGGAGCTCCTCGATCAGCGGGTACTCCACCCACTCCGAGGGTAGCGCGTCGCCCCGGCGATCGTCCAGACCATCGAGCAGGGTCTCCACGCACAACCCCTCGGACTTGAGGTTTTCAATGCCCCGCTGGCGAAGGCGATCCGCCAGCAGGAGGTGGGCGTGGATGCCGGCGAAGGGAGCCCTTGCGCCCTGTCCCCCCCGGCACACCTCCCCAGGAGCAATCTCCTCTTCGACATCCCACCACCGCGACGGTAGGATAGAATCCTGTTTACCATATCTAACCCTCGCTCAATTCTTCAATTATCTGGCTTTCATGATGCAGAAGATCCGAACTTCTCGCGCACTCCCTTCCGGCGCTCGTATGCATCCTTTGGCAGCACTAGTGCTGCCCGCCGGAAGTAAGTGGGTAGTCTCGGCGAGGACTGGGCGACGAGGGCAAGGCGCGAGGACGAGGCGATGCCATAGCATCGTCGAGGAGTCGCAACACAGCCATCGGCGTTCAGCACCGGCGAGAGTGCTTGCGTATTTTCGAAGGGCAGCACTAGCCGCCTCCATTCTCCTCGTATTCGGAGCCTGTAGCGGCAGCTCTTCCGATGACGTGGACACCGCGTCCACAGAGGCCAACGACGATGTGGTCAATACCGCGTCCACAGAGGCCGACGACGATGTCGTGGACACCGAGTCCGCAGAAACCTGCGACGATGAAGAAATTGGTGACGAGGGCATCGCTGTTTGCAAACACCCGGGAATAGACGTTGATGATCTAACCAACTTAGACGATCTACCTACGGGCGAGGGTTATGTCGTTCCCATGGAGCTTAGCGTCCCAGGGGCGTTGGAAAAGAGCCTTGTCGAGGATGTGGTTCAGCAGCACCTACAAGAGGTTCAACAGTGCTACAACCAACAGCTCCAAAGGAACCCGGACCTTGCTGGCGAGGTGATCGTAGAGTGGATGCTCGCTCCGTCGGGCGACGTGTTCAGCGCCTCTATTGGCGAATCGGATCTCGACAGCCAAAGCGTCGAAAGATGCATCACCCAACGTATTCGACGATGGACGTTCCCGGAGCCAGACGACGCCGGAGTAGCCCGAGTACAATATACCTTCGATTTCGAGGTCAGGTAGCCTGACCCCGATTATTCATGAGACGCCGTCACGCGCCCTGCGGAAGGACGCAACCATTGTTGCAATTGACTTGCATTTGCATTTACTGGATATTCAATTATGGTCCGATCTGAGCGAATCATTTAAGCCCCCATGGCCCCCGAAATAGTTATGCACCTCCCCGAAGGCATCTTGCCGCTGTCCCAGGCCGTCGCCATGACTGCCGTCGCAGCTCCACTGGTCGCCTGGTCGATGATGGGTCTCCGACGAGACCTCATGGAGGCCAAACCCCGTCAACGGGCTCTCTTTGGTTTTGGTGCCGCCCTGCTCTTCGCGCTGACTCTATTTCCGCTACCGATCCCACCGCTGGGGTTCAGCCTCCATCTCTGCGCCGCCCCTTTACTGGGCTTATTGCTGGGCCTACGGCCGGTGATCGCCCTGACGACCTTCAGCCTGATCGCCCAACTCCTCTTTGCTGCCCACGGCGGCTTTTCGACACTGGGCGCCAATATCATCACCCTCGGCGTCATCGGTCCCACCGCTGCCATCGGCCTCTTTAAATGCGTCCCCAAGACGCGGCGCGGCCCCCTCTCGGCCGGGATTTGCTGCGGTCTGGCGAGCCTCGCCGTCTATCTGAGCACCATTGTCATCCTCATCGTCGCCTTCGAGATCACGGCGTCTACTCAGAGCTATATGTCGACCCTGCTAATGGGCCTCGCGGCGCTTGTCGTCCCCCTGGTGATCGCCGAGGGCGCGTTGAGCGCCGCTCTATACCGGGCGATCAGTGAGCGCATGGACACCAAAGAGTGGCCCGTCAATAGGTCATCGAAAACCCTGGGAACGGCGGCGATGGGTCTCTTTATCGCCCTCATTTATCCCCGCAATGCCACGGCTCACAGCGACCACGACCATCACGGCGACCGCGACCACGGCCATCACCACGAAGGCCTCGAGGGCTTCGATCACCTCATCTACGAAGGCGCCGCCGAGGAGGCCGGCGTCGAGGTTCATCACCTCGATCTTTTGGGCTCCACGCTGAGTGAACCGATCTACTTTCTCGTCCTCTTTGGCAGCGGATGCCTCTTTGGCTGGAGTTGGGCCCGTCTGTCCCAAAACCAAAGCGTCGACGAAGGCAAGGTGCGCTCATGAAGGACTTTGTCGAGCACCCGACCATGGCCTTCATCTGGGCCATCGGACTATTCTTGAGCCTTTTGGCCCCGCAGGCCTCGTGGCTACTCATCCTCGCCCTGCTCTCCAGCGGCTACCACCTCGGCCGCCTCAGGCGTGCTCCATCGACCCTGCTCAAGACAGCGACCATTCTGGCTCTACTCGGCATTTTCGCTTCGAGCGCCCATCTCTTGGTGGGGTCGCCGGGGATCATCCAGGAGTCGACCTTCTTGATCGCCCGCATGACCGTCGCCAGCTCTTGGACGCTGGGCCTGGCCGCCGCCATCGACCCCATCGCCCTTCGCCGGCGACTTCGCGACATCCAGTGGTTTCGACCCTTCGCTGAATTTTTGGACGCCACGGTCTTTCACGGCGCTCAACTGGCCGACCAGTGGCAGCTGCGCCTGGAGGCCGCCCGCCAACGCGGTGCTCGGTGGAGAGGACCGGCCGCCCTGGGCACGCTGGGCCTGGTCCTGGGCCGCGGCGCCATCGTGGCCTTTGATCGCAGCCTGGCCCTGGAACAGACGCGCTGGCTCCGAAGCGCCCCCACCCCCGACCGCGACGCCGCGCCATCTTCAAAGCAGACGCGAGAGCACACACCGAAGCAAAAGCCGGAGAAAATCCTGGAGCTCCACGACCTCTCCGCCGGCTATCGCATCGAAGACGCCTCCATCCATGTCGACCACCTCACCGTCCACCGCGGCGAGTGGATCGCCCTCGCCGGCGCCAGCGGAAGCGGAAAAACCAGCCTCCTCCGCCTCGTCGCCGGCCTCCTCGACATCCACGGCGGCTCGCTCCATCGCTTCCAGGAAACCCACGCCGACGGCCAGGCCGGCCCGGACCGCCGCATCGCCATGGTCCTCCAAAACCCGGATCACCAATTTTTGGGGTCTACGCCCCGAGACGACCTCCAATGGGGCCTTCGCCAACACCAGATCGAAGGCGATGAAGCCACCCGCCGCATCGAGGAGGTCCTGGACAACCTGGCCATCGCCGATTTGGCCGACCGTCCCCTAGGCGATCTGAGCTTCGGCCAACGCCGCCTCGTCGCCCTGGCCTCCGCCCTGGTGACCCGCCCCCAACTGCTGCTCTGCGACGAGATCACCAGCAGCCTCGATCCCCTCAATAAATCCCGGGTGATCCAGGCCATCGAAGCCCTGTCCACGCCCCACACCACCGTCCTATGGGCCACCCACGACCTCCAGACCATGCCGCCATCCATCGAGCGCCTGGCCATCCTGCGCCAGGGCTGCCTTCACTTCGACGGCTCCATCGCCGACGGCCTCTCGCAAGACACCCTTGAGTCCGCCCATCTTATTGCACCAACCATCTCAGCTAACCCCTAGCCCTCCGGGCACGCTTTCCAATCTACTTGAGATTTTAAAGAAACGCTCTTTCGGCAATAATCCGGAGGGGCTTTTTTTAACTTCGAATTCGACCACCCAGCATCTCTACAGGACTCAACGCCATGCTCCCCCCTCTTCGAATCCCCCCTACCCTACCCAGATTCTTCAACAGCATCCTCGCCACAGCCGTTGTCGCCAGTTCCCTGCTGGGAATTTCCCCACTACACGCCGAAGAGGACCCCGCCACCCAGAGATTCCTAGACCTCCACAACGAAGCTCGCAGCCAGGGGCGCCATTGCGGAGATGTATCTAGAGAGGCCGTCCAACCGCTTCAATGGAGCGACGAATTGTCCGCCGCTGCCCAGATGCACGCCACTGATGCCGCATCCCATGTAATTCGCGGCCATACGGGAAGCGACGGATCCACCCTATTTGTGAGGGTCAAACGAATCTCTCCAGACTTTTTTCGAGTCGGCGAAAATATCGCGTATTTTACCCGAGATATGGAGCACTCCGTAGAACAATGGCTGAATAGCCCAGGCCATTGCTCCAATATCATGAACGCAGGATTTACCCATATGGGCGCCGGTTTCGCATTGGGACCGGTCTTCAACAGCCCCCACCGAACCGGAACCTATAGCGTCGTTGTATTCGGCGCGAAATTTGAGGGGAGATAGGATCTACTTCGGTTTCTTCCAAACCAGGAACCAAACCATCGAGATGACCCCACCTTCGTCCCCACCACCCCGCACACCACACCAGATGAGTACGCCTCCATATTCTGCTCTCCCGTGGGGGAGCTGGCGGCCGCGTCTTTCAGCGGCCGTCTGAGGGGGCTCCGAACTAGCGATCCTCGTGGTTTATCCACATCGAACTATCGATCCACGTGCTCGCCCTCTTGCACCACGATTGCTTACCTCCGACGCCGCCGGTGGACCGAATGTGACCACGGGATAGGCTTGCCTCGTGCTGCTCGCCGTCTTTCGCCGCCTGATCACAGGAGGCATCAACCACAGCTCCATCGGCGGGGGAGCGGGGCATCAGCACACGGCCTATTTAAGGGTCCAAAAGACAATTTTGGGCGGAGGTTTGTCCTCCTCAGCTCCGCTTCTTGTCGGCCTTATCCCGTTTCTTTTTGGCCTTGTCGCGCTG
>CAYQBU010000180.1:0-6740 GCA_964415785.1 uncultured Bradymonadales bacterium
CATCGAAGACCTCCTGGGCTATTCGGTCGACGACTTCATTTCTGGTGGCGAAACTCTGGGCTCCATCATCCACCCCGAGGACCGCGGTCTCGTCCAAGAAATAGTCATGGACGCCGTCGACAACGACCGCCCTTTTCACATCTCCTACCGGGCCGTCGACGCCGAGGGCCAGATCCGCCACATCACCGAGCGCGGACAGGCCATCTACGACGACCACGACCAACGTCGATACCTGGACGGCGCCTTTTTTGACGTCACCGACATGCACCACATGCGCCAGGAGGTGCTGGTCAACAGCAAAATGGCCGCCGTGGGCAACCTCGCCGCCGGCGTCGCCCACGAGATCAACAACCCCCTGGCGATCGCCATGGCCAACCTGGAATACGTCGCCGAAGAGGTCACCGACGTCATCGACGCCGTCGACGCCGACCCCCACGTCGAGGAGGCCCTCGACGATATCTCCATTGGCATCGGCAAGGTGCAGACGGCCATCGACCGCGTTCGCGCCATCGTCGACGATCTGCGCACCTTCACCGACGCCGCCGAGGGACTGGCCCAACAAGTCGACCTTCGCCGCCTCGTCGAGTGGGTGATCCGAAGGGTGCGCACCAAATCCAGAAACCCCATCGACCTCACCGTCAGCCTCGACGACGTGCCCTCCATCTGGGCCAGCGAAGTGGGCGCCGTCCAGGTGCTGTGGAACCTTTTGGACAACGCCGTGGAGGCCATCCAGTCCCAGGGGGGCGACGGCACCATCCGCATCTCCCTGTACAGCGAGGACGATCACGTCTATCTCATCGTCGACGACAACGGTCCGGGCATGGCCCCTGAGATCGCCCAACGAGCTTTCGAACCCTTTTATACCACCAAGCAGGTCGGTCAGGGCGCCGGGCTCGGCCTCTTCGTCTGCCAGGGCCTCATCAAAGGCATGGATGGCACCATCGACGTCGAAACCCAGCCCGGCGAAGGCACTCGGGTTACCGTCAGCTTTCCGGCCTACGAAGCACCCCTGAGACCGGATCGCTCACATCCTTCTGCTTAACCTTCCCTAAGCTTTGACGCCTATGTCCCAACCACAAGACGACTCCTCGTCGACGCGCCTCGCCATCTCCGATCTGGCCGGCCATTTCGAGCCCCACCAGCAGCGCTTGCTGGAGGCCACGCTCGCTCCCCTCATCGATCGCGACCCCGGGGGGCCCCATATCCCCGACAAAACCCGCGACGACCTCCAGTGGCCGGAGCTCATCGAACAGATCGCCGTGCAGGCCCAGACCCCGGAGGGTCGATACCTGCTCGACCATCTCGTGGCCCCCGCCGACGCCGACCTCGTTGGCCGGCGCCTCCAGGAGGTCGACGAGCTGATGACGCTCCTCGACACCGACCCCGCCCCTCCCCTGGGCGGCTTCCACGACATTCGGAAAGCGATCCATCACACCATCAAGGGCGGCGACCTGGTGGTCGAAGACCTGGCCGCCATTCGCCGCAATTGCGACGGCGCCGCCCGGGTGCACCGCTTCTTTAAGAGCCGCCAAAAGAAGCTCCCCCGGCTCGCCGTCCTTGGAAAGCGCATCTCCCCGATGCGCGAGCTCCGAAGCCGCCTGGACCAGTCCATCGACGCCGGCGGTGAGCTCGCCGACAGCGCAAGCTCCGATCTGCGAAAGCTTCGCCGGGCCGTCCAGCATCAGCACGACCGCATCACCACCCGGGTCAACCAACTCCTCCAATCCCAGCGCTTTCAGACCTCTCTTCGCGACGACTACTTCACCCTCCGCGAGGACCGCTACGTCCTGCCCATTCGCATCGGCGCCAAGGGCGACGTCCAGGGCATCGTCCACGCCTATTCCTCCAGCGGAAAAACGGCCTTTATTGAGCCCCAGGAACTCATCGAGCTCAACAACCAGCTGCGCTGGGCCCAGATCGATCTCCAGGACGAAATCGATCGCATTCTCGCCGAGTTGTCGGCGCTGGTCGCCGACCACGCCGACGCCCTGATGCGCAACGTCGAACTGCTGGCCTACCTGGACCTCACCTCCGCCATCGCCCGCTTCGGCCGCCAGATCAAAGCCCACACCCCTCAGATCACCGACGGCCCCATCGAGCTCCACGACGCCCGCCACCCCCTGCTCTACATCCAGCACGGCGACCACGAAAAAGAGGAGGACCAACAGCCCGACACAGTCCCCAATGACCTGGCGATAACGCCCCCCAGGAGAGCACTGATCATCTCTGGCCCCAACACCGGCGGCAAGACGGTGACGCTTAAAACCACCGGCCTCTGCGCCCTCATGGCCCGCTTTGGACTCCCCATCCCCGCCGGACCGAAGAGCAAGATCCCGCTCTTCGACCAGATCTTTAGCGACATCGGCGACGAACAATCCATCGAGCGCGACCTGAGTACCTTTTCGGGCCACGTCACCAATATCAACTCCTTTCTCCACCGCTGCGACGAACAGAGCCTGGTGCTCCTCGACGAGCTCTTCGTAGGCACCGACCCCGCACAGGGATCGGCGCTGGCCGTCGCGCTGCTCGAATTCCTCGCCGACCGCGGAACCACCACCATCGTCACCACCCACCTGGAGGGCCTCAAGACCCTGGCCTACCAGAGCGACCGCTTCGCCAATGCCTCAATGGGCTTTGACCTCGAAGAGCTTCGCCCCACCTACGAGATGACCATGGGCATCCCCGGGCGCTCCTACGCCGTGCGCATCGCCTCCCGACTGGGCCTCGAGGAGAGCGTCGTCCAGCGCACGGAGGCCATCCTGGAGGGCCAGGACCACCAGGATATCGAGGAGGTCCTGGAGGGCCTCGAGGATCAGGTCCGCGAACTCGAAGAGGAGAAAAAACGCCTCCGGAGCCGTCGACGAGACGCCGAAAAGCGGGAAAAGCGCTTTCGCGACAAGCACCAACGCCTCCTGGAGACCGATCGCGAAGAGCTCTTCGACGAGACCCGCGATCTGCGAAAAGAGCTACGCCAGGCTCGCGACCTGATCCGAGACCAGCTCAAAGCCCTTCGCGAACAAAAGACGGCCGACCGAAGCGATCTGGACCACCGCCGCCTCCAGAAGATGCAGGACCGCCTCCAGGGCGCCGAACAAACCCTGGAGGAGTCCCGCGACCAGACCCGGCCTCCCGAGCCCGGCCCCCAGGGGCGCACCGCCATCGACCCCGAGGATCTGGAAGCGGGCATGACCGTCTATTGCCAGCCCTTTAAGCGCGAAGGCCAGATCATCTCCATCAACCAAAGCGGCGAAAACGTCCGCGTCCAACTCGGCGATCTCAAGGCCACCGTCTCCTTTGATGACCTCTATTTTGGCAGCGAACAAAAACGCCGCGACCACCAACGCGGCCGCCCCCAGCAGGACACCTCGCGCCAGCGCCAACAACGCCAGCGCGAGGGCGACGGCCTGCTCCCCCAAAACGACGACAACTCCGTCGACCTCCGAGGCCTGCGCGTCGACGAAGCCCTGGAGCGCATGGACCTCTTCCTCGACAGCGCCTATCTCAACGACCAGCGCGGCGTCTATATCATCCACGGCCACGGCACCGGCGCCCTTCGCCGCGCCGTCCGCGGCCACCTGCCTCAGTCGCGCTACGTGGACCGCTTCCGGCGCGGCGAGGCCAACGAGGGCGGCAACGGCGTAACCATCGCCTTCCTCAAACAATGAGCTCGAAGCCCCCTCATGTGGTTTGAATTTTTCCATCACCTGACGATGCACTTCGCCATCGTCCTCCCCCTCGTCCTCGCCGCCCTCGCCACCTGGGCCCTGCGCCGACGACGCCCCCCCCAGGTGTGGCAGGCCCTACGCCTGGGCTCTGCCATCGCCCTATTTGCCGTCCTCGCCGCTTCGGCCACTGGCATCGGGTCCGCCGGCCTCTCCGGCGGCGAGACTGCCCTTGAACACCACCGCTACCTGGGCATCCTCGCGCTCTGCATCGCCCTCCTCGCCGCCATCGCCGTGGAGGCCGCCCACCGCGTCGACAGCGATCGCCTCCGCCGCTTCGGCCTCTATTGCTGGTGGATCGCCGCCACCGCCACCGCCGCCACCGGCCACTGGGGCGGCCTCTACACCCACCCCGACCTCTTTAGCTTCTGAGCCCTCCTTATGGCCTCGCTGACGATTCTCCTCCACGGCTTCATGGGCACCGGCGCCGACTTTGAGGCCTTAATGGAGCACCTCCCGGGCCCGGCGCTGGCCCTCGATCTGCCGGGCCACGGCGACGCCAAAGAGGTGCTCCCCGACGACCAACCGGCCGACCTCCCCTGGATGGCCCGCCACATCGCACACCGCATTGCCGACCACAGCGACCCACCCATTGACCTCGTCGGCTACTCCATGGGCGGCCGCATCGCCCTGTATCTCGCCCTCCAATCGCCCCATCTTTTGCGCTCTCTGACCCTCATCGGCGCCTCCCCGGGCATCCCCGACCTCGACGCCCGCCGCAAGCGACGCAGAGACGACGAACGCCGCGCCCACCAGATCTCCACCGACTTTCCGGCCTTCCTTCGCCGGTGGTACCAACTCCCCATCTTCGGCGCCCTCCGCCACCACCCCCAATTTGACGCCCTCATCGAGCGCCGACTCGACCAATCGCCGGCCGCCATGGCCCGCGTCATCCAGGACATGAGCCCCGGCGCCCAACCGGATCTGTGGCCCCGCCTCCCCGAATTGGAACTTCCCCACACCTGGATCGCCGGCCAAAACGATCCCAAATACGCCTCTCTGATCCCCCGGGCCGCCCAGCTATCCGGCGGCCACCACCACCTCATCGACGACGCCGCCCACAGTGTCCACATCCAACGCCCCAAGGCCTGCGGCGAAGCTTGCGCCAAATACCTTCGCTAACCCCATCCGCACCATCGAAGCCTCATGACTCTCCCCACGTCCTCGTGGGGAGACACCTGAAGCCGAAGGCGAAGGAGAGGGGTTCGCCGCATACCTCCATGTCCATCAAGAACACCCCGCAAACCCCATCCGCCGAATTCGCCACGATTTCTGCTCCTCCGCGGGGAGAGCTGGCGAGCTCTGCTCGACTGAGGCTCCAGGCCACCCTTATTTCCACTACCCAGTCGTCCCTCAAGGTCTGCTAATCCAACGGCAGTGAAAACCAGAAGATACTCCCTCCCCCATCGCGCCCCTTGCACCCCACCTCGCCGCCCATGGCTTTGACCAATAATTTGACGATCGACAGCCCCAAGCCCGTGCCGCTGATGCGCGACGAGCGCCCCTCTTCCACCCGATAAAAGCGCTCAAAGATCCGATCCTGATGCTCCGGCGCCACCCCCGGTCCGTCGTCCACCACCTCTAGCACCATTCGATCCTCGTGATAGCGCCCCCGAATATGAACCGACACATCTTCGCCCCCGTACTTGAGTGCATTCTCCAATAAATTGGTCAGCACCCGGCGCAGCGCATCTTCGTCGGCCAACACCTCGTGCCCCCTCTCCAGCTCCGACACCACCGTCGCCTCTCCCTCGTCGGCGTAGTTCTGAACATCGGCCACCACCTCGTCGACCAGGCCCGCCACCTCCAGGGGCCTGGCGTCCAAGTCGATTTCTCCCTCTTCCATGCGCGACAGATCCAACAGGTCGGCGATCAAATGGCCCAGCCTCTCGGCGTTTCGATAGATCCCCTCCGTAAAGCGCCTCGCCGGCTCCGCCTTATCCAGCGCTCCGTCGAGGAGCGTCTCGGCGTTGGCCTGGATCACCGTCACCGGCGTGCGCAACTCATGGGAGACATTGGCCACGAAATCGCGGCGCACCCGTTCCAATTGTCGAATCGCCGTCACGTCATGAAAGACGAAAATATAGCCCTGTTCGTCGTATCGTCGCGTGGCGTGGGCCTGAATGCGCCGGGGCGTCGGCGACGACGTCTCAAACTCCACGATCTCATCCGGTGAACTCACCAGTAATTCTACAATCTTTCCCGGCACCCATGTCGACAGCTCCCCATCGCCGGGCTCCCGGGGAATTCCAAAGAGATGGCGCACCGCCCGATTGGTCATCGAAATCGCCCCATCGACCTCGGTGGCCACCACCCCCTCATTCATCCCGTCGAGCACCGCTCGAAACCGATTGCGCTGCTCCGCCAGCTCCTCCAGGGTCTCCTCCAGAGCGCGGGTCACCGTGCGCAGCGAGCTCTCGCTTGAGCGAAAATCCATCACATCCAACTCGATGGGACTCGTCTCCAGCGCCTCGTCGGCCCGGGCTCGGTCCAATACATTTTGCAAGATCCGGGACATCAGCCGCGACGCCGC
Organism: uncultured Bradymonadales bacterium; assembly: GCA_964415785.1. GTDB lineage: Bacteria > Myxococcota_A > Bradymonadia > Bradymonadales > Bradymonadaceae > SLJM01. The sequence goes on from CAYQBU010000180.1 coordinate 6,256, forward strand.
ACCGCTGATCAAGATCGACCCCCCCAGCCCAAATAGGGCGCTGATCGCCAATAATACCCGCAGCCCCGCCAGGACTTCTTCCACCTCGCTGAGGGGGACCGACACCCGCACCACCGACCTCCCATCGGGACCTGGAAGCGCCGCGTTGAGCATCTCCTCTCCCTGGGTCTCACTCATGCGCTTCGTCAGCGCTGCCTCTCCCCTGAGTGCCGCCGCCACCTCCGGGCGATCCCCAAATCCCCCCTGAGCGGCGATCGCCTCTGCTCCCATCAGCGTATCGGCGACCACATGGCCATCTTCACCGATGATCGTCAGCCTCTGCTCCTCGATCCCATCAAAGGTCTCCACCACCCGCTGGGGATCCACGTCCGCTCCCGCCAAGGCCATCGCGTCCACCACCAACTCCGCGCGGATCACTAGATCCTCTTCGATCACCGACTCCGTCCACCTCCCCAAAATCTGGTAGCCATAGATTCCCACGCCGC
>CAYQBU010000180.1:6840-7916 GCA_964415785.1 uncultured Bradymonadales bacterium
CCCACGCCGCGCACCGTCTCGATCATCTCGCCGGCCTCGCCGAGCTTGGAGCGCAACCGCTGCACATGGGTATCCACCGTCCGGGTCATGATATCGACCTCGATATCCCACACGTCCTTGAGCAGCACATCCCTGGACTGCGTCTTGCCTCGCCGACTCATCAATACCTCCATCAACTTATACTCCAGGGGCGTCAACTCCACGAACTCCTCGCCGACCCGCACGCGATGGGCCTCTCCATCGAGCACCAGGTCTCCCACCTTCAGCTCCTCTTCTCCATCATAGGGATCGACTCGTTTTAGGATCGCTCGGATCCGCAACTTCAACTCCCGGATGCTAAACGGCTTGACCACATAATCGTCGGCCCCGGACTCAAATCCCCTTATTCGATCCATCTCTTCTCCCCGCGCCGTAAGCATCAACACCGGCATCTCTCGGCTCCGCTCCCGAATCGCCTGGCACACCTCATAGCCCGTCATATCGGGCAACATCAGATCCAATACCACCAGATCCACCTGCCCTCCCTCATCGAGATGCTCCAGCGCCGCCGCCCCCTGCCTTGCCGTCACCACCTCGTAGCCCTCCTCGACGAGGTTATATTCCAGATTCTCCACCAGATCGATCTCGTCCTCCACGACCATCACCGTCGTGCCCATATCCACTCCTGTCGTCTGGGCGCCATCTCGTGCTCGATTTTATTCTTCCCGGCTTCTTCGCGCCCCTTGCAAGTCACAACTTTGTCACAATCTCTACTTTACTTGTCACAACTGTGACACAATCAACATAATACACCATTATACCTATTGAACACCACCTCACTCATGATTAGCGTCTCTGTGGCCATGGGGAATTCCCTCCCTGGGGGTGTCCCCAAAGTGGCTTCATTCGCCGGTGGTCCCGACCACCTTTGACGCAGTCTTGCTTCGACGCCCGCGAGCGTTTTCGCCCCTGTCGAGGCCCGCATTTCACGATGAGGTATCTCATGAGCAGTACACGCGCATCGAACTCCGACCGTCTCGCCATCTTGATCCCCGGCATGGGTGCCGTGGGCACCACCATCATGGCCGGCGTCCTCG
>CAYQBU010000181.1:0-7718 GCA_964415785.1 uncultured Bradymonadales bacterium
ACCGGGGGCTGGGCTGGACATAGGACTCCGCAGTGCGAGAATTGCGTGGACATCGCGGCTCAACAAAACACGAGTTTTTGATCTATTCAAGCCTCGCCCTGGGTTTGGGGGATTGGCGAGGTGGTGCGCAGTGGGAAGATGAAACCCGTGCCCGGTCAGTAAGGTCGAGACAAGGAGAGGTGCGAATTTGCGAGAGCGTCACAAGATAAAGGAACGCAGCAATGGCTAAGAAAATTGGGATCATTGGCGCAGGACCGATAGGTATCGAAGCGGGGGTGAGGGCCATGGAGGAGGGCTACGAGGTGGTGGTCTTTGAAAAGGGGCGTGTCGGGGAGCACGTGCGCAGATGGAAGCATGTGGAGCTGTTTTCGCCCTGGGAGATGAATCGAAGTCGGTGGGGAGCGGCGAGGCTCGGCGGTGGGGAAGGCAACGTGGGAGGTGGGGCAGAGTTTCCCACAGGTGAGCAATATCTGGAGCACTATTTGATTCCACTGGCCGACCGGTTGGGGGAGGGGTTGCAAGAGGGAACGGAGGTTTTGGGGGCGAGTCGTCGAGGACAGCTCAAGGGAGAAGGGGTGGGTCAGCGGGATCGGGATGCGGGCTTTGAGCTAAGGGTACGTGGAGAACAGGGGGAGCGTTTCGAAGAGGTGGATATATTGCTGGACGCCAGCGGGGTGTTGAGCCAGCCGGGGCGGCTGGGACCGCAGGGGCTGAGCGCTCTGGGAGAAGAGGAGTTTGAGGAAAGGATCTTGAGAGGGATTCCAGAGGGCGAGCAAATTGAGCGCTGGGGAAGCCGGGACACTGTGATGTTGGTGGGGGCGGGCCACTCGGCGATGACCTCGTTAAAGATGATGGTCAAAGCTCTGGGGCCAATGAAGGACGAAGGGCCCAGGGTGTGGTGGGCCTACCGGGAGTTGGGAGAGCCGCGGGAGCTGATCGACGGCGATCCGCTGCCGCAGCGGGCACAACTCGACGAGTTGGGAAACCGAGCAGCTCGCCAGGAGATCGACGGAGTAGTAGCGCTCGATGGAAGTCAGGTGCGCAGTATCAAAGGTGGACAAAAGGGAGCGATGCGCGTCGAGATCAGTCGACGAGGAGGCCTGGATGTGGTGGGGGTGGACTGGATCGTCTCCAATGTGGGCTATCGCCCGGACCTGTCGTTGACCCGTGAGTTGCAGGTCCATCACTGCTATGCATCGGAGGGGCCCATGAAGTTGGCAGCGCATCTGATGGCCAGCGCAGGTGGAGGTGGCAATTGCCTGGAGCAGAGCAGCGGTGGGGCGGAGACGCTGGAGACGCCGGAGCCCGACTTTTTCGTGCTCGGCGCCAAGAGCTTTGGGCGCAACTCCAACTTCCTTTTGAGCCTGGGGTTCGAACAGATCGATCAGGTGTTTGACGAGTTATTGCAGAGGTAAGGTCGAGGATGCTCAAGTCGTTGAGTCGAGCGCTATTTCGTTTGCAGGGATGGGAGGTCAAGGGGGCGGAATTGAGCCACTATCGGCGCTGCGTGATCGTGGGTGCGCCCCATACATCGAATTGGGATATGCCCTATACGCTGGCGACTTTCGACCAGTTTGGGATGCCCGTGCGGTTTACGATCAAGGAGGAGTGGATGAGGTTTCCATTCGATCGGGTGATCGGTCCGGCGGGAGGGATTGCCATTGATCGGAGCCCGAAAGAAGAGGGAGGGGACCGGCCGAGCATGGTGGAGGCGATGATCGGCCTATTTGATGATCCGGAGCGGGAGTTGGCGCTGGTGGTGACGCCGGAGGCGACTCGGGCGCGGGTCGAGGAGTGGAAGACGGGGTTTTATTACGTGGCAGAGGGGGCGAATGTACCCATTCTGTTGGGATATGTGGATTATGCCAAAAAAGAGACGGGGATCGGTAAGGTCATCGAGGCGGGGCAGGGGCTGGAAAAGACGATGCGGGAAATGATGGATTTTTATCGGACGGTGACGCCTCGCTATGAGGAGCGGTTTTGTCTGGACCAGCGCTACGTGTGAAAATCGGGAGGGGCTTGTTGGTGGTCGGGCAAGGCGGTAAAAAATTAGGTAAGCCAGACCATAGTGTGCCGCCAACGAGGTGAAAGGTCATGAGTTCCGTTGATATGCCGGTGAAGCAGGGGAGTTTGTCGAATGCGACCCAGATGACGGGGCCGGGAGAGGCTCCGCCGCCATTGGAGCGGCCGATCAACGATGACTACAAGCGGCCCAAGCGCTACTGGTTATTGGTTCTGGTGGCGCTGGCGATGTTCGGCCTAGCTCTGGGGCTGGGCAGTTGCAGCTTTAAGAGCATCGAGGAGATGCGCCAGCTGGAGCGGACGCCGGAGATAGAGACGGCGGCCGTGATCAGTGGAGAGGTCAATCTTCGGGGAAATGTGGCGGAATATGAGCGCTTGTTGAGCGCCCCCGATACGGGGACGTCGACGGCCTATTACGACTACCACGTGGAACGGCGAACGCGGGACTCCGAGGGAAATACGCGATGGGAGACAGTGAGTCGGGACCGAGAGGCCGTGGATTTTGAGCTGCACGACGACTCGGGGTCGGTGGTGGTGGCGGGGAGTCAAGGTGCGGCCAATATCGATGCGCCCAGAAAGGATCGTCGCCGAAGCGGGGATCGACGCTATACGGAGTATCGCATCGATCCGGGCGATGAGGTCTTTGTCTTTGGCTATGCCGAGGAGCTCGACGAGGGGTATCGGATCGGCTTTGAGGCGGAGGGGGATTATTACCCGATGATCTCGACGGGGTCGGAGGCGGGCCAGCGCCATAGTCGGACGCTGACCAGCGGGGGCTTGGTGGCTCTGGCGGTGGGGAGCCTGTTATTTGCCATCTTCTTTTTGCTTTGGGCGTTGGGAGTTCACAATACGGCGGTCTACCTGGTGTTGGCGACGTTGGTGGTGGGGGGAACACTGAGCGTGCAGGGGCTGATGATGATGGTCTCCGATCTGAGAGGGGCCGACCAGGCGGCGACGCAAACGGTGGAGGAGGGTCAGCGAGTGATCGGTGATCTGCTGGAGGAGAGGGGCATCGATTGGGATGGGCAGTGGAGTTCACTGGGAGCGCTCGATGGGTCGGAGTTCGACGCTCTGGAGGAGGATGAACGCGATCGGATCTCAGGGGTGAGGATGATGATGGCGCGGTCCGTGGATCGGACCAATGCCAATCGCCGGCGTTTTCCGGAGATCGTGATCGCCCCGCTGGTAGGGGTGAGGGCTCAGGAGTCGATTGCGGTGAGTGAGGCGGAGCAGGCGGAGATTGACCGGCTGGAGGCCGATCATAGCCCGGTGCGGTTGTCGCTATTTTTTGGGATTCCCGCCCTGTTGGTGGGGATCATTGGGACCTGGTTTGGCACCCGTCGGGGCATGAAGATCGTGAAGCTAAAGCGTACGATCGAGCACGTGCCGACGTCGCCGACGCGGGGGGCGGCCTACGGATTGGTGGAGCTCAAGGGAAAGGTCCACCCCAGCGAGGGGTGGCTTGAGGGGCCGCTGACGTCGCGAAAATGCGTCTGTTATCGCCACAAGGTGGAGCGGCGAAAACGCAGTGGAAAGAAGAAGAAGTGGGTGACCGTGTCCGATACCACGGAGACGGCGCGGTTCTGGTGCCGAGATCATACGGGGGCGATGGAAGTCAATCCTCTAGGAGCGGATATCGTATTCAAGGATAAGGTGACCCGTCGACGAGGCAGGCGGCGCTATACGGAGTGGAATATTGGCCCGGAGGATAATCTATATTGCCTGGGCTCGGCGACCATCGATACCAGGACTCACGATCGACTTCGGATCGAAAGTGAAGAGGGAGATGTACCCTATGTATTGAGTTCGATGCCGGAAGACCAGTTAATGGAGCATAAGGCTCGCAAGGGCTTTTTGGCGCTGAATTTTGGGATCGTGGCCACGATGGTGGCAGGCATGGGGATCGCCGGCATGGTGGTCAGTTTTGGACCCATGCTCTACGTGGTGATGGCGGGGCTATCGTGCAGTTATTTGCTGCTGATCCTGGCGGCGCTGTACTATAACGACCTGATCTTCTTGCGCGATCGCGTCGACCGAGGGTGGGCCAATATCGACGTGGCGTTGAAGAAGCGCTTTGATCTGGTGGGTAATCTGGCGAATATCGTCCAGGAGTTTTTGGGTCATGAACGGGAGCTTCAAGAGCGGGTGGTTCAGGCTCGAAATGCTCGTCAGGGCAGTGACGGAGGGGAGTTGGATGAGCGGGAATTGAAGGCCGAGGGCGAGGCCCGAGACCGGGTGATCGCCACTGTGGAGAGCCATCCGGAGATCAAGGGCGAAGAGGTGGTCCATAAGATGATGCGCTCCTTGCGAGAAGTAGAAGACGATATCGCGATGATGAGGCAGGGATATAACCAGACGGTGGAGCGGTATAACGAGCGCATTGAGCGGATTCCGGAGGTGTTCATTGCTCAGCTGATGCGGTTCAAGGAGGCCTCCTATCTACCGTCGGTAAGCGATAAGGCGGTGGAGGTGGACATGGGAAGCGGTGGCAAGGGTGACACTTTGTAATGGGGAGCGATGACAATTCGGCGCTGTCGACGACTACGCAGATATGCGATAAAGAAGGGAGTTGACGAATAACCCCTGAAAATACCCCTTCTGGGCATGGACAAGGCAGTGAGTATTAGAGCTGTACAAGGTCGTGTTATCGCCTCGGTGATCGCCGTGATGGTGACCCTGGGACTATGGACGGGGCCAGCTGAGGCTGACGAAGGCGAGCGAGCAGAGGCAGGGGAGTTGAGTGAATGCGACCGGTTTATGGAGGCTTATAGCCGGAGTTCGGCGAGAAAAATCGGGCGAGCCCTGGTGCGTGGGGAGGGGCGGTTGTCGGCGTTTGAGCAGGAAGAAGAACTCACGGTGAGGGCTAAGGTTGATGGTGAAGAGCGTGAGGTGGTCTTTGAGGTGTTTTTGGAGCACGGGGGACGGGTAAAGGCACTGGTCGATGAGCAACGCGAGTGGAGAGAGACCTATTTTGTGGCCCAGACCCCGTCGGGACCGGTGGTGATCAGCCAGCGGTGGCAGAGGCGTCACCTGCGCGAGGCCGGTCAGGAGTGTGAGCCGATCACATCGCACGTGATCTCGCCGCCGGTGATCGCGTCGACCATTGAGTTGGAGCCCTTCGAATACTGGGGGTTGAGGGTGGCCTGGCGGATCCCCGGACAGGATAGCGACAAATTTGAAGCAAAGGCCCTGGAGTCGATCCTGAGGTCCCATATGGGTGAGGAAGAACCGAGCGACGAGCCTGACGATGAGGGCGAGCACCAAGTTCACGATTAGTGGGCGATGGATTGATTAGACGGATGTCATAAGGAGTACGAATGAAGCGCCTGTTAGCGATATGCATGATGATGGCTCTGGCAGTGGTGGTGTGGCCCGGGGAGGCCGATGCGTCGAGACCGGACGGTCTGGGCGTGGGACTGGGCTATGGCACGGGGGTGTCGGGCGTCTCATTGAAGTCGCACCAGGGCGACAACGCTCTGCAGGGCGTGATCGGTTGCTGGGGCTATAATTGTTCGGGCCTCGGTGTGAGCGGCGACTACTTATTTACGATGCCCGTGCTCACCGATGAGGGAGCGGTGCGAGTGGCCTGGAATCTGGGTTTTGGAGCGGCGGTGGGCATCTGGCCGGGATCAGGGTGGTCCAATCGTTCGGGGCGATGGGATAGTGGGGGCGGAAACCTATGGTTGGCAGGGCAATTTGTGGCGGGTCTGGAGTTTATCTTCCCGGAGATTCCGATCGATGTGGTGCTGGAGTGGCGGCCGAGTTTGAGGGTGGTGCCGGCGGCGGGTTTTCGCTTTGATCACGCCGGATTTCACGTGCGCTATTACTTCTGAGATGGGAGATCAGTCGTCGCGGTTGAGGATGGCGGCGAGGCGTCGACAGGTCGAGAAGTAGGCGCTGGCGCCGCGCTCGATGATCACCTTGACGGGGGTCGGCGGCGAGTGAAGAAGAGAGGTGTTTTGATCGCTTGGGATTGGCAGCTGATCGCGATCGCCGTTAGCGGCATCGCGAGAGGAGGAGGGATCGGAGGAAGAAGGTGGGGAGTCGGTCATGAGCGTATATTCCTGAATTGAAGCAGAGCAAAGAGTGAGAGGAGACCGGATGAGCCAAGATTATAATATGAAAGCGCTGGACGTCGAGGTCAGCGAGCAGGGTGTGGCCACGGTATGGCTAAATCGACCGGGGGCGCTCAACTCGTTGGATGGAACTCTGGTCCAGGAGTTGGGGGAGGTTTTTGAGGCCATGGACTACGACGCTGAGGTTCGGGTGGTGATATTGGGGGCCCGCGGGGAAAAGGCGTTTTGCGTGGGGGCGGACCTCAAAGAGCGGGAGTCGATGGACGAAGAGGCGGTGTCGCGGCGCATTGATGATTATCGACGGGTGTTTCGGAAGGTGGAGCGCATTTCCAAGCCCACCATAGCGGCGGTCGATGGATATGCCTTTGGTGGGGGATTGGAGCTTGCGATGGCCTGCGATCTGCGGGTGATGGGCCAGGGAGCGAAGGTCGGCTTGACGGAGTTGAGGCTTGGAATTATCCCCGGAGCAGGCGGAACACAGCGGTTGACCCGTCTGGTGGGGGCGGCGCGAGCCAAGGAGCTGATCTTTCGAGCTGCCCGGATCAGCGGAGAACGAGCCGCCGATATGGGGCTGGCGAACGTGGCCGTAGGGGATGGCGAAGCGATGGCCAAGAGTCACGAGTGGGCAGAAGACATGCTGGCGTCGGCGCCGATTGCGTTGGCCCAGGCAAAACGAGCGATCGATGCCGGGGCGGACGTCGATCTGGAGACGGGCCTCGATATCGAGGCAGCGGCCTACGCGGTGACGATACCGACAGAGGATCGCAAGGAGGGCCTCAAGGCCTTCAAGGAAAAGCGAAAGCCAGAGTATAAAGGACGTTGAGAGTCAGGTTTATCCTAAAGGAGTGCAAATGAGTCACGAAGAGCTGTCGGGCGTCGATCAAGAAGTGGTGGATCACCGTCAAGAAATCGAAAGCGGTGGGAAGCAAAAGTACCACGACAGAAACGCCGAGAGGGGAAAGCTCTTCGTGCGCCAGCGCCTGGAGCGCTTGCTCGACGATGGGCTGGAGATCGAGGACGGGCGCTTTGCCAATGTCCTGGAAGACGATCTGCCCGCCGATGGAGTGATCACGGGCGTGGGCAAGATCGACGGGCGTCGGGTGGCGATCATCGCCAACGACTCGACGGTCAAGGCCGGCTCCTGGGGATGGCGGACAGTGGAGAAGATGATCCGGATTCAGGAGACGGCAGAGCGGCTCAAGATTCCGATGCTCTATCTCATCGATAGCGCTGGAGCTCGGATCACGGACCAGCTGGAGATGTTTCCCGGCCGCCGCGGGGCGGGAAAGATCTTTTATAATCAGGTCCGCCTGTCGGGCCATGTGCCACAGATCTGCTTGCTCTTTGGGCCATCGGCGGCCGGAGGAGCCTATATCCCGGCGTTTTGCGACGTGGTGTTTATGGTGGAGGGCAATGCCTCGATGTACCTGGGATCGCCGCGGATGGCGGAGATGGTCATCGGCGAAAAGGTGACCCTGGAGGAGATGGGCGGCGCCAAGATGCACTGCAAGACCTCGGGGTGTGGTGACGTGCTCGTCGACAGCGAGGAAGAGGCCATCGATCAGTGCAAGGATTATCTGTCCTATTTTCCCTCCCATTTTGGAGGAGAGGTGCCGCGGG
>CAYQBU010000182.1:0-7713 GCA_964415785.1 uncultured Bradymonadales bacterium
GGCCTTGAGCTTAATTCGGATCTTTTCGTTCGCCATCTTCCATTACCTTGCCGAAGGTCAGCGCCCGTCGTTCTTCAGTGCGGGCGCTCAAAATCTCTATTATCGCTGTGAACATGGTTCCGCGGATCGCCGGCCATATTGCGCCGACGTCGAGCCCATACGCGGCTCGACTAATCCACCTTCCCGACTACCGCGTCCTTACCCGGTCTATCGGGTCATCGTTTGCGGCTTACTTCCCGGGCGGCTTGCCCACAGGGATGCGGACCATACAGAAGTGGTCCATCGAGATCAAGGACCATCCCTGAGCCACCCGATCGCAGGCGATCGGGCGCCGTCCTTAGCGGCCCGTGATCTGGTGGACGATCTCATCGGAGATCTTGGCCGGCACCGGACCGTAGTGCGAAAACTGCATCGTATAGTTGGCTCGTCCTTGCGTCTTGGAGCGCAGATCCGTGGAGTAGCCAAACATCTCCGCCAGGGGCACCTCGGCGTCGATGACCTGGCTCCCCGATCGCGGATTCATCCCCAGCACATCGCCGCGCCGGGCATTGATATCGCCGATCACATCGCCCATGAATTCCTCGGGCGTCACCACCTCCACGCTCATGATCGGCTCCAGCAGGGTAGGCGACGCCTTCTTGACCGCCTCTTTGAGGCCCATCGTCGCACAGATCTGGAAGGCCATCTCCGACGAATCCACGTCGTGGTAGGACCCATCGACCAGCTCCACGTGCAGGTCGATCAGCTGATAGCCGGCCAATGCGCCTCCCTCTGCGGACTGGCGAACGCCTTTTTCCACGGCGCTGAAGAATTCTTTGGGCACTGAACCGCCGGTGATCGACTCGTCGAAGGTCACGCCTTCGCCCCGCTCGTTGGGACTGATCTCGATCTCGACCTCGGCAAACATGCCCTTTCCACCGCTTTGCTTGGCCAGCTTCTGGGTATGACTGACCTTTTCGGTGATCGCCTCTCGATAGTCCACCTGCGGCTTACCCACTCGGGCGTCCACCTTAAATTCACGGAGCAATCGGTCGACGATGATCTCCAGGTGCAATTCGCCCTGGCCACCGATGATCGTCTGGCCCGTCTCCTCGTCGACGTGGACATTGAAACTGGGGTCTTCCACCGCCAATTGCTGGAGGCTCTCCGATAGCTGGCTCTGGTCGGCCTTCGTCTGAGGCTCGATGGCGATCTCGATGACCGGCTCTGGAAAATCGATGGCTTCCAACACGATCGGCTCTTGTTCATCGCAGAGTGTGTCGCCGGTGGTCGTATTTCTCAGGCCCACAGCCGCCGCGATATCGCCGGCCCTCACCACATCGATCTCCTCGCGCTTATTGGCGTGCATCTGCAGGATGCGCCCGATGCGCTCGCGCTTGTCCTTGGTGGCGTTATAGGCGTAATTGCCGGCCTCCAGGGTTCCCGAATAGACCCGGAAATAGGTCAGGTGACCCACGTAGGGATCGGTCATGATCTTAAAGGCCAGGGCCGAAAAGGGCGCGTCCTCATTGGAGGGCCGCTTCTGAATCTCATCCTCCCTGGCCTCACCATGTTCCTCGGTGATCCGCAGGTAGGCATCGGGCGTGACGCCTTCTACGGCCGCCACATCCGTGGGCGCCGGAAGGTATTGGACCACCGCATCCAATACGGGCTGTACCCCCATATTATTGAGCGCCGAGCCGCAAAATACGGGCACGATCTCGATGTCGAGGGTTCCCTTTCGAATCGCTCGATGCAATTCCTCGTCGGTGATCTCTTTGCCCTCCAGGTACTTCTCCATGATCGTCTCATCGAGATCGGCACAGGCCTCGAGCAACTCCTCGCGGGCCTGGGTCACCTCGTCGGCCATCTCGTCGGGGACCTCCCGGATGTCGTACTCTGCACCCAGGGTATCCTCTTTCCAGATGATCGCGCTCTCCGTGACCAGATCGACGATCCCTTCGAATTTCTCTTCGGCGCCAATGGGGATCTGCATCTTCACCGGATTGCAGTGAAGGCGCTCCTCCATCATCTCCACGACCCGATCGTAGTCGGAGCCGACGCGGTCGAGCTTATTGACAAATGCCATTCGCGGAACATCGTAGCGATTGGCCTGGCGCCACACCGTCTCTGTCTGGGGTTCCACGCCGCCCACACCGCAAAAGACGGCGATCGCGCCGTCCAGTACCCGAAGCGATCGCTCCACTTCCATCGTGAAGTCCACGTGGCCCGGCGTGTCGATGATATTGACCCGATGCTTTTCGCCGCCTTTGGGCTTCCAATAGCAGGTCGTGGCGGCACTGGTGATCGTGATCCCCCGCTCGCGCTCCTGATCCATCCAATCCATCTCGGCGGCCCCATCATGGGTCTCGCCGATCTTATGGGACTTCCCTGTATAGTAGAGAATCCGCTCCGTCATCGTTGTCTTGCCGGCATCGATATGGGCCATGATGCCGATATTGCGAATTTTCTCGAGGGGGAATTGTCGTGCCACGGTCCACCTTGCCTTGCGATTAGGAGAAGAGGGTCGCTCTGCCTAAAATAGGAACTCCCGGTCAACGCCGGCGGGCTTATAAGCCGCCGGCGCCACACCGGGAGTCCTTTGATCGTCGTTGCTCTTCTAGCGTATTGCTAGCTCACCATCGATAGTGGGCAAACGCGCGGTTGGCTTCCGCCATCCGGTGGATGCTCTCCTTGTGACGCACGGCGGTGCCGCGGTTATTGGAGGCGTCCAAGATCTCATTGGTCAATCGCTCCACCATTCGCTTTTCGTGACGCTCCCGGGCGGCGTCAATCAACCAGCGGATCGCAAGCGCCGAACGACGCTTCGGAGGCACCTCCACGGGCACCTGGTAGGTGGAACCACCGACGCGGCGGGCTCGCACCTCGACCGATGGGCGGAGGTTGTCGATGGCTCGCTTAAAGATCCGAACCGGATCTTCACCGCCCGTCTTTTCCTCCACCGCATCCAGGGTGTCATACATGATGGCTTCGGCCGTGGCCTTCTTTCCATCACGCATCAAAATATTGACGAAGCGCGTCAGCGCCTTCTCGCCATATTTCGGATCCGGGTTGACCGGGCGTTTTTGTACTTCTCTTCTTCTTGGCATGGCATACTCTTGGTCATCGGGCCGAACGCCCGGGCTTTATGCTGCGCCCTGGGCGATCTCGGGTGATCTGGCGTTAACGCGGCCGCTTGGTGCCGTATTTGCTTCGTCCTTGACGGCGATCGCTGACGCCAATGGCGTCCAGCGTTCCCCGCACAATGTGGTAGCGGACACCGGGCAGGTCTTTTACACGACCACCGCGAATCAACACCACGCTGTGCTCCTGGAGGTTATGTCCCTCTCCGGGGATATAACTCGTAACCTCCATCCCGTTGGTCAACCGCACGCGGGCCACTTTACGCAGCGCCGAGTTCGGCTTCTTGGGAGTTGTGGTGTAAACACGCGTGCAGACGCCGCGTTTCTGCGGACAGCCCTTGAGCGCTGGCGCATCGGTCTTTGATTCGACCTTTTTGCGACCATTTCGAACCAGTTGATTGATTGTTGGCATGTGGGCACCTGAAATTTATGCGCCTAAGCGGCGCCTTGCGTCATACACGAAAGATCGCCGGGCGAAAGTCAATTGTATCGACCAGCGACGGACAACAGTCGTTGCAAAACTCGTTGATTTTGTGAAGCGAGCGAGTCGGTTTCTTCACCAGACACTCCAGTCCAGCGGACCCGTGCGCTTCGGACGGCGGATTATATGGGGGGTCAGGTTTGTGTCAAGCGCGCTTTTGCTCGATCCCACGATTCCCTTCTAGATCCCCTCCACCTCCTGATAGCCAGCGCCGTCTTCCACGAATAATTTTTGCTCCCCTTCCCGAAGCTCCAGCCAGGCGTGGCCTTCCAGCGCATCCTCGCTCTTGCGAAGCCCGATCACCAGTTTTGCCGCCTCGCCGCGGCGCCCCAGGATGCGCTGTCCCGCCAGCGCCCGATGGATACAGGTCACCCCCGGGATCAGCCGACTCGCCCGATGCAGCGCCAATTCGATCGCCCCCACGTCGATCCCACCCTGTCCATTATCGGCGGCGATCGCCATCTCTCTTTCCAGGCGCCGGGCCTCGTCGATGCTCTTTTGCCATCCCCTGGATTGGAGGCGCCACCGAGCCCAGGCCAACAGGGCCAGGGCCTCCAGATGCAACCGGCATTGATCCCGGAACGCACGCTCCATTTAGGGATCCCCCCCACCGTCCAGGATCAGCCGCTCCATAAGATCGACCTGGGCCGGCGCTCCCCGATCGCTCTGGGCATAACTCACTCGATATACGGGCACCGCTCGGATCAAGTCGCAGACCGCTCGAAAGCGGCCGATCTTATGATCCGCTGGCCCCGGAGAAAGCGAAAAGGTCTGCGCCAATACCCGGCTTACCCCTTCTTGGCCTCTCAACTCCTCGATCGCCGATGCTGGCTCTTGCTCCGTGGGATCGAGCCAGACGATCCCGGCGATCCCGCTCTTCGCCGGCGCCGCCTCGCGATCGAGGCGAAACCAGCGCTTGTCGATCCCCGACGGGACAGGGCGCGCATCTTGAGCCTCGGGCACGGCCTCTCGCTGCTCGACGAGCCGCACCGTCGGCGACGCTCCATAGAGCGTATGGGCCTCCACATCGATCATCACCAGGTCGTCGGCCGCCAAAAGATAGCCCCGACGACTCAACTCCAGGGCTGCCGTGCTCTTTCCCGCCCCGGACTCCCCGATCGCCACCCAGGCGCCGCCCTCTCTATCCACCACCGCGCTGGCGTGGAGCGCGATCCATTGCCGGCGCCCATCGCAGAGGGCGGCGATCGGCGCCGCCAGGCGCTCCAAAAAGTCGGACACCGGCAATGCACCCTCCTCCCAGCGATCGATATTGATCTGGCGACGCTCCCAATCCCACTCCACGGCGATCTCGCCATAGTAAAAGAGGAGTCGCCCCCCCTTATAGTGGACCTGCAATCGCTTATCGCCCACCAGATCGGCGGCGTCGTGCACCATCTCTGCGGTCTCACCGCTCGGATCGCCTCCCCGATCCGTCCACCTCAGGCGCCATCGTCCACCGGCTGGCTCCTTCGCCCCGTCGACCACCTCCACCAATCCCGTGGGCCGCTCGCTCTCCACCCATCGATCATAGAGGCGGTAGACAAAGGCGGCCGCACTCATCTCGACCCCTTATTACCGCCTTCAATCAGCCCCGCATCGCTCAACTCCTCGACAAATGCCCGCGTATCCAAACTCGCTCGCTCTCGGGGCACCTTGAAGTGATCGACCACCACGTCCACCAACTCCCCGATCGTCGCGCCCTGACCCTCCAGGGCCTCCCAGATCAACACCCCCACCTCGTTGAGCCCGTAGAAGCGATCGCCCTCCAGATCGAGGATCACGCTCTCGCCGTCGACCTCCTCGACTACGAGGCCACGCCGTACGGTCATTCGCTGATTCGATCCCGATAGATTGTCCATAACTCCCTTTTGCCAGATCGCTCACATCACTCGATCACGAAGGATCCGGCGTTGTCTCATCGATTGGTGCCCCCCGCTCAAAGCGGCCGGGCCGATAGGGGCGAAGCTGACCGCGCTCCATCCAGTACACCTGATGGGGCTCCAGCCCCGCCGGGACCCGATGGCCAAAATAGACCAGCGTCATCGCTCCCCCTTGCAACCCTTTAAAGATATATTCATTGAGCCGCTCTTCAAGATCCGTGGCCATCTGGTCGACGATCAATAAATTCGGATCGCGAAGCAGCGCCCGGGCCAGAGCGACCCTCTTTCGCTGCCCACCACTTAGACGCTGCCCCTTTTCCCCGACTTCCATCTCCAATCCGCCCCTCTGTCCCTCCACCACCGACGAGAGCCCCGCCGCCTCGATCGCGTCCATCAATCGCTCATCAGACGGAGGCTCATCGAGGCCCAACTCCAGATTTTCGCGCAGCGTCCCGTCGAATAAAAAGACCTCTTGCCCCACATAGCCCACACGACGCCTCAACTCGCCGAGTTCCCATTGGCCGACCTCGACGCCCTGTAATTTGAGCGCCCCCTCGTCGCCGTCGATAAGCCGCAGCAATAGGCGAGCCGTCGTGCTCTTGCCCACCCCTGAGGGCCCTAAAATGGCCACCCGCTGCCCGGGCTCCACGGCCAACTCAAAGGCGTCGAGGGCCCGCGTCCCCTCGCGATCGCCCTGAGGCGGATAGGCAAACCCCGCCTCCTCAAAGGCCACCTCCAACGCCCCATCACCGGCCGCCACGGGCTCCCCGGCGATCTCCAGAGCGGCGTCGATGCCCTGGAGCTCCTCGATCCGCTCCATCGCCGCCCGCGCCGAATGCCAGGAGTAGACCAGGCTCGGGATCCTGCGAATCGGCCCCAGGCTGCGGCTCACATAAAAATAAAAGACCACCACCGTCCCCACGGTCATCGCCCCCTGGATCGCCAGGGTTCCCCCGGCCACCAACGTCCCCAACAGCACCAGCGAGATCCCCAGATCGGCCATCGGCCCCAGCCGCGTGCGATGCCAGGCGAGCTCCAACTCCGCGTCCCGAAGCTCGCGCCCACTCTCGTCGACCCGCCTGGCCATCTCGTCTTCGGCGCGCAGCGCCTTGACGTCCTCCGCCCCGCCCAGCGCCTCGTGCAGCGACGAGTACAGCGAGGCGTGGTGCTCCATCTTTTCTTTGGTCTTGGGCCGCACATATTTTCGAAACCACCGGAGTACCACCCATCCCAATGGAAGCGGAACCAGGGCCAACAGGACGAGCTGCGGCGCCAGCACCAACAGGATCACCGCCGCTCCACCGACGCCCACCACCAGGCTGATCAGCGAGGGCACCACCGACACGGCGAGCTGCTTGATCCGATAGGTATCGCTATTGATCCGCGACACCAACCCCCCGACGCGGTGGCGCCGAAGGGCCAATAAACTCATCCCCTGCACATGCGCAAAGAGCCGATTCCGAAGCCCGTACCATGCCTCCTCACCGGCCTTGGTCACCAGCCAGGTCCCGAAGAATCGGCTGATCGCCGATCCGGCATAAATCCCCAGCCCCACAGCCCCCACCATCCACAGCACGTCCACCCGACCGGCGCCAATGCCATCGTCGATGGCCACCTTCACCAGATAGGGCGCCGCCAGCGCCAGGAGCTGATGCAATGCCAAAAGGCCAGCGGCGATATACAGCGCCCGGCGAGACTGGGTTCCAAATAATTGCTCTAGATCGGGAAGATCCATGGGCGATAGCCAGAGTGAGATAAATCATGCGGGGGGTAAAATCAGTCCCCATATGGTCCCATCGATGTGTAGCGCCGCGTGGAGCGCCGTTGCAACACCCGACAACGCCCTGTAGCAGCCAGTCTTTCTCACCGGCGACCAAGGTCGCCGGGGTCGTGCCCCTCTCGACGGTGGATGCTCTCCGGCGATCGCGCTCTCCTTCGATGAGCCTCCGGCGGTTCTTCGACCCAATCTAGCTCACAAGGCTCGCTCACCGACGACCAAGGTCGCCGGGGTCGTGCCCCTCTCGGCGGTGGATGCTCTCCGGCGATCGCGCACTCCTTCGAGCGCTGGCGACCGGGCGCCTTCGATGAACCTCCGGCGGTCGCTTCAATGCCCCCCGGCGAGCTTGCCTCGCCGGAGGCCGAGACTGAATGCTACAGAGGTGCGGTATCGCTCCCGCCCCCCGGCGAGCTTGCCTCGCCGGAGGCCAAGCCTTGTCAGCTAGAATCGCCC
>CAYQBU010000183.1:0-5485 GCA_964415785.1 uncultured Bradymonadales bacterium
TGCCGATCACGGCGATGGGGGCAAGGCCGTGGCGCAGACAGGTGTCAAATTCGGCCAGACTATAGGCGCTGGAGCCGTCTCCCCAGATCAACCAGACCTCGGCATCTGGGCGGGCCAGGGCGGCTCCGACGGCGAATCCACCGCCAACGCCGAGTGTGCCGAAGACTCCCGGGTCGAGCCAGGATAGGGGGCGTCGGGGCTTGAGGATATAAGCGCCGGTGGCCACGAAATCACCGCCGTCGACGACGAGCACGCTGTCGTCGTCCATCACATGCTCGATATGCTGAAAGAGCTTGATGGCGTTGATATTCGGGGTCTCATCTTCGCCCATTTCCTCGATGCTGGCGTCGCGGGCCTCTTCGCGCTCTTGAAGGGAGGCGAACCAGTCGTGGCGGTCGCGAGGCGTGGGTTCGCGATTGGCCAATTGACGCAGAAAGTGGCCGGGATGCATTTGGAGGGCCACCTCCGGATTCTGGTTGGTCGTCAGGGCGTCTCGATCGAGATTGATGGCCACCACGTCGGTATCGGAGCCGAAGCACTGGCCGTATTTGAGACGGAAATCAAAGGGAAACCCGGCGATGATCGCCATGTCGCTGGCCCGGAGGGCCCGGGAGCGACGGTGGCGAAACTGGAGGTCGCTATCGCGACCCAATAGCCCGCGAGAACCTCCGGCCAAAAAGGTGGGGATCCCCAGCGCTTGAACAGCTTCGGCGAGGCTCTGGGCCTCGTCGGGCGTATAGTTGACCAGCGTCTGCGAACCCATGACGAGGGCCGGGCGCTCCGCCTCCTCCAGCAGCTCGGCCAGCCCATCGATAATCTCAGCTTCGTCGTCTCCGACGCCATGAGAGGGGCTCGAACTTCGATAGCGCAGCGGATTCGCAGGCGCCTTAAATTGGTTCATCAGGTGGCCCTGAAGGTAGACCTTCAGCGCCTTTTTGGTGAGCGTATCCGCTTCTTCCACGCCGCTTTCCTTCATGAACCAATCGCGGACGACATCTTCGGGGTAGAGCAGATCGACGGGCACTTCGATAAAGACCGGTCCCGGTGTTCCGCTCATCGCCGTATCGAGAGCATATTCAACAGCGGGGGCCAACTCCTTGACGCGGGTCAGGGAAGTCGCCCACTTGGTCAGCGGTTCCATGAGGCTCAACTGGTCGATATCCTGAAGCGAGCCCCGTCCCTTGAGCACGGTGGCCGTGGCTCCCCCAAAGATAAGGATTGGCGATTGGGCCATCTGGGCGTTCTTGACGGCCGTGACTGTATTGGTCACCCCGGGACCGGCGGTGACGGCGGCAACGCCGGGGACACCGGTCATTCGGGCCGTGGCGTCGGCTGCAAATACAGCGCTGACCTCGTCTCGCACATCGACGACGCTCAAGCCTTTTGACTTCGCTCCCGTGAGCAGTGGCGAGATATGGCCTCCACAGAGGGTAAATATCCGTTCCACGCCACGTTTCTGAAGAACTTCAGCGACTCGGTCTCCGCCATGTGTCTGGACCATATCGATGCCTCGTTGGAGTTCAATTCACCATGATTAGATCGTGATTACGTCGCCATCCCCCCGGGGAGGTTCAATCGTGCTCTAAGAGCTCTGCGAAGGCCTGGGCGTATTCCCATTGAAAGCGGCCGCGCAGCAGGAAGAAGGCCCGGTTATAGGGCTTGAGGCGATCGACAAGGGCGCGAAGGTCATAGCTGTCGAAGTCACGCCGAAGGCCTGCGCGTTCACTGAGAATGAAGGCACCGTCGCCATGGTGAAAGCCGATCTCGTCGCGGATGGCCAATAGAGGGTCGAAGGCGAAGGCGAAGCCGCGCTCTGCAGCCCATTCTCGGGTCGGTTTCGTCTCCCAGGGGCCCTGGGCCTCCCAAATGATGGGCTTCTGGATGTCCTGGAGATACTCCTCAGCGAAGAGGTCGAGGACCCGTCGCGAATTGGTACCCGGGTGAAATTGGACCGGCGTTTGCATCACCAGCGCCTTGGCGGCCAGGGCCTGAGCGTTGTCCATCGTCCTTTCCCAGGCATCCTTGAGGGTGGTGGGAAGTTTTTTCGCCCCCGTTCGGCTGGCCTGAATCAAGCTCTGCTCGACGACGGGATCGACGTGGAGCATGAAGGCAAAGCCCTTGGGAGACTCCACCCGCCAGCGGTTCAGCGTGTCGATCCGCGGCGGGTTCTCCAGCTCTTCAAGATTGATTTCCAGGGCGTTGCACTGCCGGAAATAGCGCTCCCAATGGCGGGGGATCAGGTCGCATCCAAAGTAGATTTTGGTCATAGGTCCGTAGGGGGTCAGGGAAAATAAAGGACTGCATCTTCGCCATGTCGCTCTTTCAACTGCTCGACTCGGTCCAAAATGGCATTGCGCTGGGTCCAAAATCGCTCCAGGCGCCGTTCTTGAGCGGCCGTGGCCTCCGGAAAGAGCACCCGGGAGGCCAATTCGCGGTCCAGGGCTGTGAGCGTGCGCACCGTAGTGCGGCTGAAGCGACTCGTCCACTCGAATCGTCCCTGGACGCGGCGTGAATCGCGCAGTTGAAACGCATCGCCGTGGTGCAAGGCCCACATCTGCCCATCGAGCAGGGGTGAATTGGTGCCAAAATTGGCCTGGTCATCGGCAAAGCGCTCGAAATAATTGATCAGGAAATCGTAGACAATCAGCGATGAAATCTGGCGTGCGGCGTCGCCAACGGTCATCTCGGCGGTCTCCAGGCGAAGGGCCTCGGCCACTGCGCCGTTGCTGAGGACGTTGAGGGCTTCCAGATTCTCGGAAAGGGGCTCATCGAGTAGGGCCTCGGACTGGCCGCTGGTCAACCACTGGCGCCATTGCCGAATCCATCGCGTTGGGCCCTCAAGAGGAAATGGAGTGGCCTCTGAAGGGGCGCTGACCGACCAGCTTCCGTAGACAGCACTGACTTCTTCTCCATCGATGTCGATGGTCTGCCAGCCGGCCCCATCCATCCAATCGTCGGAACCCGATGGCCAGGAGAGGGCGTCGACAAAGTCCTGGGTCAAGATGGCGGGATGGGTCTGGGGAAGCTGGAGATTGCATTGAATCAATTCGCAGACCCTCCAGCTGGCCACTTCATAACTCCAATGGCCCGGTTGCTGAGGGTGTTCGGGCTTAAATACCAGCTGTCGATTCGAGTCGGGCTCATCGAAGACCACGCCGACCTGATTGCGCTGTCCATAGCCCTCGAGGGGCTCAAGCTCCTGGGCCCGCTGCTCATCGAGGACGGCCCAATCGTAGGAGGTGAGGCCCTCGTCGGCGATGACGGCGTCGTGGAGGGCATCGATCAAGGCGTCGCTATCTGGCGCCTCGGTGAGGGCATCCAGGGCCACCCGGCGGGCCCGGGTGTATTCGCCGAGCTGGCGAAGGGTCTCCGAAAATTGGAGTGCGAAGTCGCTATCGCGACGGCCGTCCTGCCACTGCGCGGTCATGACGTCGGTCGCGCCCTGAAGATCGCCGTCGTTCAGACGATCGCTGAGCCACTGATCGGTCTCCACGGTCTGGCTGAATCCATCCGGGGGCAGGGCGCCGCGGACGCGAAGTTTTGCTTCATCGATCGCTTCTACCAATAGCTCCGGGTCGACACCATCGTCGGGTTGCGGTTCCGTCTCCGGAGCCTCCGAGCTGCTCAGGCCGTCGAAGAGATCTTGACCGGGCTCGGTGAGCATCAATCCACCGGCGATCAATATGATGCTTCCAATGGCCACGCCGACGATGATGGGAAATTTGCTCTCTCGTCGGCGCTGTGAGTCCGCCAGCGTCGATTCCGCATCCATCAGGCCCGATTCATCGAAGCCCGTGTCGACTTCTTCTTCGGCATCTTCTTCGGGCTCCGATTTCGTATAGTCGTCGTACTCAAAGACGTTGCTGCCGCTCTCCGATGGTTCGGTAGCTTCTGGCGACGGGGCTGGGCCTTCCGCTGGTTTCTCGGCAACGTCAGCCGGTTCCTCGGCCTCGGGCGCGGACTCCGGCTCGTCTGGGATATCCGATGCTGGAGGCGAAGAAGCCTCCTCCTCTGGGCTGGCCGCGTCGCCAGATTCCCGTTCTTGCGGGGAATCCAGTACCGCGGGCTTCTCCGCAGCTTGGTCGTCGCTCTCGTCGTCGCGCGGAGCCTCGTCGCTTTGATCCTCGGCAGCGTTGGCAGCAGGGGCCTCTACCTGTTCGCTATCCTGGAGATCTTCTTCCGAGGCCTCCTCGTCGGATTGAAAGGCATCGATGTCGGCATCAGAAGGAGTGTAGAGCTGTTGTGTAGACTTCGAAGTGGTCGGTGGCTCTTCAGCTTTTGGTTTGGGTACCGGAAGGTCCGGTGAACCCGAGGCCTCCCCGGAGTCGCCCTTTGGTTTGGGGATGGGTAGCGATGGCGGCGCGCTGTCATTCTCGGTCTCGTCGTCGGGGGCGGAATCGGAGCCCAACTTGGCCAGAACCTGGCCGGCCTGGGATGCCTTTTTCTTTCGGATGCCGTCGAAAATCGGGTGTTCCGAAAGGGGCTTCCATCTGCCACTTCCCTCGGCAATATCTTCGCCTCCCAATAGAACGCCATCATCGATGAGCTTTTGGATCCCCTCTTCGTTGATGGGCTCGTAGACCACGCCTTCGATGCGCAGGCGGTAATTTCCCTCGCCGAGTAGGGTTTGAATATCGTCGGCCCGGAGGTGAATGATGCCACTTCCCTTGAGTTCGCTGGCCTCACCGTCGGTGCTTTGCTTTTCGCTTCGGCGCCGCTTCAGGCGGGCGAGCATCGATTGGGTGGTGGTGCGGCCCGGCTTTTTGGAGACAGAGCCGATCTCGGCGCTCGCCTTATTGGCCGGGGAGTCTGCATCTTCGACATCATCGAAGAGGGCGTCGTGGGTGCCGTCCTGACCCTTCGGTGGCGCGGTGCTCGCCGATTGCTCCTCAGGAGACTCCGCCGCCGGGCCATCATCCTCTGCGTCGATCAGATCAGCCACTTCTTCATCGCTTAAGCCCATGGCCTCATCGATCTTAATCTCCGAGGTCTGGTCTCCCTGCGCGGAGCTAGGAATCCTTTCTCCGGGACGCGATTGGAGGCGCTCGCGAACGGAACCAGAGTCCGTACCACGGCGTTTGCGGACCTTTTTAAATAATTTGGCCAGCGGTGGCCGGGAGGTGCCCTTGGAGTCGGAGTCACTCTCTTCGCTGAGGGAGCTCTGTTCTCTAAGCGAGGATTTCGGCCGTCCCGAACGGGAACTCTTGCGCTCCTTGATTCGCTTGAGGAGGTCTGAGGCCGGACCCTGGATGGTCTGGGATGGCGAGGATCGATCCTTGTCGGCCTCCACATCTTCGTCTGTGAGGGCTTGATTTTCCCGTGTATCCCGGAGGTGTTGGACGGTTTCGGGTTGCTGGTCGCCATCGGGAATGGGCTGCTCCGGCGAGGTTCTAAGTCCTCGGGGACTATCGTCTTCTTCGGCGAGGTCATCGGGAGAAATGGCGGCAGACGAGCTCTCGTTGGCCAGCCTCTCAATCGTTCGCTC
>CAYQBU010000183.1:5495-7689 GCA_964415785.1 uncultured Bradymonadales bacterium
CGAGGAGAGGTCTGTTCCGTATGCGCGTCGCCCCATGGGGAAGCCGGTTCTTGTTCCTTCGTGGTTGGCTCCTCGTCCGCTGCCTGATCCTTGTCAACCCCTTTGAGAAGGTCGGGATCGACGCGCGCCGTCTTGTCCCCGTTGCCGTCTCTGGTGAAGGGGTTGGTGCCGCGACCGACGCCGGGGAGGCCGGCCATGGTGGAATTGGCGGGCAGGTCGGAGGCCATCTTCGCCAGGCGATCGATGGCATCGGTAGCCTCCGAGTCGGGATCGTCGGAGGCCGCCTCTTGAATCACGGACTCCGGGATCTCGTCGCCACACCGGGGGCATGGGATTCCTCCGGTGGGCAACCGGCCTTTTTTCGGCGTCAATCGAAAGCGACGCTGGCAACCGGGACATTTGATTTCGATGGGTTCGGGAGTTTGGTCTCCCATAGGAGCAACTCGCAACTTCAGAAGTGGTTTTTGACTCCTTCCAACGCACCGGGCTCTGTAATCACCGTTGGCGTCAGCGGTGAGCCGGGCGCAAGGGGCCCTGGCGAGGGCCTCAACATGCATCAGTTTGAAGGAGACACGGCATTCGCCGCCACTTTACACCACGAACCCCATCCACTCAATAAATCTTGGGATCACGAAGGTCGTGTGCCCGACCTTCACCGCCGGTCGTGAATCATTTGTGCTACAGCCGTCCCCAGCGCCGTCGGAAGGTCCACTCCACACTCAGGAGACCGAGGATGAGCACGAATATCAGCCAGCTATCCCACAATTGGACGACGCGCCGGTCGTGAATTTCGCGGTGGCGGGGCTCCTCAAACTCCAGGTTTTGGGCCCGCCAGTCGGGGAGAACAGCGTGATAGCCCCCGCCTGCGTCGGCGACGAGCTCCAGGAAGTGGTGACGCGGCACGATATCGCGCAACTGATCCACATTGGGGACCACCAACACTCGGTTATCGTCTTGTAGCGTTCCCGATCGCGATGGCATTTCCACGCTCAAATCATAGAGGCCCGGTTTGTCGAAGGTATCCTCCAACTCCCATTGGCCGTCGTGATCGGTTTGAAAGGAGCGCGCCTCGGTGCGTGGCTGACGCTGTGACGAGGGCTCCGAAATCTCGTCGAGGGGGATAAAGGACACCTGCAGCTCTCCCTCGGCATTGGAACGGGGCTGGTAATCCGATGAAAATGCGCGCACGGAGGCGTCCAGCGGCTCACCTGGGGCGACGATGTCGCGGTTCATATCCAGGCGCACCAATTTTAGGTCCGGGTCCTGGATGAGCCATCGCATCGCCCGGTTCCAGAAGTTCTGATACTCGCGGGCCGTGCCTCCCTCTCCGATATGCTCAAAGCCCCAGCGCCAGGAGGAGTCACTGGTCAGGGCCATCACTCGACCCTCGCCACGTTCGGCGACGGAGACCACGGGGACGGGCTCGCCGCCATGGGTCCGATTGGGGTGCTGGGCCAAGACAGTGGCGTCGTCCGTCGCCCCCTCCACCATATTGGCCCCTCGAAGGGGAGGCAGATTGTCCCAGGTGTCGCGGTTATCCTGGGGATCAAAGGCCAGTTGGGTGATCGGGTGGCGGTGGCCGGCCTCCGTGATTTCGGGGTGAAAGGATTCATCATCCATGAGTTGTTGTCGGGAGTTTGATGAGGGCAGACGCACGGGCAGGATATTCTCGATGGGCGTGCGGTGATAGCCGCCGCTGGCAAAGGATAGATCGCCGCCGATCATGGCGAACCCTCCACCGTCGTTGACGAAATCCTCGATATTTCTCAGGTATCGGCCCATGCGATAGGGGCCAAAATTGAAGTTTTGGAAGACGACGAGGTCGAAGCTGCCGAGCTCATCGTTGAAGAGTTCATCCGTGGGAAAGGGAATGAGACTCATTTCGTCCTGGGGCACGATATTGGGGTTTTGATCGGTGCGCAGGATGAAAAAGCTGACCAGCTCGATATTCGGATTTCGCTTCAGGAGGCGACGCAAAAAGCGCTGATCCCAGGAAGGGCGGCCGACGACCTGGAGGACGCGAATGCGGTCCCGAATCACGGGGATCACGAAATGAAACTCGTTATTTTCGTAGAGAGCTTCATCGTCGTAGTGAGGAATGACGGCCGTATAAACCTCTTTGCCGATTTCCTCGGGGACGAATTCAAATTCCAGATGGTAATCGGTCTCGCCGGGGTGGATCTGGACATCGCGG
>CAYQBU010000184.1:0-7685 GCA_964415785.1 uncultured Bradymonadales bacterium
ATGACCTCATCGACGTTGTGCAATGGTTCACCCATTCCCATGAACACGATATTGCCGATGCGCCCGTTGACGTCCGTCATCTCTCGCCGGGCCTGGACGACCTGGTCGACGATCTCGGCGGCGCTCAGGTTGCGCTTCAGGCCCATCTTTGCCGTATAGCAAAAAGTGCAGCCCATGGCGCATCCCACCTGACTGGAGATGCACAGCGTATTGCGCTTCTCCGAGGGGATATAGACCGTCTCCACCACCGCCCCGTCATCGCACTTAAAGGTCAGCTTCGTGGTCCCATCCTCTGAGGGATGGGCCCCGTTGTAGCGCAGCGGCGAGATCCGGGCATTTTCCTTGAGGGTGGCCCGCAGCTCCTTGGAGAGATTGGTCATCTCATCGAAGCTTTCGCATCGGCGTTCGTAGAGCCACTTCGAGACCTGGCGTCCTCTAAACTCGGGTTCGTCAAAGCCCTGCTTAAAAAAGGATACCAACTCCTCGCGGGTCAGGTTCATCAGATCGACGTGTTCGTCCTCTCCCTGGAGGGTCTCCAGGGCCCGGGCAACACGGGGTGCTTGCACTTCGCTCATTTGCGAGGTCTCCGAAAAATAAAGAGGGGCTGTCGGGTTGAAATTATCCGCCTTCGCGAAAAATCTCAACTCCACAGCCCCACAGGGTGATACTCATGCTGATCGCTGCGGTCCATTATAACGCTTTGAGCCGAAGTTGACGGTAGCCGACTGCAAAGTCGAGGGCCTGTTGGGCAAGGCGCGGCGACGAGGCGATGCCGCAGGTATCGTCGAGCGAGCCGCAACGACGTTCCAGCATGTTCTCGACGCGTCAGACGCACCGTCAACGAGTGCTCAAGGCGTAGAGTTGGCGCCGAAGACCTGCACGTCGCTAAAGAAGTAGTTGATCTCCTTCTTCGCATTCTCCGGTGAATCGGAGCCGTGGACCGTATTTTCGCCAATGCTGTCGGCGTAGAGCGCTCGAAGCGTTCCCTCGTCGGCATCGTCGGGGTTGGTGGCGCCCATGATTTCGCGGTTTCGCTTGATGGCGTTTTCGCCTTCCAGAGCCATTACGACAACAGGACTCCGGGTCATGAATTCCACGAGTTCATCGAAAAAGGGCTTGTCCGAGTGAACGGCATAGAAGCCCTGAGCTTCTTTTTCCGAGAGGTGGACCATGCGCATGGCCACCGGGTTAAGTCCTTCTTCCTCAAAGCGAGCGACGATCTTTCCGATCAGGTTTCGCTCCGTTGCATCTGGCTTGATGATGCTCAGTGTCTGCTCGACTGCCATGATAAACTCCTCTGGTGAGATCAGTTTGGGGTAATACGCTTATGCGTGCTCTTGTGGATTAATCCAGTAGCGACTGGAGGGTCTTGCCGATGTCGGCCGGGCTGGTGGCCACAGCGATGCCGGCCTCTTTCATGGCCGCCATCTTTGCCTCCGCCGTGCCCTCGCCACCGCTGATGATCGCGCCAGCGTGACCCATGCGTTTGCCGGGAGGGGCCGTCTGACCGGCGATGAAGCCGGCGACAGGTTTGCTCATATTGTCGGCCACCCACTGTGCGGCTTCCTCTTCGGCGGTACCGCCAATTTCACCGATCATGACCACTGCATCCGTATCGTCGTCGCCCTCATAGAGCTCCAGACAATCGATGAAGTTCATGCCGTTGATCGGGTCGCCACCGATACCGATGCAGGTGCTCTGGCCGATGCCCAGGCGGGTCAACTGATCGACGGCCTCGTAGGTCAACGTGCCGGAGCGGCTTACGACGCCCACTCGTCCGGGCTTGTGAATGTGGCCAGGCATGATGCCGATCTTGCACTCGCCGGGCGTGATCACCCCCGGGCAATTGGGACCGATCAGCGTCACGTCCTTGTCCTTGATGTAGCGCACCACGCCCACCATATCCTGGACGGGCACGCCCTCGGTGATGGCGACGATGACTTCGATGCCCGCCTCTGCCGCTTCCATGATCGCGTCGGCCGCAAAGGGCGGCGGGACGTAGATCACCGTGGCGTTGGCACCCGTTTCCTCCACGGCGCCTCGCACCGTATTAAAGACGGGTACATCTTCTACCGTCTGCCCACCTTTGCCGGGGGTTACGCCACCGACAATATTGGTGCCGTAGCCGATCATCTGCTTCGTATGAAAGCTTCCCGTCGAGCCCGTAATGCCCTGCACGATTAGCCGCGTTGATTCATTGACCAAGACGCTCATAAAACACTTCCTCTACTTTGAGGGCGCCGCCTCTGAAGGGGCGCCACGTCACGATTGATTGTCCGAAGGGGTGGTCTCTCAACCGTCCAATTGGGCGATCGCCTTCTGGGCACCATCGGCCATTGAGTCGGCGCTGATGATGTCGAAGGAGGAATTCTTCAAAATTTCCTTCCCCGCATCCACGTTCGTGCCCGCCAGGCGGACCACCAGAGGAACCTCCAGTCCCACTTCGTCGACCGCTGCAATCACGCCATCGGCGATCACATCGCACTTCATGATCCCACCGAAGATGTTGATAAAGATCGCTTTGACCCGTTCGTCGGCCGTGATGATCTTGAACGCCTCGGTCACCGTGTCGGCGTCCGCGCCGCCGCCCACGTCCAGAAAGTTGGCGGGCTCTCCACCGTAGTGCTTGATGATGTCCATGGTACCCATGGCCAGCCCGGCGCCATTGACCATGCAGCCGATATTGCCGTCCAGATTGACGTAGCTCAGGCCGTGCTCTTTGGCGGCCAGCTCCGCCGGGTCTTCTTCGGCCTCGTCGCGCAGTTCTTCGATGTTGGCGTGGCGATAGAGCGCGTTGTCGTCGAAGTTCATCTTCGCGTCCAGAGCGATCAAATCACCACCGGTGGTCACCACCAGGGGGTTAATCTCGGCGGTGGACGCGTCGGTCTCCGTAAACGCTTTGTACAGTCCCTTCATAAAGGCCACAGCCTTAAAGACGGACTTGCCTTCCAGGCCAAGGCCAAAGGCGACCTGGCGCCCTTGAAAATCCGTCAATCCCGTCAGCGGGTCGATGGCGACCTTCAGAATTTTTTCCGGAGTCTCTTCGGCCACGGTCTCAATATCGACGCCGCCCTCCGTAGAGGCCATCAACACGATGCCGCTGCTGGCGCGGTCGACGACCAGGCCCAGGTAGAGCTCGCGGTCGATGTCGACGCCTTCTTCGATGTAGAGGCGGCGCACCTTTTGTCCTTCGGGCCCCGTCTGGTGAGTGACCAGCGTCTTGCCCAGGATATCGTCGGCGTGCTCGCGGACCTCATCGATGCTCTGAGCGAGTTTGACGCCGCCGGCTTTCCCCCTTCCACCCGCGTGGATCTGGGCCTTGACCACCCAAACGGAACCGCCCAATTCTTCGGCGGCCTCCACCGCGGCATCGACACTTTCAACGGCCCGCCCCTGCGGTACCGTGACACCGTATTCTTTGAAAATCTGCTTGGCTTGAAATTCATGAATATTCATGCGGTTTCACCTCTTAATAAGGCCATGGGAGCGCCCCAAAACATTGCTTGCGGGGCGGCGCGTGGGTCGACGTGCATCGAATGGCCGGCGAGTCCGGGCATCGGCGCACGATTTTACATCTTCGGCGGCTTCCTTACCGTGGCAGTTGAAGCGGCGTCAACCCCGCCTACACCCACTCTTTTACGCCCGTTCCCTCATAGTCGACGTTCAGCCCCAGAGCCTGGCCCAGGCCGCGGGCGACGCGATGGGCTTCTCCCTTCGACGGTGACGCGAAAATGACGGGGTGGGATTTGCCCTCATGGTCGCGCAGGCTCACCTGAGCCGCCGACAGCTTGGTGCCCGCCTTGGAGCCCGGCACCGGCGTCTCCACCAGAGAAAAGACGATGGTCTCCACGTCCTCAAAGGCCAGCGCCTTGAGTTGGCCATCGCCAACGGGCCAACTCAGCGTCTCAAAGCGGCCATCCACCTCGAAGAGCAGTTCTTCTTCCAGGGAACTTCTCCGCCCGAGCCTGAAAATAATGAGCCCCACCATCAGAATCGTCGACACCAGCAATACATCTCCCAGCGACAGCATCGCCGTCGATCCCTCAAGGACGATATAGACCGCCACCGCCGCCGCCAGCACGCCGCCCCAAAAGCCCCAGGCGATCACGCCGGGCTGCTCTTTTCTGGCCCACACTTCCACGAGATGCTTCGAGGGCTGGCGGATTTCCGGTTCATAGACCGCTCCCTCATCAGGCGCCGGGCCCTTGCTCATTCCCACCGATGCCCTGCACAGCTCGTCCTGGGAGTCCCTGTGGTCCTCTTGGTCACGTGACGACATATCCTCTCTTCTCTCGGGTCCTCCAATGGCTGGCGCATCCTGATGGACCACTCTCCATCTATCAAGGGCCAAGGGGCTTCGGCTGTCGAAACCCAACATTGACACGCTTTTGACCCCATGGTGTATTCCCCGCACCTTCCCTCAACGGAGGTTTAGATCGCCGGCGGTCGCTATGCATGCGACGCGGGCACCCCTTTTTTTGTGTCGACCGTTCAATTCGCACCCCCTCGAGGAGTTGATGGTGAGTAGCTTTCTCCAAGAACATCCGCGCACTCATATGTGCGGCGAGCTCGATGAATCCAATATTGGCCAAACCGTCACGCTCATGGGCTGGGTCGCCAAGCGCCGTGACCTGGGACGCATGGTCTTTGTCGACCTCCGTGATCGCACGGGGGTTACTCAGCTTCGCTTCGATCCCTACGGCGACGACGGGGCCGACGAGGAGCCCGGAGACCTGGAGCAGCGCGCCGGCGAGTTGCGCCCCGAGTGGTGTATCGCCATCACCGGCGAAGTGGTCAGCCGGGGAGCCAATAAAAACCCCGACATGCCCACCGGCGCCATCGAGGTGATCCCCGACCAACTGGAGGTCTTTTCCGAGGCCGAAACCCCTCCCTTTGTGATCCGCGACGAGATCGACGCCAGCGAAGAACTGCGCCTCAAGCACCGTTACCTCGATCTGCGCCGTCAGCCCCTTCAGGACGCTCTGCTGACGCGCTCCAAGGTCAACGCCCTGACCCGAAACTTTCTGGTCGAGCAGGGGTTTGCCGAATTTGAAACCCCGGTACTCAACCGCTCCACCCCCGAGGGCGCTCGCGACTACCTGGTGCCGAGCCGTATTCACCCCGGCCATTTCTACGCCCTTCCCCAGTCGCCTCAGCTCTTCAAGCAGCTCTTGATGGTCTCCGGCTTTGACCGCTATTTCCAGATCGTGAAGTGCTTTCGCGACGAAGACCTGCGCGCCGACCGCCAGCCCGAATTTACCCAGATCGATATGGAGATGTCCTTTGTCACCCCCGAGGACGTCATCGAGATCTGCGAAGGGCTGATCGCCACCATCTTTGAAGGGGTCCACGATCTGGACGTCGACGCCCCCTTCGAGCGCATGGCCTATGATGACGCCATGGATCGCTTCGGTGTCGACAACCCCGACCTGCGCTTTGGTCTCGAGATCGTCGACGTCTCCGACGCTGTCGCCGACTCCGAATTCCGGGTCTTTTCCGGCACTGTGGGCTCTGGCGACGTGGTGCGAGGGCTCCGCATCCCCGACGGCACCGCCCAATTTAGCCGAAAGGAGATCGACGAACTCGAAGACCTGGCCAAGGTCCACGGCGCCAAGGGACTGGCCTGGGCAAAAGTGGAAGACGACGATTGGGGTGGCCCCATCGCCAACTTCATCAGCGATGACGAAAAGAGCGCCATCGAAGACCAGATGGGTGCCGAGCCCGGTGATATCGTGGCCTTTGTCGCCGCCAGCCGGAAGGTCGCCTGTGCCTCCCTGGGCAACCTGCGAAAGCACCTCGGCGATGTGCTCGATCTCATCGACCACTCCCAATTTCGCTTTTGCTGGATCACCGACTTCCCGATGTTCGAGGAAGACGACGGCCAACTGCACGCCGTCCACCACCCCTTTACGAGCCCTCGTCCCGAGGACCTGGACACCCTCACCGACAACCCCGTGGACGCCCGCGCCCAGGCCTACGACCTGGTCCTCAATGGCCACGAGATCGGCGGTGGCTCCATCCGTATTCACGACAGCGACGTCCAGGCCCAGATCTTTGACCTTCTCGGCCTCAGCGATGAGGAAGCTCACGAAAAATTCGGCTTTCTCCTCGAGGCCCTTCAATACGGCGCGCCCCCGCACGGCGGGATTGCCTTTGGAATGGACCGCCTCGTGATGCTCCTGACGGGCGCCGACAGCATCCGCCAGGTCATCGCCTTCCCCAAAACCACGCAGGCCGCCGACCTGATGGCCGATTCTCCCGGCGCCGTGGACACCGATCAACTCACTGAACTGCACCTCAAGCTCGACGTTGAGGATTCCTAACCCATCGCGTTGGGAATAAAGGAGCACCCTCGAGCCGATCAGGTATCCCCTGGTCGGCTCTTTGCTTCCTTCCTCGATCAGCCCCCCAAAGGCATTTCAATGATCAATTTTGCCGTATGGATGTGGACGGGGTCCATTGACACCAATTCCTCGTGTCCAGTAACTTGCGGCCCCTTGCAGAGGTTATTCGAATCACCCGGGCCTTTCAGGTTTCCGGTTTCGCCCGTTTGCGTCCAGACGCTTTTTCCGTAGTTGGAGCGGTGAACATATGCCGAGAACATTTAAAGCCACGCTAGCCCTGATCGTCACCCTTGGATTTCTGGTGTTGCTCACCGTGATCTCCATGGCTCAGAACCACGTGATGAGTTCCACGATCGTCGACCTCAACAATACGGTCAACGAACTCAATCGCAGTGTTGAAGACGTCTCCCGTCAGCTTCAATCCGGGATCGCCGTCAGTGGCAGCGCGGGTGGTGGAGGCGATGCCTACGCCGACGCCCTCAACGATCCGGACAATATGCTGCAGCAAGCCACCGACCAGTTGCACCACCCCGACGCCGTTCCCGGCGGCACGCTCCGGCGACGCCTCGGCGACGATCCGGCGGGCTTTAACTGGCTCGTCGAAAACTCCGTGGACGTCCGCGACATCCAATACTATGTCCACAACAGCTTTGCTCGCCGCGACTTCAACGACCCCGACACCTTCACCCCCGAGTTGGCCTACAAGATCGAGGTCAACGACGACTTCACCGAATTTACCGTGCATCTTCGCGAGGACGTCTACTGGCAGCGCCCCTCCGTGGACATGAGCGACGACCGCTACGAGTGGTTGCGCGAGCGCCAGCAACTCACCGCCGAAGACGCGGCCTTCTATTTTAAAATGGCCATGCATCCCGAGGTGCAGGCCGCTCACATCGCTCAAAACGTGGAAGACATCGAGGACGTGGAAGTCCTCGACGACCACACCTTCCGGGTGACCTGGGAGAAGCCTCGATCGCACTCCATTCCTACCGTCCTCGAGGGCTACCCCCTTCCAAAATGGCTTTTCACCCGCGACCGAGACGGCAATGAACTCGACGAAGAGACCTGGGCTGCTGAATTCAATAGCCACTGGTCCAATGACCACCCCATCGGCACCGGCCCCTATAATTTCGAGTACTTCCGTGCCGGTGACCGCGTGAAATTGACCCAAAATCGCGATTATTGGGACCAACGGCCCGCCATCGAAGAGATCGAATTCCGAATCATCCCCGACCCCGAGGCCTCCTGGGCTCAGATGCTGGGTGGTGACATCGATTTTCTGCCCGCCCTCGCCTCCTCGCGCTACCGCAACGAGATCTTGGAAGCCGATGAAGGGAGCGG
>CAYQBU010000185.1:0-7682 GCA_964415785.1 uncultured Bradymonadales bacterium
TACGAGACCGGCACTGAGTTCCTGACGCCTCTTGGACTCATCTGTGGCACCGACACCGGCCGTCACCTCAAATTCTCCCTCCACGGAGGACTCGAGGCCAAAGGTGGTATAAAAGGTGAAATAGTCCAGGCAGAAATTCTCGTCCGGTTCGACGGTCCTCGTTTTCATCTGTCCATCTTCCCAGAAACGCCATCCCGACTTTTCGTAGTATTGTTCGGTGTAGGTCTCGCACTCGTATTCCTCATTGATGCTGACATCAGGATGCCACCAGGAGCTATAGACGATCCGGCCGCGGAACTCGCTGTGGAAGTCGACGGGAAGGGCGATGGACCCCCCGAGACTGATGTCGATATCGAGGTGAAAATTGTTATCGATTCCGAAGAATTGGAGGATGTCGATGTCCACGTCGTGGCTGCCTTCCCCGCCCAGGGCGGCGATCATCCCCGGATCGGCCATGGCGTTCATATACAGCACTCCAAAGGGGCTGTAGTGAGCTTTCACGAGATCTTCGTTGTTCGCCAGGGGGTTGATCACGTCTTCGGTCTCCCACTCACCATGGATGACGCGAAGCAAGTCAAACGGGGCGACCCCGAGGGTCACGGAGTGCTCATTGAAGTCGATGACGTCTTCCAGAAGGAAGATGAAGTCGTCGGCGATCAAGATATCATCGACCCACAATTCCTCGGAGTTATCGTGCAGGATCTGTTTGGCGTCACCGGAGAGCGTCAGGGTTGATGCGTCGGGATCCAAAACGACGTCATCGTGGTCTCTGGACAGGTCGTAGAGCTCGATGACTTCAATCCCGGGGATCAGGTGAATGCCTTCTTTGGCTTCACCGGGCTCCAGGTCAAGGGGCTGGAGGTTATCATAGCGAGTGGGCTCGTCGGGCTCGCTGGAGGAATCGGAGTGAAGGGTCCGATCGCCGCAGCCGGAGATGGCGAACACAAGGGCAAGTACCACGACGGTGAACACCGACGGGATCCTTTTATCGCGAGCGGGAAAGAGCGTAACCATTTGAGACCTCATTATATTATAAAAGGGGGATTCAACGCATGGAGACATCACGCCAAAGGGTGTCGACAGCCATCTGGTAGAGCAACTCGATCTGCTCTCCAAAAGAAGCGACAACGGCAATGATGAGGCAGGCGACCAGCACGAGAAGAACGACGTATTCCGTAGCCGTGGCTCCGGATTCATCGCGGTGGAAACGAAGGCCTCGAACACAAATGGCATCGTACAGCGCTGAGGGCCGGAGAGGCTCACGTTGATGCAGGAGATTCATGAGGCGTTCCACCATTCAAGGGGATCAATAGCGCGATCATTCTGATCAATTGTAGCTTTGGAACGTTCTCAGATTAGCAGAGGCAATCCATTCGTTCAATTGAGGAATCCAAATACTGGCGATCGGCCTGAACGAGAGCTCCGAAGGGCGACAAGCAAGACCAGGAAGAACCACGCCGAAGTGGATCGTCGATCCCCAAGTGCAGAGCAAGAGCCAGAGGAATAGCGCTCGGAGAGCTCTTCGGCATCGATGTCACCGCGGCGGCGATCGCTTAAGATATCGACATCGACCTCTGACTCACGCCCCTGGGGAGGGGTGAGCTCCAGATCGACGTGCGGAGCGAGGTGTTGGTCGCGGAGGTCGGGGGCGACGGCGAGGACGCGCAGGCATGCGGGACCAACGCTGAGCCCCAGGGACTCGGCGGGCTCCAGGGCGAAGCCGGTAGAGCGCACGTCGTTTGCCTCGATGGTCAGGGGAGTGGAGGCCCCCCAGCGTTGGAAGCCCTGGGCGACATCGCAGTCGCCGGCGGCAATTTGGGCCTCCAGGCGACGAAGGGCCACCGCCTCGTCGCCCTCGTTGGCGACGGCGAGGTTGATCGCCGTCGAATCGTCGATGGGTGGCGATGCGGGCTCTAAGAGAGGCGTGTCGTCGAGCGCCAGATCGGACAGCTGCGGGGAGGCGTTGGAGGCCCCGGCCAGATGGCCGCGCCGACCCGTGGGGGCCTGGCCGTCGGCTGCGGCGACGGCGATGGGGGCGGCGTCCAGTGAAGGGCTCATGCTCTGAATCGGGGAACTCGCGGAGGGGTCGAGGAGATAGAGGCGGTGGTTGGTGTGGGGCTGGTTCCACAGACCGGGCTGGCGGGCGATGAGGGCGATATAGTGATCGTCGACGTAGCGCGCGCCCTCCAGTTGACCGGCGATGTCGAGCTGGCCACGACCGAATTGCCACAAAAGCTCCCCGTCGGTGTCCACCAGCGCGATCTGGTCGCGGCTGGTGATCAACAGGTCTCCGTCCAGGCTGCCCTCCAGATCGCGCACCGGATGGAGGTCGGCGAGGGTGGGGTCGGATCCGGCGGCGTCGGCATCGGACCACAAAAGCATTTGGGGCGAATCCATGTCTTCAGCGTCCGTGACTTGGACGGTGGATAGGCCAGCTTGAGGCCATCGGATCGCCTGGGCCCAGCGGTCCTCGCCGAGGGCGATGGCCCTTTCGATCCGCGCGCTGCTATCGCCGCGGGTGGGAACCCGAGTCCACAGATCGGCGTTGTCGAAGAGGTCGTAGAGCAGCAGGCGTCCCGGTGGATCGTAGCTGGCGAGGATGCGCTCCGGAGCATTGGGGCCCACCATTCTCTCCACCACCAGACTGCGCGGGGTGGCTTCCTCTTCCCAGGGGCTTGTGGCCATGAGCTCTTCACCGCTCTGGCCATCGATCTGGAGGATGCCGGGGCCGGTGCCTTCGGCGAGAAGGAGCTCGCCGCCGGGTAAGGCGACGATATCGGTATAGGCGGTGAGGGTGGCGTCGTCGCGTTCGATGGGCAATCCCGACTGGGATACCACTTGGCCACCGTCGATGCGAAAGCGGTGAACCTCGTCGGTGCCTCCTGCCAGAAGCACATAGATATCGGCGGCCGCGGCAGTGGAAAGGGGAGCCATCGCCAGGGTGCATAAAATCAGCAGGGCCAAGACAGGGGGGCCAATGTGTGTTAATTTCGGCTGCGCTCTCAAAGGGATCCTGGGCGGTAGAAGAGACGCCGGAAAGGCTTGTTCTATTGTATAGCCGGGATCGACGATGAAATTCCAATGCCGTGGGTTGGATCGTGACGCAGGAAACACATCTTAATCGCCACTGTGGACGACCGGATATCACGGTGGATGGCAGCGATATCTTTGCCTTCCATCTGAGGCGCTACCTGGAGGATTGGCTCGACAGCACGGGGTTGGACTATGTGCTGGTGGCCCCGGGGTTTGAACATAGCGGGGCCCGTCTGGGGGTCTTTGAGGTGGGGCGTGAGACGGCACAGGCCGTGGAGGCGCCCTGGGTGTTTTGCGAACTCTGCGAGGCCTGGCGAAACGGTCATGAGCGGCTGGTGGGCGATGATGGCAAGGGCGGCTCGGCAGTCTACACCCTGATCGCCGTGACCAGCGAGGACGGCGATCTACTCGGCTTTTTACTCGTTGGCTCTGGCGGGATGCTGGGTCAGGGGGCGCTAAAGGATCTTCGCCATCGGGTGGAGGAAGCCTTGATGGCCGCCCGGCGAAATGGGGTGCGCCTGTTCTTCGATGAGGGCGACGACGATGAGGTCAAAGCCCGGCTCTACGGGGTTTTGGAGCGGATGCCGGAGTGGCTGGGGTGCGATCATTCGGCATCGATCCTCTTGACCCATGATCTGGATGCGATGACGCTGGAGAATCAGGGGCGAGGGGTCTTCAATATTTTGGCGGATCGCCACTTCGAAGCCGGCCAGGACATGACGCGCCGCGTGGGAATGAAGGTCGATGCGCAGGGGAACTCCACGATCATCGCCGACGCGTTGAGCCGCTTCCGCGCCGAGCCGGCGATTCGACCATTTGCCTATCATCATGTCGGCGAGGGCCGGTGGCGGGCCAGCGGCGAAGAACCCTCCGAGTTGGCGAGTTGGTACGGTGATCTGGGCCGCTCGCAGGCGGCGACGGCGGTGCTGATCCCGCTGGTGGCGCGCGAAGGGGGAGAACCGCGCTTATATGGCTTTGTGCAACTGGAGTGGTGCGAGGGCGACGGTCCCCCCCAGGCGCTGGCGGAGGTGGCGCAGGCGATCGGCGATTATCTGGGTCGATGGCTGGCCCACTCCCCGTTGTTTAAGTTGACCATCCAGAAGATGTGGTTGGTTCGCTCCGTGGGCCAATGGGTGGAGTCGGCTCTGCAGCAAGGGCGCGACGAAGAGGCCGTGATCGAGGGGGTGGTGGAGTTGATCAAGCCACAGGTCGATGTGCCGTCGCTGGCCTTTGGCGTGCGGCGTCTGCGCGAGGGGAATGCAGTCCTCGATTTTGTCTATCCCTATGGATGGAGCCGCTACGACGATCTGCAGTTGGCCGTAGAGGTCGACAGCCATCAGGACTCCAGCGTAGCGGCCCTGGCGGTGCGCCTGGGCCGTCCCATTGTGCTCGCCGGGGGTTACGGGTCGGGCGAGGAGCAGAGCTTCAATAATTATCTGTGGGTCGATGAGGAGCAGAGCCGCCTGATCGATGAGCGGATGCCGGCGATGGAAGAGGCCATCGACGACGCCGATTACCACCGGCTTTCCGACTATTATAAGGCGGCGCGCGAGGAGGCCTATGCGACCCTGGCCTACCCCATGGTCTACGCCGACGAGGTGTTGGGGGTGCTGGCGGTGGAGGTCGATCGGGAGACCGATTGGCTGTGGTGGACGGGCTTTGGCGGCCACCTGTTGTGGTCGATGATCGCCAGGGAGGTGGCGATGGGTTTGTACTGGGGACGGCGAAGCTAGGAGCCGGATCTTCTCGGCGAGGACTCGGTCCGCTATACGCAACAGGCTCCTAGCCGAGCACCCGTTGGGCAAGCGAGGGCAGGGCGCGACCTGCTTTTTGACGGATCAGGACGTCGCAGATATCGGAGAGGGCGCTGGGGTTAGGGTTGATCTCGATGAGTTTGGCGCCGTGATGCCGGGCCATCTCGGGGACCGACGCCGCCGGTTGCACCAGGCCACTGGTGCCCACGATGAGGCAGATATCGGCCTGGCGTGCGGCCTCCGCGGTCGCCTCCATGGCACCGTCGGGCAGCGATTCACCGAACCAGACCACGCCGGGACGAAGGGGGCCTTCGCAGCGCTCGCAGGCCGGGAGCCGGCTCAGATCAAAGCTCAGATCTTCGAAGGCATGGTCGCAGTCGTGGCAGTGAACCTCCAGCAGCGATCCATGGAGGTGGATGATCGGCGGGCGAAAGTCCTGCTCATCGCCGGCGGCCTCTAAAAGGTGATCTACATTCTGGGTGGCCACCGTGTAGCCTCCCCGGGCTTTGGCCAGCCGGATCAGGGCTCGGTGGCCATCGTTGGGGTCGATGGCGCTCAGGGCGTCGCGGCGCTCCTGATACCATTTTAGCATCGCCTCGCGGTCGTCGTAGAAGGTGTCGATATTGGTCAGTGTGGCGATCTTGGGATTGCGAAAGATGCCTCCCTCGCCGCGAAAGGTGGGAACCCCGGACTCGGCGGATAAACCGCTGCCAGCGCAGACCAGAACAGTCTGCGATTGACGAAGATAGGTGGCGGCGCGTTCGAGGGCATGGTCTACCATGGGGTTGTCCGGTGCGAGATAGATATCAACCAGATGATCGACGGCATTGATAGCGCGGCGACCCAGGGCGAGGCCCAGGTCTTTGAGAAACGATGCTGCCACAGGGGTTGGCCTTACTGAGGTTATTGCCAGCGAAAGGGAATGGTGCCAGCGTCAATGGTGCGAAAGGGGGCTCGATAGGGAGCAAAGCCGCTGACGTGTCGCGAGGAGATGCGATTTTGGATGATCACCCGGGTCTGACCGCGGCGGTAGGGCTCGACGTCGACGATGAAATTAAAACGGATATCGGGGTGGGCGAGGGTCACTCGGCCACCGGAGTCGGAGAGCTGTATGCCCACGGCTCGAAGGGGACGAGATTCCACGTAACGAACTGCCCCAGGGGTCATGGTGGCGATGTCTTCGACGTCGCTAAAGCCGTCCTGGAGATATTGGCGGACCTCTTCGTAGCTCAGGTCGTAGACCACGGCAAAATCTCGGCGATGTCCGGCGTCGACCCGGCTTCGCTGAGCCTCCGGAAAATCAAAGGTCAAGGGGATCTCCTGGAAGCGCTCGGTGACGATCAGGTGATCGGCGTCAAAGCGCTGGGGAGTGTGAGGGGCGTCGTCGCCAAACGCCAGGGACGGAAAGGCGATAAACACCGATGCGAAAATCAAGAATAGCCACTGCATGGGGGGAGTCATCGGTCTCCTCAAGAACGTGGGGAAGGGTCCAAATTTGGGACCTCCCATACAATACCCAAGGGCTGGGCCAAGGCCAAGGGCGCGGTATCCAAAAACGGCGTTGACAGCCAAAGCGTTTCGTCTTACAACCCCCGTCGCCCTGCGGAAGTGGCGGAATTGGTAGACGCGCTGGCTTCAGGTGCCAGTGGCTTAACGGCCGTGGAGGTTCGAGTCCTCTCTTCCGCATTCAACAACTCGAAAGCGCATTGACCAGAGGTGAAGTCACCTCTGGTTTTTTGTTTTGATCGCTTGCTCTGGCCCGCGTGATGAGTAGACTCCGCCAGGAAGACGATGATGGGTAGGAGCTGAGGCTGGAGGCAGAGGGATGATGGAGCGTGCACAGGAGACAGGGGAGGATCCGCTGAGACGAATTATGGATACGATGGCCAAAGCCCGGGAATGGCGAGATGTCTCCTTTTTGGAGTGGGCCGAGGGTGAGGATCCGATGGCGTCGCTGGAGCAAAAGGTGGCCATGGCGCGTGAGGATAACCGC
The DNA here is from genome assembly GCA_964415785.1 of uncultured Bradymonadales bacterium. Lineage (GTDB taxonomy): Bacteria > Myxococcota_A > Bradymonadia > Bradymonadales > Bradymonadaceae > SLJM01. Next base: position 6,781 of record CAYQBU010000185.1, read on the forward strand.
ACTGAAGGCCAACGAGCGATGGAAACGCTCCAGGACCGAATCCGGGCTGCCAGGCGATTGCCGGAGCCCAAAGATTATAAGCGTCCCGATCGGCCCATGGAGCAATTGATGGAGCGGGTCAAGGGCCAGCTTCCCGACGATTCCGAGGGGGGCGCGGGCCAGGAGTCGGATTCAACGAAGCGAGAAGCGACGCCAGCGCCGGCGACGTCAGAGTCGCCGGTGGGTGGTCCAGAAATGGCCGTGGGTCGCCAGTTGATCGCATCTCTCGAGGGGCGGGCACTGGAGGGTGGTGCCCGCGCTGAGGCGGCCAGCCTGGTGGCGGAGATGATGGAGGACTTCGATGGCGATGAGCGACTCCACCGCCTGTGGGATCTGCTCGTCTTTGGCGGAACCTGATCCCGGGAGCGAGCATGGAGACCCTGTGGGCGAATCTGAGTATCATCGCCATCCCGGCGGCGATTTTTCTGGTCGCTCTGGTGGCCCTATTGATCAGCGATGGCGATCGGCCCGCCGCGGTCAGCGATGGGAGCAAGGCCAGCGGTCAGGCGGTTCAAGACGATCTTGCCGAGCCTTCGTCGGTGCATAGACTTGATGGCAGGGATTTGGACTCGATGGACGAGTCCTGACCTGGTTCAACAGCCGTAGTCTTTCACTCAAAGGAGGTATGCGATGTTTGAATGGGTCGTGATGGGATTCTTTATTGGAGTGCCCGTCCTACTGGTGGTGGGCATGCTCGTGGCCTGGATCTATCATCAACGCCAGGACTTCTCGGTGGAAGATCTCGAAGAAGGGGATATGGGTGGAGGCAGCACGGCCTGAGGGGTCCATGAATCAAACCGACGAAACACCAGGTTCGCCATAGGCACGGCGAACCTTTTTTTTAGCGGGTTTTGAGGATTTCT
>CAYQBU010000186.1:0-7552 GCA_964415785.1 uncultured Bradymonadales bacterium
GGCTCGTCAGCGGAGTCCTTCACCTCTTTGATCACAAAGACCCGCTGCGAAGTCGCATCGGTCACATGGATGGTATTATCACTCTTGATATCCGCCATGACGTTGCGAACCATTCCCTCTCCGGTTCGCTCCAGCCCCAATTTTAGCGCCTGGGTCCAATTGCTGGCTTCAACCTGCATCGTTACGTCAAACCCGTCTTCTTCCGGTGACGGGATAAACACTTCGTAGAGCATCTTCGTCTCCTCCGCTGAACCTTATTTGCGGCCGTCAACGTCACCGCCAAAAACGACTTCACTTCCATTCAATTGGGCTGGCGCACCCCGCAACTTCCATCATCGCAACCGCCATTCGTATCGCAGGCTTCCTCGGAGAGACTCCACTCGTAGCCCAGTAGCGCCAACTCCTCGCTACTCAAGTGCATGCTCGCTTCTACGTCGTTTCCACAATGCAAGCACTCATCGACTACCGATGAACCGCGTAGCTTCCGACTCACCAATACGGCCCTTTCGCAGGCTTCACAACTGGCGACCGGGAGCGTGGCTTGCTCATCCATGATCCATCTCTCCTCATTGACTGCTCAATCTGCCCCGACACCATAGCCCGCCATCGTCGTCTACAGCAAGTTGCCTGCATGGCGCTCGCCGGTTACTTCATCGCCATCTCCCTGGCGATGCCCTTCATCAACTCCCCCAACTCCGAGAGCACCACCGGATCACCGAGCAATTGGTCCAGAAGACGAGCTTTTTCGGAGTCGTCGATAAACAACTCAAATTTCTCGACCTCTGTGTCCACCACCACCTCCGCCGCCGCTGTCAGGACTTGCTGGCCGTCATCGATATCTCCGTCGAGGATCCCGCGAACCACGCCCTGCAAGCGCCCGATCATCTCGCCTCGATCGTTGCTTGCCGCTCCCTCGATCGGCTTGCCGGACTCGATCGCTGGTCCATCTCGAGTACCTTCTGCAGTCGCCTCTTCATGGGCATCCAGAACTCCTCGCGCCAATGCTTCGCCACGGGTCTGGTCCCACTGCTCTATACTTCCCATGCCACCGATCTTCATCATCTCCTCCTCGTATTCAAGAGCTCGGCCACATCCGACCAGAGGCTTGCCCATCGCTTATCATTTCCATGCTCACAGCCACTGCCCAAGCTCAACGACGGAATCGAATCTACTGTGCCGGAGAGTTTTCTAGATCTTCCAGCATTCCCCAGGTTTCTCTTAAAGAGTCGGCCATCTGGCCCCATCCCTCTTCTTCCAAACCCTCGCTCTCATCGAGCAGCCGATGAGCCCTTCGCTTTCGTCCCTCCAGCCAACAGGCCTCCGCCAGGTAGATTCGAATACCGATTGCATCGGGATGGCGGCGATGCCACTTCATCAAGTAACTCATCGCCTCCTTGGTATCTCCTCTCGCCGACAGCACCGCTCCCTGGAGCGCTCTTGCCAATGGGGCCGCTCCCGGTCGTTTCTCGGCCTGTCGACAGGCCTCCATCGCCGCTTCGTGCTCTCCATCTCCGAGCTTGATATACGCCAATTTCAATAATCCTTGTGCGTGGTCATCCACACTTGCCTCGCCATCCATAGTTCCTCCTATCTTCGCCACCTAAGTTGCCCGCTTGCTTCCTGCAGATCATCACTCAGGCATGCATATTATTGATCGCTGCCTTGGCCGTATCGTGGCGTACCTTCATGAGATTACTGAGCGTTGAAAACTCCCGATTATCCTCCTGCAATTGGGTCTGCAGCTCCAGGTACTGCATATTGAACATCTGGTTTTGCTCCTGCATCTCGAACATGTGATCCAACTGTTCGGACTGCCCTTTCCCCAGCTCTCCCGACGACGAGCTCATGGCATTGACCATCAAACTTCCGCCGGGCACCGCGGAAGCTGCCCCTTCCAGGGCCCCTTTTCCGAGCTGCGCCATCGCCGATCGAAAACCTCCCGAGTCGTCCTCTTCTTCGACGGGCTGTGCGCCACCTCTCGTCGATGCTCCCGACACCTGTTGATTGCCTCCCACGCCGTCCATCGTCGTCATCTCCATTCTCCTCTCTTGGATGTCATCTCTTTTGAGCTCCCAACAGACCACCTCATCTTCAGGGATCCTTATTTATTATTATCGAATCTCCTCCTCAGGTGTTTCGTCCTTTTTCCTCCACCGTCTTCATCCACCTTGTTTGGCGTCCCGGGCCCCACTATCCTCAGATCCGTACCTCGCTGGAATGGAGACGGGCTCCGCGCCGTTTTCCTCTCCCCGTAGACGCCGCTTCCCTCGCGGCAATGGAGCGTTTGCCGATGGCCAAAAATCGATTGCAGATCAAAGCTGGAACCCTGGATCTCGAACTCAACGGCGACGCCGATTATATTCGCGACGCTTATTCTGCGATGCGATCGGTGGTCCTCGCCCGTTTCCAAGAAGCCCTGGAAGCCGACGCCAATGGCGCCTCTACCCCGCCCCGCCGCTCCGAACCACCGGCGCTTCCCGACGATGTTCCGCCCCCCCAGAACAAGCCTAAACCCACTGTTTTTCGACCCGATAGCAACACCACCAATCCCCTCTTTCGACTCGACGCCGTCAAACAACAGGTAGAAGCGGGCAAAGAGCTGGTCCAGGTTCAGCTTCAAATGATCGTCTGCACCTCCCTTTATCGACGGGTCGCCGCCCTTAGCCGCCGCGACTTCCAGCGCTCGCTCTTCGGCAACACCATCGACGCCGATGCTCTGGCCACGGTCTACCTCAACGAGGGAGCCGCCGATCGCCTGGCCAATCAAATGGCCTTCGGTAACACCCTCTGGCGCGAGCTCACCAAGGCCGGGAAAGCCATCGTTCAAGGAGAATCCGGATGAGCAACGTCCAGATCCTGGTTGGCCAGTCCTGGCAAGATCACCTCCGCTATTTTGACTCCCGACGCCCCCAGCGTCCCTCCGGCGCCTCCCTCGATCTGAGTGAACTTCGCGACATCGTCGACATCGTCGTCGACGGCCGAAACCTCACCGCTTCCATCCCCGAGGAATCGATCTTCGATCTCCTCGATCAGCTCCTCCAGGCCCTTCTCCAGATCACTGAGCAGCAACAGCCCAAGGCCATCGTCGACTTCCACCGCGAACCCTGGGAGCTCGCCCTCGTCGCCGACGGGCCTCACCTGCTCATCAGCCTCTACAGCATCGACCGCCGTCGCCTCGTCATCGCCCGCGACCTGCCCGCCGACCTGCGGGCCTTCGCCGATGCCTTGCTGGAGGCCACCCAGCAGTTGCTGACCTCCCTCTTTCGCATCTCCGATCACTTCTCGACGGCTCCTCGCATTCGGCAAATGTCTCAAGCCCTGGCCACCCTCAAGAAATCTCTGCCCCTCTCCCTTCCCCCTCGACCCTCGCCGCCGACCTCCAATGGCAACGTCCAGGCTCAGACCTCGGGCGCCGGCCTCACCTTGCGCTACGACTTCGATGGCGACGACCCCAACCTACACCAGTACAATGGCCATCTGCTTTTCGATCTTCACAGCCTTCTCGTCGGCGGACACCTCAGCGTCGAGATCGGCGACCATCGCTTCGATCTCTCTCCACCCTATCCTTTCCTGGTGATGCAGGCCCTCCTCGATCGCACCCGCCAGCTTCTCCATCAACTCGAGACCAATGCGCACTCCCCCTTTACGCTCTCCGACGATATCGACCCCCTTCCGCTGACCATTGAGGGACAGGGCTCGCGCTGGAAATTGATCTTCCAGACCCCGCAGGGGCCCCTGGAGTCAACCCACCCCCCGGCGACGACCCTCGACCTCTTTTTGTCGATCGTCGAGCTTTTCGTCCAGGACTTGCTCCGTCTCAACGCCGACATCGAACTCAACCAGCGCTTCGATGACCTGAGCAAGGAACTTGAAAAACTCCGTCGTTGGCATCGCGATCTCTGCGGCACCAATAACTATCTCGACGATCCCCAGCGCTACCTCGAGGAACTGGGCCACCTCCAACCCGGTCCTCCGGCTCCCGCACCGGACCCGTCGTTTCCATGGCCCCTTCGCTCCGTGCACACCCTATTTCCACGGCGCCAGTGGAGCTTCCAATCGCCGGATATCGACTTTTCCTCTCTGGCGATCGATGACGAGGGCCTTCTCATATCGACTCCCGAGGCTCTCCACCACCTCGATCTGCAGCGGGGAACGCCGCGTTGGTCTGTGGCTCGATCCCAGGATCTGAGCCATCCCGGTTTAATCTCCGATCACCGCCTGGCGCTGACCGCCGGGCACCACGACCAACTCTGGCTCATCGATATCTCCTCCGGTACCCGCATCACTTCCATCGACGCCGATGGCGATTGGACCGCTCTTTGCGACGGCGCCTTCTACCACGACGAAGACCTCGGCATTGCCGCCCGCCGCGATGGCCGTATCATCGCCTTTGGCTTGAGCGATGGCCGCCTTCGCTGGTCCTTCCAGATGGGTCCCTCCGGCCTCCACGGACTCCAGGTCGACGGCCCCCTGATCATCGCCCAATCCCGTGAAGGCGTTCTATCGGCCCTCAATCCCCTCAGCGGTGAGGTCCTTTGGAAGGTCCGCATCGGTGGTTCCCCTCACCTCCCCCCCCGGATCCACCAGGGTCGCCTATACATCATGACCCAGGATCCCCTTCATCATGGCTCTACTCTCTATGCGCTATATCCCCTGACCGGTCGCACCGTCTGGCAGACCCGGCTTCCCGGGTTCGTCTCCGCTCCCCTTTCGTGCATCGACCAGTGGATGCTCATCCCCCTGGAACGCGACGGCCAACTCGCCCTGCACGCCATCGATCTGGAATCCCTCTCCCCCGATCTGGAGTGGCAAATCCCCCTGTCCAGCGCGGGCGCCGACCATCCTTCCCCTGTCGCCCCGGCCCTCATCGACAATCACCCCTTTGGCCTCATCCGCACCGACCGCGCAGAGCTAACCTGCTTCGACCTCCATGACGGCTCCATCCGCTGGCGCTCCGTCCCCCACCGCGAAACCCTCCTGCTCCATGGTCAACTCCCCTTATTTACCGTGCGCGATGCCGTGATCAATATCAGCGACCAGATCGATCTCCGCCACCTCCCCACCGGCCAACTCCTCCACTCTCTGGAAGCCATCGAAGCCCCTGACACCGCCCTCGTTGCCCCACCCTGTTCGCTTCTGCTCGGCGAGCGCGGTGTCGACTCCCGTCACGGCGATCGCATCACGGCCTTCGACATCCACCACTTCTTGACCCCTGTTGCCCCCTGAATGGCTGGTCGTGATGTGCTGAAATGCTCTCTCTGGACTCAGATCCCGAAAAATAGCCGCTTGGCGAAATCACTGGAGAGCTCGGAGTCGAAGATCTTCTGTGCCGTCTTTCGTATATCGTATTTCAGGCGGTGAAACTCAAAGCGTCGCGCCTCCGTGTCGTAGACGCCATAGCAGGCTCGATTATCGTTATCTCGAGGCTGCCCGACACTCCCCACGGTCACGATATACTTGTAGTCCTCATCAAAATTGAGCACCGGTCCCCGCACTTCCGTCGCCCCTTCCTCGGGATCAAGTCGAAATGACTTGGTCAGATGGGAGTGGCCGATAAAGGTCACCTTCGCCAGTTCTTCCCAGTGACTCAGCAACCCATTGGCCTGCTGGAGATTAAAGACGTACTCAAACTCCTCCAGGTTCACCGGCGATCCGTGGCAGAAACTGATGTCTTCGAAATCCTCCTGGTAGGGCAATTCCCGGAGCCACTCGTGATGCGTCTCTTCCAGCCTGTCGGCGTGCCAATCCAGCGCATTGCGCGCCGCGTCGTAATAGTAGGCGTAATTCATTCGCCCCGACACCGCCGCATCGTGGTTGCCCACCACCGTCGTCGCCTCCAACTCCCGCACCACCTCGCAGCACTCATTGGGGTTTGGCCCGTATCCCACGACGTCGCCCAAACACACGTATTTCTCAATGGGCGGATCATGTTCTCGATAGGCCTCCACCACGGGGCGAAGGGCGTCGATATTGGCATGTATGTCGCTAAAAATGGCGATCTGCATCGCTTCTCATCCAGGGTTCTGAGAGAGGTCCACCGTCGGGGTTACCCTGCCGTGGAGAGTGACCTTTTTCAACCATCAATCCCCGCTGGCTCGGCATCGACGTCCACCGATCCTGATTGCCCGGCAGCCATGAGCCGTTTCAATACTCGCAGGTGCTCTTCTTGGGCCCCCTCCTCGGCCATCCGTTCGTCGACCACCTCCTCGAGGTGAGCGCCGCCGATCAATGCCTGGGCATAGATCTCTTCTTGAGCACCACTGTCCACCTCGCTGAGTCCATCGACCAACCCTTCCATCGTCGCCCGATCAGCCCCCGGCGCCAGAGCAGACAGGATCAAAAACCGTCCTCGCGATCCGGCCAACTCCAATTGCTCAACCATCGCCTCATCGGCATCGATTCCTCTCAAATATCGGACCAGCGCCGCCAATTCCACGGCCTCCATCTCCTCGGCCGCCGCCACCACCTCGCCGAGACTCTCCTCGCCCTCGCGGTGCAACAATAACTGGGCGGCTTCCACTCGACCCGCCTCATAGAGCTCTCGCTTTAAGGCCTCGCCATCGCTTTCGCTCAGTCTCTCCATCTGATCCTCGACCCCTGCTGGCATATAGTAGGTCCACTGTTCCTCTTCGAGCTCACGGGCCTCGCTGACCTCCTCGGGACTCAGATCGATCAGGTCCGTCACCCCTTCATGCTCTACCGGCGCTACACCGGCCTCCATCATCGCCTCGTACTCCTCGGCGCGGATCAAGCTCCGCTCCGCCAATTCCAGCACATCCGGATCGGGCTCCAATCCCCGCTCTGCGGCCAACTCGATGATCGATTCCCAATTCTCCCATTGATCCAGCGGATCCAAATCGTTGGGGCGAAGGCCCACACAGACCTCCGCGAAATTCGACAGCAGCCGCTCGATCAAACTCGTCTCATCCAAGATGATCGCTTCGTCGACCGCCAGTTGCCGTAGCGACGCTCCGGGATCAATGCCCCAATGCAGCGCCTGGCGAACCACCCGCTTTTGTATTCCTACCAGCACGCTCAGCGAAAAGGAGCGTCGCCCCACCAGATAATTCAGTTGCTCCGGCCGAGACCAGTACCCGACAATGCTCACCGCCAGCTTCACATCCGACGCCCCTTCGAAATCGACAAATCGCCTCGATGAAAAGGGATGCTTCATGGAGCCCACTTGCAATTCCAGGTCCCCCTTCAAGTGCTCCGCCGCCTCTTCGTAGTGCGAGGGATCGCCCTGTTGCGACCAATTGCTCCAACGCTGACGCGCCCAATCGATATTCGACCTCCAGGGGCCTTCCACGTCGTAGACCTTCCACAACTTTTCATCATGTATCACCGCAGCGCGAACCCCCAACTGCGACTCAAAGGCCTCCAGCCACTGTTCAACCTCTGGTCGACCTGGATCGAGCACCACCGTTTGCGCCGCCAGGGGGTGCTGCTCGTCATCCATGCTCGCCAACGTGCAACTGATCACCGGCACGCCATCGATCTCCTGGCATTGAAATAGAAAGTCTGGCTCCCCGTCCTCGAGAGCTTGCACCAT
>CAYQBU010000187.1:0-7526 GCA_964415785.1 uncultured Bradymonadales bacterium
GCCTTTACGGGCTCCACGGGCGTGGGCAAGATCATCCAGCGGGCGGGGGCCGGAACGGGCAAGAAACTGACCCTGGAACTCGGTGGTAAGGGCGCCAATATCGTCTTCGATGATGCCTCTATCGACCAGGCGGTCGAGGGCATCATCGATGGGATCTTTTTCAATCAGGGCCACGTATGCTGTGCCGGCAGTCGATTGCTGGTGCAGGAAAATGTGGCCGATGAGGTGGTGGCCAAGCTCCAGCGTCGACTGTCGACGCTGGTGGTCGGCGATCCCCTGGACAAAAATACGGATGTGGGAGCGATCAACTCCCGGGAGCAGCTCGACCGGATCACGGAGTTGGTCAACTCCGGTCGCGACGAAGGGGCAGTGCAATTTCAGCCGGACTGCGAGATCCCCAAGGAGGGATACTTCTTCGCCCCCACGATCTTTACGGAGGTGACTCCCTCGCACCGCATCGCCCAGGAGGAGATCTTCGGGCCGGTGTTGTCGGTGATGACGTTTCGGACGCCCGACGAGGCGGTGCGCAAGGCCAACAATACGCCCTATGGGCTGGCCTGTGGCATCTGGAGCGACAAGGGAAGCAAGCTATTTCGGATCGCTGGCCAATTGGAAGCCGGGGTGATCTGGGGCAATACCTATAATAAATTCGATCCCACCAGCCCCTTTGGAGGCTATAAAGAGAGCGGCTTTGGTCGCGAAGGTGGAGTTCACGGGCTCCTTCCCTATCTGGAGGTGCGTTGATGACGACGACGAAAAGCAAGCGCAATCGGCTCGATGTCTATAAGACGTTCAAGCTGTACATCGGCGGTGCTTTCCCTCGCACCGAAAGTGGACGATACCTGAGTGAACAGACCCCAGAGGGGGATTTTGTGGCCAATATATGTCATGCGTCGCGCAAGGATTTTCGAGATGCCATGGTGGCGGCCCGCAAGGCCCAGGAGGGCTGGGCTTCGCGGACGCCTTTTAATCGATCCCAGATCCTCCACCGGATGGCGGAGATGCTGGAGTCGCGGCGTGGAGGCTTTGAAGAGGCCCTCCAAAAGCGCGCCGGCTATAGCGCGAAGAAGGCTCAAGAGGAGTTGGATTGCGCCGTGGATCGACTGCTGTGGTACGGCGGGTGGGCCGATAAATTCATTCAGGTCTTCGGGAGCACCAATCCCGTGGCGTCGCCCCACTTCAATTTCACGATGCCCGAGCCCACGGGGGTGGTCACGGCATTGACGCCGACGTCGGCGCCGGTGCTGGGCCTGGTGACGGCGATGGCGCCGATCATCATCTCGGGCAATGCGGTGATCTTGGTCGTGGACCACGATTCGCGAAGTATTGCCATGGATCTGGCAGAGGTGCTTCACTGCAGCGATCTTCCGGGCGGGGTGGTCAATATCCTGACGGGCTATCGCGAGGAGTTGCTCGACCACGTATCCGGGCACCGAGACCTCGATGGCATCGCGATCTTCGATGGCAGCGCCGAAGAGGAAAAGGACATTGGAATGACGGCGGCCGATAGCGTCAAGCGTGTGCATGCCTACGCCACGCCAAAGGGCGGCGATTGGACCTCCGACGAGGCGCAGTCACCCTATTGGATCATGCCTTTTGTGGAGTTCAAGACCGCCTGGCATCCCATGGGATATTGAGATATTGAAGTGAGAATCGATGCGAGAAAGCCCACCGTCACAACTTGTGGCGGTGGGTTTTTTGGGTTGTAGAATCGCGATTGAGTCGGGTGGGGTGGGGATTGGCGACGAATGGCGAGGTCGAAATCGCACCTGCCGGGTCCTGAAGGGCACTGATTTTAACATTCAGGTGAATGACTACTCATTCGTTTTGAATGAACGGTCAGTCATAATATGCAAAGTGTTGGGTGAAGGTCCATTCAGTTTTCAGGTTCTCGAAAGTGTTGGAATGTCGGGGTTTTAGCGGGGTGTGGCGGTGGTGTGCCATCCGGTTTGGGGCTGACTGATGATTCACTCATCGGAGGGCGGGAAATGACTGGCCATTCATTCATGTGCAAATGAATAATGAGTCATAATTTAATTTTAAATGGGCGGTTTTTGAGGGTTGTCAGGTGGACAGGCGTATACTACGCGAAGATGACGATGAAATGGAGCAAGCCGTTGGGAGCGGCGCTGACCAGTGACCAGATGAAGGCGAACCAGATGAGCGAAAAGACGACCATGAAAAGCGTAATTTATCTCCCCGGGGAAGCAGCGAGTCGAAAGGCGGCGAAAGCGGCGCGAGAGGCCGGGGCGACGGTGGTCTGGTGCGGAGAGGCGATCGGTGAGGACGCAGATTGGCAACGTGTGCGTATGGATCAAAGCCTGGACGACGCCCTGGCACAGACGGTGGTGGTGGCCGCTGATCACGCGATGAATGGTGACGAGATGCAGGCGAGGATCGAGGCTCTGGTGACTCAGGGGCGGCGCGTGGTGGCGGAAGTGATCGACGTGGAAGGAGGCCGAAGGGCGATCGATGCGGGGGCGAGTGCGTTGGTGGCCTGCGGCTTTGAGGGCGGTGGATTTGTGAGCGAGGAGTCGGGATTGGTCCTCCTTCGACGTCTATTTTCAGCGGTGAACGTGCCCATCGTGGTGCGTGGAGCGATCGGCCCCGATTCGGCGGCAGCAGTGGCAGCGGCAGGGGCGTCGGGATGGGTATTGGAAGAGCAATTATGGTTGTGCCCGGAGTTTTCGCTCTCCGAGAAGGTGGCCCGTCGATTGAAGGCTTTTAGCCCCACGGATACGCGATGTCTGGGCGTGACCCTGGGATTTCGATTCCGAGTATTTGCCATGATCGCCTCTCGGAAGCCGCGGGAATTGGCGGACCGGGAAGTAGACTACGTGGAAGAGGGGTGGGACAAGGGCGATTTTCTGAAGGATATCCGCGAGGCGGAGCCAGCAAAGAGCTATGATTTTGACCTGCGCGAGGAGTTGTGGGCCCTCGGTCAGGGGGCGGCTCTGGCGGCGCCGATGGTGGAGCGATACGGCGATGTCCGCAGTGTGATCCAGGGGATCGAGACGGTTGTCATGAGGCGCCTGGAGGCGATTGGCGAGGATTTCCCGCTGCAGGAGGGCCGTGGGATCGCAGAGGTCAATGGCACGCGGTGGCCGATTCACCAGGGGCCGATGGCTCAGGTCAGCGATACGCCGGAATTCGCGCAGGTGGTGGCCGATGAAGGGGCATTGCCCTGGCTGGCACTGGCGAATATGCCGACCCATATCGCGACGGAGATGGTGGAAGATACGGTGGCGCTATTGGGCGATAAGGCCTGGGGAGCGGGGATCATTGGACTGGATGCCAACCGCTATCGCGACGGGCATATCGATATGCTGCGCCAGAAGCGCCAGGAGGGACCGCTCCTGGGACTGGTGGCGGCGGGAACGGCGGAACAGGCGATGCGCTTTGAGTCGGCGTCGATACCGACCTATCTGCACACGCCAACGGCTGGGGTGCTGAGGGCGGCGCTGCGCAGCGGCCATCGCAAGTTTTTGCTGGAAGGCGCCGAAGCGGGCGGTCATGTGGGAAGCCTCGGGGGCCTCGCGCTGTGGCAATACGGGGTGTTGGAGTTGGAAGAGGCCATCGAGGAAGGCGTTGAGGCGTCGACACTGGCGGTGGTGCCGGCCGGGGGTATCTGCGACAGCCCGTCGGCGGCGGCGGTGGCGGCGTTATTTCAGGGATTGGTGGAGCGCGGCGTGGCCTTTGGGGTTCAGATGGGCACGGCCTATCTGATGACCCGTGAGGCGGTGGATACGGGGGCGATCAAGGAGACCTATCAGACCGTGGCCTCGGAGTCCCAGGGCACGGTGATCATGGGGGAGACGGTGAATACACCGACGCGGGTGCTTCGAAATGGGGCGTCTGACGAGGTGCTGGGAAGCGAGAAGGAGCGGTTGACCGATGGGGTAAAACTCAGTGAGCGAAAGCATCTCTATGAAAAGGATAACCTGGGCGGGTTGAGGGCGGCGGCGAAGGGACAGCGCATCGCGGAGGTCGATCCGGAAAAGGGCGCGATCTTTGAAGACCTGAGCGAGGACGAGCAGCGACGAGAGGGCCTCTTTCACTGCGGGCAGGGAGTGACCCTGTGTGAGCCGGGGATGTCGATGGCGGCGCTGCATGAAGCGGTGACCAATGGCGCGCGGCGATGGGTCGAGGCGATCGATGAGCGTCGACCCCGTTGGATGCGTGATGAGACGGATGAGCAGAGGAGGACAGTGATGGCGGAGCAGCAAGGACAGGGATCGGCGACGGAGATCATCGATGGGGATCGGGCGGTGGCGATCATCGGCGTGGGAGCGAAGATGCCGGGAGCGCTTTCGGCGACGCGGTTTTGGGAGAATATCGTCGAGGGGCGCTCGGCAATCACTGAGGTGCCCGTGGATCGCTGGGATCCGGCATTGTACTTCTCGGAAGACCGGGGGGCGCCGGATAAGACCTATAGCAAGATCGGGGGATGGCTTCAGAACTTTGAGTTTGATCGGCGATCCTATCGGCTGCCGCCGAAGGTCATCGAGAGTATCGACCCCACGCAACTCCTCTGCCTGGAAGCCGTCAAAGAAGCCCTGGATGATTCGGGATATCTGGAGGCGGACTTCGATCGCGACCGCTGTGCTGTGATTTTGGGTAATTCTCTGGGCGGTGATCTCAGGGATACGACGAATCAGCGGATCCTGTATCCAGAGGTGGATCGGGTGATTCGAAAAACGCTGATGGAGCTCGGCGATGAGGGGCTGGCTCCGGAGAAGCGCGAAGCCCTGCTGGAGAAGGTGGAGGCCCGGTTTAAGGAGCAGATCGTGGGGGTCAATGAGGACTCCATGCCCGGCGAGTTGGCCAATATCGTGGCTGGCCGGGTGGCTCAGACCTTTGATCTGAGAGGGCCCAATTTCATCTGTGATGCGGCCTGTGCCTCGAGCCTTGCGGCGTTGGAGGCAGCGGTACGTGGCATTCGCAGTGGGCAATTCGACATGGCGGTCACCGGTGGGGCAGACCGCTCGATGGGTGTGCCCAGCTTTGTGAAGTTTTCGAAGATCGGTGCGCTGTCGCCCGACGGGTCGAGGCCCTTTGATGCCGACGCCAATGGCTTTGTGATGGGCGAAGGGGCGGGGATCGTGATCGTGAAGCGGCTGAGCGATGCCATTGAAGATGGCGACGACATCTATGCGGTGGTTCGCGGTGTCGGCGGCTCCAGCGATGGGCGAGGAAAGGGGATCACGGCGCCCAATCCGCGGGGCCAGCAACTGGCGATGAAGCGAGCTTATGAGGATGCAGGGTTCGGTCCGCGCACGGTGTCATTGATCGAGGCGCACGGGACGAGCACGCCCGTGGGCGATCCGGCGGAAGTGGAGAGCATTCAGGCCGTTTTAGAAGAGGACGGCTCGGCGATGCAGACCGACCAGATCGCGCTGGGGAGTGTGAAATCCAATATCGGTCACCTCAAGTCGGCGGCCGGTGCTGCGGGAGTGATAAAGGTGGCGATGGCGCTGAAGCATAAGGTGCTTCCGCCGACGCTCAACGTGGAGCGGCCCAATCCGAAACTGAATTTGGACGTGAGTCCGCTGCAGATTCAGCAAGGGGCCGAGGATTGGCGAATTCGAGACGGGGGCGTGCGTCGCGCCGGGGTCAGTGCATTTGGCTTTGGTGGGACGAATTTTCATGTGGCACTCGAGGAGTACGCGCCCGGCGGTGGAGGGCTCTACCGCGGAATGGGCAGTGGCAGTGCGGGGATCGCCGACAGTGGGGTCGGTGGGCTTCGATGCCAGGTGCCCGAGGGCGAAGGGGTGATCGCCTTGGTGGCGGAGGACGAGGCCGGGCTGCGCAAGGAGTTCGACCGGTTGAAGACGGCCTGGGAAGATGGAGGGTGGTCGGCGATCAATGCGTGGTTGCTGGAGATGGACGGCCAACCGACGGAGAGGGTTGGGAATGCGCGACTGGCGATTGCGGTGAGCGACGAAGATGACCTGGACGCGATTTTGGGTCGGGTAGAGCGGGCGCTGAATGGCAATATGAGTTGGCGAGTGCTGGCGAATCAGGGCGTGGTCTTTGCCGAGGAGAGCCAGGAGGGGGAGACGGCGATGCTGTTTCCCGGTCAGGGGACGCAGTACCTGGGCATGCTCTCGGAACTGCGGGAGCGCTTCCAGGTGGTGGAGCAGACCTTTCGGGAGGCGGACGCGATCATGGAGCCCGTGATCGGGAAGAAGTTGAGTTCCATCATCGATCCCGATCTGGAGAAGGTCGACCAATACGAGGCGTTTCGGGAGTTGACGAAGACAGAGATCACGCAGCCGGCGGTGCTGACGGCGGACATCGCGCTATATCGGTTGATGCGCAGCATGGGCATGGAGCCGTCGATGGTGGCGGGTCACAGCCTTGGCGAGTACGGAGCCTGCGTGGCGGCGGGTGTGATGAGCTTTGAAGACGCGCTGCTGACGGTGGCGGCGCGGGGTACAGAGATGGCCAATGCGACGCCGATGAACGGCGACGTGGGCCTGATGGCCGGTATCTCGGCGCCCGTCGAGGTGGTGCAACCCGTGCTCGACGAAGTCGATGGCTACGTGGTGTGCGCCAATATCAACTGCCCGAGCCAGACGATCATCGCCGGGCTCACGGAGGCCGTCCAAGAGGCGAAGGCCCGGTTCGAGGAGATGGACTACCAGGTTCCGCTGCTGCCGGTGAGCCACGCCTTTCACTCCAAAGTGGTCGCTGAGGCCAGCGAGCCACTTCGTCGGCACCTGGAAGGGGTCGAGATTCAGAGCCCGGAAATACCGATTCTGACGAATGTTACTGGAGACTATTACCCGGAGGGAGCCGGGGCACCGGAGGCGATTCGCGACCTGTTGGCAAAGCAGGTGGCATCGCCGGTGCGCTATATCGATCTCGTGGAGCACATGCACCGCGATGGGGCGCGAGTATTCGTGGAGGTCGGTCCCAAGCGAGCTCAGACCTCGTTCGTAAAGAATATTCTGGAGGGACGAGAGCATCTGGCGCTGTACACGAACCATCCCAAAAAGGGCGGCGTGAAGACGCTCTACGAAGCACTGGCAACCCTGTGGGCGCGCGGCGTCTGGGGCAATGAAAGAAAGGACGATGCAATGACGGAAGAAACACGAGAAATGTTGCAAATAAAGGGCGATGTCGCACCCTCGGAGCGACATGTGGGCGTCAATCGCGGTGAAATTGTGGACGCCATGATGGCGGTGTTGTGCGAGAAGACGGGATACGACCCGGCGGAGATCGAGTTGGACTTCGAGCTGGAGGCGGACCTGGGTGTGGACACGGTGAAGCAGGCCGAGATCATGGCGGAGGTGCGGGAGCAATTCGAGTTGGAGCGAGACGAGGAGTTTCGGCTGGCCGATTATCCGACGCTGGAGAAGATGGCCGACTATGTGGAGACGCAGCTCGGTGGAGCGGCCTCAGAGAGCGTGGAGGCCAGTGGTGAACAAAAAGTGATGGAAACGCGAGAAGTGGCGCAAATAAAGGACGATGTCGCACCCTCGGAGCGACATGTGGGCGTCAATCGCGGTGAAATTGTGGAC
>CAYQBU010000188.1:0-7515 GCA_964415785.1 uncultured Bradymonadales bacterium
AGTTATAGGGCCCGGCGGTGGGCGTCGTCGAGTCCAAAGTAGTGGGCAGCGAGGGCATCGATGCGTGCGTGCAACTGGCTGAGCTCATCGTCGTCCGGTATTTGAGCGGCGCCATGGGCCCGTTGAGAGAGGTCGCTGAGCCGGCGGTGGTGATCGAGGTTTGGGTCGAAGGCGCCGATGGCGATGGCCTCCAGAATATGGGCGGAGGCAAAGCCCTTGCCCGAGGAGTAGCGCCGGACCAGGGCGTTGGGCCAGGCGCTATTGAAGAGGGCACAGAAAAAGTGGGCCTCCTCGGGGGTGTCAAAGGCCACGAAGGTGATCGTCTCCTGGGGGATGACGGGGCGATTCTTTTCGTCGGGGCCGACGACGGCGGCGCGAAGCTCGGTGTCGATGCGGCGCCAGCAGACCTTCCAGGGGGCGATGGTGTAGGGGCCGACGCCATACATGGAGTAGAAGGGGTCTTCGGGCTCGAAGTAGCGCTTAAAGAGGGCCCGGCCGCGAAGGCTTCCCCGCGCCGGGGCCTCGACGGTGCCCTCGAAGCGCTGGAGATAGGCATAGGTCTGGGGCCAGTTTTGTTGCATGCGCTCCTCGTCGATGCCGCCTCGGGTCTCCGGGTTTTGTGCGAGGACGATAGAGGCCTGAGGATGAGCACTCCAGCGCTGAAGATCTCGGCTTCGAAGCAGGGGATAGAGCAGGTCTGGTTCAATGGTGCATTGGGTCTTGGGCACCTTGATCTTGCCGACATCGGCGAGGTTTTCGATGGTGGTCTCGCCCCCATTGTGCTGAAGCTCCTGGACCCAATAGCAGCCGTTGAGCCCTCCCGTATTGGCGCCCTCGCGGGCCCGGTAGTGGGAGGGGCCGTAGATGGTCTGAAGGGCCTGCAATGCCTGGTCGGTGCCGACCATCCAGGGAGAGCCGGGCGCGTCGTCGTCCAGGGGGCGGGCGAGAAGCGATTGGGTCGCCGCGTCGTCGGCCTCCGGATCCGAAGAGATGTGGCACCGATAGGGCAAAGGAAAGTCGATGGGTTGCGTCTGGCGGCGCAAGCAAAGAGAGATGGTCTGGGTGGTGGCGCCCTCAAAGGGCTGGATGGCCCGGTAGTCATCGACCGACAGGGGTTGGAGATAGACGGTATTCGAGCTCCGGCCGGCGTCGGTGGAGAAGCGAAAGCGGCGAAAGCCGTCGCCGGCGCCGGTGGTGGTCAAGACCCCGCGATTCATGAGGAAGCAGAGGTGGCCGCCGTCCATCAGGTAGTGGTCGGCGCAGACGTAGCAAAAGAGCATGGAGAGCTCTTTTTTTCCGCCGCCGAGCCGCGCTTCACTGCCCGACAGAGTAAATAAACCATAGTGCTCCCAACTGGGCTTCAATGCCTCTCGGAGCCGGGGGCGGAGCGTCTCCCAGCCCACCCAGGGCGGGTTACCCACGACATGGGTCACGGGCTCGACGGGCGGCGGCGACGTGGGGTCGCCGAAGAGGTCCAGGGTGCCACGGCGGGGAATGGCGTCTGCCCAATAGACGGCGGGTTCAAAGGCCTCGTCGGTGGTTGATGGGTGGGCGATGATCAGATTGGCCCGGGCGGCCAGGACGGCCAGGGGGTTGAGATCGATGCCCTGGACCTGCTCCGGCGAGGCGCCGGCGCTGAGGGCGGCCATCAAAAAGGTGCCGGAGCCGCAGGCGGGGTCGAGGAGTGTGTGGTCCTGATCGGCCTTAAAGCCGCTCTGATGGAGGGTGCGTTCGGCGAGCCAGTCCGGCGTGTAGTACTCGCCCAGGCGATGGCGCACCGCCGGGGGGATGAGGGCCTGGTAGAGGGGGCGGAAGCGATCGGTGAATTTGGCGCCATCGCTGACCAATGTCGCACCCTGGGGGCGACATTGGTCCCATATTTCGTCGAATAATTGGCGATGACTCGACAAAAGAGGGGGATCGTCGATGGAGGCAAACCAGCCAAAAATAGGCGCCAATTCGTCGACAAACCCCTGGATACCCAGCCCGGCCCAGAGGTCCGGCGATAGGAGTGAATCCGGCGCCGTAGAGGGGCGCTCTGCCAGATGGGCATGGGTGATGGCGAGGACGGCCTGGGCATAGGCGGTGTGGAGGCCAAAGAGGAGGTCCTGGCCCTCGATGAGATCGCCGTCGATGTCGATATCGCCGTGGGCGTCGAAGAGGGGGGTG
This sequence comes from uncultured Bradymonadales bacterium, assembly GCA_964415785.1. Taxonomy (GTDB): domain Bacteria; phylum Myxococcota_A; class Bradymonadia; order Bradymonadales; family Bradymonadaceae; genus SLJM01. The sequence continues at coordinate 2,170 of CAYQBU010000188.1, forward strand.
GCCACGGAGGGATCGGCCAGATCCTGGAGATCCAGCAGGGAGTCCATCTCCTGGATCCACCGGCGGCGGCCTCGACGATAGGCTCCGGGGTGGCGGCGGGCCTGGGTGAGGAGGGCGCCCACAAAGGCCGCCAATGGCGAGGGGCCGTCGTCGCTCGACTCATTTAAGAGGTGAGCTGTGATGTCCGGAGGAGAGCTCAAGGAGGTGGTGCTCCGATGGAGGGATGGGTCGTGTTGCCGGCGAGTCTTATTAAACAACCTGAGTAAGGGCATCAACGGTAGCGGTGCCTCCCGGTGGTGGCACATGCTTTGCAAACCCAAGACTCGCTCGCATGGACAACTCTAAAGATTCGATGGACGAGATCACGATGAGAGATCTGGCTTTTTTGGTACTTTCCCTGTCGCTTTTCCTATCGCTTCTCCTGATCAGCGCCTGTGGCCTCTCCGACGGGGAGCGCGTCATTTATGAGGTGGATCACTATCAGAGCGCCTGCATGGGGGAGTCGTCTCAAGCGTGTTTGCGGGTCCGGCCGGAGGGAGAGGAAAATTTCGAGTTGATGTACTCCAGTATCGGAGGTTTTGACCACCAATGGGGTCGACGCTACGACATCGAGATACTGATCGAGGAGGTCGATGATCCGCCGATGGATGCCTCGTCGAAGAGCTACGACCTCGTCGACATCATCGACGAGAGGCCCGTGGAGCCCGGCGAGACCTTTGAGTTTTTTGTCGATCATCCCCCGGAGGGCAATATGCCCTTCATCCATATGGACGAGGAAGAAGACAAGGGGAGCATTCTCTCCCAGCGGGGATTTCGATGCGCGTCGGCCGAGCTCTGCAGCGATGTGCGAGCGGCGATCGACGCAGAGGAGGAATTTGTGGCGACCTTTGAATACGACGAAGATATCGACGACCGGCTGATCCTCAACGACATTTCCTAGTGCTGCCTTGCGACGGGAGGTTATCGGTATAAGCATAGGGCGTTAACCCGGATTATTTACGACTCGCCTGTTGCGGCTCTGATGTTGCCTCACCCCAAGAGTACTCCTTTGCTTCACCCCAGGGGTACTCGGTCGCGATGCTCAGGGCGCGTCACGACGTCTTGAATTGAATTTTGATGGCTCAGGAGATGGGATGGAAGGTGAACAGAGACAGGCTTTGATCGAGGGCGCCTGGGCGTGGCTCGATGCACACATGGGTCAGAGTGCGGCCCACGACCGGGGTCATGTGCAGCGGGTGGTGGCCAATGCCAGGGCGGTTGGAGCTGTGGAGGGGGGAGACGGTCTGGTCATCGAGTTGGCGGCGATCCTGCACGATAATGTGGATCTTCCAAAGGACGATCCCCGCCGCAAGGAGGCGTCGACGCTGGGGGCGAGGCGGGCCATGGAGTGGCTCGACGGGAGGCTTTCGGCGGCGCGGGTGGAGCTGGTGGGAGAGGCGATTCGCTGCCACTCCTATTCGGCGGGGATCGAGGCGCAGAGTCTGGAGGCCCAGGTGGTGAGCGATGCCGACAATCTGGACGCCCTGGGGGCCATTGGGATCGCTCGGGCCTATGAGGTGGGGGGCTCTCTGGGGCGGCGCACATTGGATGTAGGCGACCCGCTCTGTCGCCGACGGGAACCTGACGACCAGCGCTTTTCGACGGATCATTTCTTCGTCAAATTGCTGGGCCTGAAGGCGCGGTTTTATACCGATGAGGGGAAGCGCCTGGCGCAGGAGCGGGTCGACTACATGCGGGACTTCTTAGGCCAATTGGAGAGGGAGGTCACTCACCAGGAGCCCTGAGAGTCCATGGAGGCCCAGGGGTCTTGGGGATCGAGGGCGTCGCCCTTTTGGAGGAGCTCGACGGAGATGTCATCCGGGGATTTGACAAAGGCCATACGGCCGTCGCGGGGAGGGCGGTTGATGGTGACGCCGTTGTCCTGGAGGCGCTTGCAGGTGGCGTAGATATCGTCGACGGCAAAGGCGAGGTGACCGAAGTTGCGGGCGTTTCCGTAGGTGTCGGGGACGTCCCAGTTGTAGGTCAATTCCACGGTGGCCTGGTCGTCGCCGGGGGCCCTGAGAAAGATCAGGGTGTAGCGGCCGGATTCCACGTCCTTGCGGCGGGCTTCTTCAAGGCCGAGCAAGTCGCAATAAAAGTGGAGGGACTGGTCGATGTCGCGAATGCGGACCATGCTGTGCAGAAATTCCATGATGGGCTCCCAGAGAAATAATGGTGATGGGCGAGCAGAGACTGACCTTAAGGACCAGCTTGGAGAGGTCAATCGAGGTCATCGAGGAGGTCGGGGCGGCGGTCCTGGGTGCGCTCCAGGGCCTTTTGGCGGCGCCATTCTGCGATTTTGCCGTGATGGCCGCTGAGGAGGATGTCGGGCACGGGGTGTCCGCGAAAGTCCTGGGGCCGGGTGTACTGGGGATATTCGAGGCGGTCGGTGGAGAAGCTCTCCTCGTCGGCGGAGTCGGCATTGCCGAGGACGCCGGGGAGCAGGCGGGTGACGGCGTCGAGGATGGTCATGGCACCGATCTCGCCGCCGGTAAGGACGAAATCGCCGATGGAGATCTCGCGGTCGATCCAGTGCTGGCGAACCCGCTCATCGACCCCTTCGTAGCGTCCGCAGACGAGGATGAGCGATTGGTGCTCCCTGGCCAACTGTTGGGCGATGGGCTGGGCGAAGGGCTCGCCCTGAGGGGTGAGCAAGATACGGGGGGCGTCGGGACTGTTATTGCGGGCATGCTCCAGGGCGCCCACCAGGGGTTCGGGTTTCATCACCATTCCGGCGCCACCGCCATAGGGGCTGTCGTCACAGGTATTGTGCTTGTCGGTGGCGAAATCGCGGATGTCGATGAGTTGAACGTCGAAGTGACCGCGCTCGATGGCCTTTCCCGTGAGACTCGTTTTGAGGGGGCTTTCAAAGAACTCCGGGAAGAGGGTCAGGATTTGTATCGTAAAGCTCAAAGCGACCCGTCGGTTTCGGGGGCAGTCCAAAGGTCGAGGGGCTGGAGGATGACCTGGTAGTTCTCCAGATCCATGAGAGCGATGGCGTGTTCGACGAGAGGGACGAAGAGCTCGCCGTCGTCGCCGCGATCGACGACCAGGACATCGTTGGCCCCGGTCTCAAAGAAGCGATCGACGGTCCCAAGGGGTTGGGCGTCGTCGGGCAGCTCGATCTGGTCTTCGGCGCCAGCCTCGAAGACGGGGGCGTTGAGGAGCTCGATATAATAAAATTGGTCGTCGTCGAGCTCCGGGAGGTCGTCGTAGTGGAGCTCCAACTCCCCGTGTTTTAAGGCGTCGGCGTCCTCGCGGCCCTGAACGTTTTCCAGCTTCAGGATCACGAATTTTTTGGCGTATCGGGCCTGAACGACGGTCACCTGGCGGGTGGAGTCGTCGGGGAGCCGAACCTGGGCATCGAGGCCGGGGCGGATGGCCTGGGACTGGGGATTAAAAAGGAAAAGCCGGATTTCCCCACGAATACCGTGGGGACGACCCAGCTTTCCGATCGCGACGCGTTCGGGGTTGTCCATGTGTGTAGATCCTGCCGACTCAGTCGACGATGTCGAGGATCACCGACCGATGGGTGGGGATCCCCGTGTTGTTGAGAAGGGTGCGCATGGCGCGAGCGATGCGCCCACCGCGGCCGATGACCCGACCGCGGACGTCGTCGGGAACCCAGAGCTCGATGCGCCATTGGTTGCCGCTCTGCTTGGAGTCGATCTTGATCTCCGTTCCCTCTTTGAGGAGGGAGGAGGCCATAAATTCGACCATGTCCGAGAGGGCGGTTAATTCGTCGGCTTCGTTCGAAGCATTATTGGCCATGGCGCATCCAGCCGAGGGTTAAAAAGGGTGGGTCATCGCTGGGAAGAGCAAGGATTACTCCTTGTCATCCTTGTCGTTGTCGTCGTCGCCAGCATCGTCGTCGCTTTTGGCGGCGTCGTCGCTGTCGTCGCTGTCGTCGCTGTCGTCGCTGTCGTCGGAAGACTTGTCATCAGAAGCGTCCTCGTCGGAGGCCTCTTCTTCTTCCTTGGCGGCTTCCGCTTCTTTGCGGGTGGCCTTGGCCTCTTCGGCAGCCTTTTTACGGGCTTCCTCTTTGGCCTTGCGACGGGCCTCGGCGATGGCGGCGCGGGCGGCGGCGTCGGCGCCTTCCTCGGAGAGGTCGACACCAAACTCGCCATTTTTGAGCTTGCGGATCAACGAGCGGACGGTGTCGCTGGGCTGGGCGCCTTGCTGCATCCAGTAGTCGACGCGCTCTTCGTTGAGGCGAAGCTCAGGGGGGTCGGTGACCGGGTTGTAGGTGCCCAGGTTTTCGATGAAACGTCCGTCGCGGGCCTTGCGCTTGTCGGCAGCGACGATACGGAAAAACGGATTCTTTTTGGCGCCGTGGCGCTGAAGTCGAAGTCGAACAGTCATGAGACGATATTCTCCACTTACATGGTCAATAAATTACGCTACAAAGCGGGCTCCGGCCCCTGGAGAGGGGCGCAGAGCGCGATCGTGAAAGCTGGCAGACGCTAGGGAGTGAGGACGGGATTGTCAACCGCCGTTGACGGTATCCTCGATAAGCGCCTCGATCTCTTGGTTTTCGTGCATCTCCATCAGGATGTCCGATCCACCCACGAATTCGCCGCCGATATAGACCTGAGGGATGGTGGGCCAGTTGGAGTAGTCCTTGATGCCCTGGCGTTTTTCGGGGTCCTGGAGGATGTCGACGGTGTGGACGGGGTGGCCATAGGAGGCGAGGATTTGAGCGGCCCGGGCCGAAAAGCCACAGCGAGGCTGCTGGGGATTGCCCTTCATGTAGAGGACAATGGCGTGGTCGGTGACCTCTCGTTCGATCTCGCTATGGATGTCGCCGCCTTCCTGGCGCGTCTTGGGGGCGTCGGGAGAGGGCTCGTCGCCAGCGATGGGCAGAGAGATCTTTTTGTTGTCGTCGTTGCTCATGGTGGGGGTCCTATTGGTGTGGTGTGAGCAGGTTTATTGGTTTTCCCATTCCGAGGGGGTAAATACCTCGAGAGTTAATGCGTGAATGGGGCCCTTCATTTCCTCGCTGAGCGCTTCGTAGACGGCGCGGTGACGGCTGACGCGGCTTTTGTCCTCAAATTGCTCGGCAATGATGCGGGCCTTGTAGTGATCTTTGGTGCCCGTCAGGTCCGTCAGATCGACCTGGGCGCCGGGAAGATGCTCTTGGATCTTTTGAACGATTGCGTCGGGTTCCATCATGGCCAACTCTCCGAGTGGAAATAATCTGGAATCGGGCGGTCAATGCCTGGCCTGCATGATGGATCCATTGAAGAGTGATGCCGCGGGGCAAAGGGTCCACTCAGGCCAAAGTACACTTGAGGGTATGTAATGACC
>CAYQBU010000189.1:0-7492 GCA_964415785.1 uncultured Bradymonadales bacterium
AGCGATCAGTCGATCTCACCGTACTCGATGGAGACCTGAATGAGCTGTCCGCTGCCGACGGTGACTTCCTGAAGGAGGGCACCGTAGGTGGTGTCGTCGACGACGACTTCCTGGGGAAGGAATTCGTAGTCGCCGGGGCGCAGTCCAAAGGAGGCGCCGTCGTTGTAGGTGTCGACGGTGTCGCCCTCGCTGTCGACAACTTCGACGTCGCCATCGTCGTTGTCGGGAAGTCCGGTGACGGTAAGCTCGACATTGCCGTCTTCCTGGCAATCGAGGTGGACGTCGATCTCAACGGTGGAGACCAAGGGGGCGTCGGAGTCGATCACGATGGTGGTACTATAGTCATCGGCGCTGTCGCAGTGGACAGTCAAATCGATGTCGGTGGACTCGTCGCCGTCGAGGGTGCCCTCCATGGGATCGATGTCGAGCCAACTCTCATCGCCTTCGATGACGTCGAATTCCAACGAGGTTTCGCCGGTATTCGAGATCTCAAAGGAGTCAGAGAGCGAGTCGTCATCGACATGGGTGGTCCAGGACAACTCGGTGGTATCGGACTCCAGGGCGGCGTCGTCGACGCGATCGCCGGGGACGATGGTGGCGTCGAAGTCGAAGGTGCCGGTGGCCGCCGACTGCACGGCATCGCCGATGACGTAGTAGGTGGCCTGCTTGTCGAGGGTCATGGAGATGGATTCGACGCCGCTGCCAAAGATGTCATCGACCCCTTCGACGCATTGTGCGGCAGCGTCGGAGCAGTCGGTGGTCACCCAGAGGGCACCGTCGTACTGGGTGTCGAAGTCAAGGGTGACCTCGTCGCCAGCCCAGCCCTCGAAGGCAAAGACGACGTCGGGGCCATCGCCGTAGAAGCCGGTGCAGCTCTGACCGTCTTCAAAGGGGTTGTAGTTGTCGGAGAAGTTGCCGACATCGCCGCTCTGGCTAAAGGTGATGGTGCCGTCGCCGTCGACGTCGCCGTATTCGTCGATGTCGAAGGCGCTGGGGCAGGTGTCACCGGTGCGGTCGAGGCACTGGCCGTCGGCGCAGCCGAATTCGCAGGTGGTGACGATCTCTTCGCCAAAGTCGCTGCATTGGGTGGCCGTGTCGCCGTCGCAAGAGTCGGGTTCACCGGGGTCGCAGTCGCCACCGACAAATTCGAAGTCGATGATGATCTCGCCGTCGTCGACTTCATTGCTAAGGGCCTTGACGCCCACGGTCTGGGTGCCGCCCGAGGCGCTGAAGGTGTCGAGGCTGCCAGAGCCCTGGAAGGTGATGGAGTTTTCGCAATCGACGTCGTCGCGCAAGCCAGGGCAGGCGGCGAAGCCATCGTTGAGGAAAAGTCCCACGTCATCATCGATGTCGGTTTGAACGTCGACCTTGAGGCCGGTGAGAGGCGGAAGGTCGACCTCGAAGAAGACGTCACGTCCCTCGGCGATGTCGTCAAAGCAGCCCGATTCGCCGGCAGAGAGGTTTTCGTTGGCGGTGTAATTGCTGAAGTTGGTGATGAGGCGGCCGGATTCGTTGACCGAATACCCGGAGCTCTCAATGACGGCGACGCCATCGTCAAAGGAGATACTACCACATCGGTTGCCATCGGAGGTGTCCGCCGGCCCCTCGCAGACGACGTCGGTTGGGTCGCAGCCCTCGAAGCAGAGATGCTGGTCGGCGAAGCGGACTTCGCCGTCGTCTTGCTCGCTGCAGAGTTGGACGTTGCCGTCTTCGCAGCGGGTGGTTTCGGGGACGCAATTGCCCTCGGTGAGTTCGACGTAGAGGCTGTAGTCCTCTTCGTCGTCCTCGTTCATGGAGTCGACAACGAGGTAGTAGGTGCCGGGGGAGTCGAGGAAGAAGGCCTCTTCTTCGCCGGGCACGAAGCCGCCCTGGCACTCGGCGCTGGCGTCGTAGGTGCCCACGGGGCAGTCTTCGAGTACGTAGAAGCCGGCGTCTTCGGAAGCGGTCTCAAGGGCGACGATAAGAAGTTCGCTGCCCTCGGACTCGATCTGGAAGACGGAGTCGGGACCGGGGGTCTCGATGTCGGAGCTGTCCTCATCGTCGGGGTCGACGATGCAGCTCGGGGCTTCCAGGTTGTCCTCGAAGTTGCCGAAGTTACTGATGTGGGTGTCGCCCGATTCCAACTCCAGGGCGTCGATGCAGCGGTTGGCTTTGGGGTTTTCGCAGAAGCCATCGTTGCAGGCGCCGTCGCACTCGTAGAGCGCGGGGTAGTCGCTGGTGGAGCAGTAGTAGATCAGAGAGTCCTGCTGGCATCCGATCCGGTGGCCGGGGTCTTCATTTTCGCAAAGGGGCTCGTCGACGGCGAGGCTGAGGGTGAAGTCACCGGAGTTGGTGTCGGCGTCGGCGGCCTGGACGACGATATAGACCTCTTCGTTGTCGTCTTCAGCGATGTATTCGATGAAGTCGGAGGACTCGTCGTCGTTGACGGCTTCGAAGCAGTCGGGGCTGTCGTTGCAGTCGGTGCCAATCCAGAGGCCGGCCTCGAAGTTCGCGGCAAGGCTGGCGTTGAGGCGCTCGTTGTCGTTCAAGGTGGTGACGAAGTGAGCGCTGCGGCCCTCCAAGGTGCTGGCGAGGCCAGATCCGGTGGAGCTGTTATCGCAGTCCGAGAAGTCGAGGATCGTCTCCGCGGAGAAGTCGATGATGTCGTAGGAAAAGGAGGCGCTTTCGTCGCCATCGAAGACGATGGCGTCATCACAGGTGGTGTGATCAAAGGGTTGGCATTCGCCCTGGCTGGGATCATCGGGATCGATGCAGCCCATGTCGCACTCCAGGTTGGAGTCGGTCAGGAAGTTGGTGCCTTGCGAGGAGCATTGGCCCAAAAACCCATCGTCGCAGACCGGTTCTCCGGCGTCGCAGATGGTTTCGGAGACGGTGGCCTCGATGCGAGGGGGGTCGTCGCCGAGTCCACCAATGGAGGTGTCGGCAACGAAGAAGATGGTCTGGGTTTCGCTGGAATCGTTTTGATACCACATGGAGCGGACGAATTCGCCACCGAAAGACTCGGCATTTTCGCCGGTGGGATCGGTGCAGACCAGGTCATCCGAGGGGCAACTGTCGGCCATATAGAGGATGGCGTTGTCGCGCTCGGTGAACAGGTCGACGGAGCCGATCTCGTTGGGGCCAATTTCAAGGCCGATGGTGACGTCGGGCCCCACGGTACGGAGGTCGTCAAATTCGTCGATGCAGCCCTGGAAAGACTCGTCGGGCTGATAGCTGTTGCCGTAATCGGTCCATTCGAAGTGGTGGACGTCGCCGTCCTGGAGCATCAGGGGATCCTGACAGCTCTCACCTTCGGCGAGTTGGCAACGGGCTTCGCCGTCTTCTTCGGTGCAGCCAGTGGGGGCGCAATCGAGGGTTTGCTGGGACGTTCCAGCCTCGTTGCAGATGTAGAGGGTGTCGTCGTCGAGGCATTCGCGTTGGGGCCCGTCACAGACAATGTTGGGGTTGATGCATTCGACGGTGAGCGTGTCGCCGTCAAATTCGCAAATCTCGCTGCCTTCGCAGTCTTCGCAGGCGACCTCTTCGTCGATGCAATCGCCCTCGATGCATTTGAACCCGTCGAGGCAATCGTTTCGGGCGGTGCAGACCTCGGCGTTCATGCAGTCGCCGTCGGCGCCCGCAGAGGGGTCGCAGACGCCACGTTCGCCGCCGCAGTCCTGGAGCGTGCAGATAAAGTCAGCAGGCACGCAGGAGTTTTGATGGCAGTAATCGGCGCCACAGTCGGAATCATTTTGGCACCCGACGATGTCTTCTTCGACGCATTGCCCGGTGTCGATATCGCACTCGGGGGTGTCGCCGTCGCAGTGATCACTGCTGGTACAGGTGTCGAAGCAGACCTCATCGACGCAGTACGGGAGGTCGTCTCCGCAGTCCCCGCTGGAGGAGCACTCTTCGGGAGGGTCGGCCATGCACGTGTCGACCACGCAGTAGGGGCTATCCTCATCGGTGCAATCCTCGTCGCTTTCGCAGACGTCCGGATCGGGTTGTTCATCGTTGTTTTCGACGGGGTCGTCGTCGTCCCCGCAGGCAGCCAACGAAATCATGAGGGAGACGATTAAACCGATAAGAGCGAGCCGTATTCGCCATTTTGTTACCATGGCTTCCATCCTGTGTGGCAGATATCCTGGTGCTTCCGTAATTACTGAAATCGCCATTACCTATGGTGGGGTTGGTCATCGATCTTCAGTGTACTTCGCCATGCAAATCTCAACCCGGCAACTGAAGTGGATTGAGGTCATGCGCAGTCTCGAGCATCAAGGGTGATTGAATCCAGTATCGAATGTCAAGCGGTTGAATGGCGCAGGGCCCCCATAGCCGGAGGTGGCGAAGGGGCGATGGGCCAAAAGTGGTGGTTATCTGAGGGCTTTGCCGTAGAGCTTTTCCTCGACGATACGGTTGGCCACCAGATTGGTGGGGAGGCTTTCGTCGTCGGCGCGTTCCAAGATCGCGAGGATGGTGTCGAAGATGTCGGAGGCATTGGCCCGGGCTTTGTCAGCGTCGTAGCCACTGTATTCCTGAGCGACGTTGATGAGGCCGCCGGCGTTGATGGCATAGTCGGGAGCGTAGTCGATGTGGCGCTCGCGCAGTTCGACGCCGTGGCGCTCGGTGGCCAACTGGTTGTTGGAGGCCCCGGCGACGATCTCGCATTGGAGTTGGTCAATGGTGGCGTCGTTGATCACAGCACCGAGGGCGCAGGGGGCAAAGATATCGCAGTCCACGCCGTAGATGTCGTCGGGAGCGACAGCGGTGGCGCTGAATTGGTCGACCACATGGTTGATGGCGTCGTCGTCGATGTCGGTGACGATGAGGTCGGCGCCCAATTGATGGAGTTCCTCGGCGAGGAAGGTGCCCACGGAGCCCAGGCCCTGGATGGCGACGGTGCGCCCGTTGAGGTCGGGGCTGCCCCATCGAAATTGAGCGGCGGCTTCGATGCCGCGGCGGACGCCAAAGGCGGTAAAGGGGGAAGGGTCGCCGGAGCTGCCAGCGTCGGGATCGTAACCCAGGACGTGCTCGGTCTGGCTGCGGATATTATTCATGTCCTCGACGGTGGTGCCCACGTCTTCGGCGGTGATGTATTGTCCGCCCAGGCCATCGATGAAGCGTCCGAAGGCCTGAAAGAGTTGGTCGCGGTCGATGTCCTCCCAATTGTCGGGGGCGAGGATCACCGATTTTCCGCCGCCATGGGGAAGGTTGCTGATCGCCGCCTTGTACGACATGCCGTGAGCCAGGCGCAGGGCATCGCGGATGGCGGCGTCGGAGTCGTGATAATCGTAGATGCGACACCCGCCGATGGCGGGACCGTGTTTGAGGTTATGGATGGCCACGATGGCCTGGAGCCCGGTCTCGGGGTCGAGGGTCATGTGTACGTTGCCGTAGTGAAGAGCTTGTGCAGCATCGAAGAAATCCACGAGGTCTCCTTGACTGCCAGGGGGCCGATAGAGCCGTAGCAAAAAAGCGTTGGAGCAGGGACGTTTCGATGCCCTGCTCAAAGTTGTATGCGCGAAGGTGTTCTGAGAACCTTATAGTGAGGCGTTGGAGTGGGTGCAAGGGAGACCAAGAAGGCCCAGGATCGGGGAGGGGATGGACATTCGGGCTTGGGACGGTTAGGGGCGAGGGGCGAGGCAACTCGTGGAGTTGGACAATCAATGTAGGCGCAAGAAGACGGGTCAGAAGATGGACGCAACGAGCGTAGGTGGCTGGGTGGTTCTCAAGTTTGGCGGCACGAGCGTGTCGTCAGTGGACAACTGGGCGATGATCGCCGAGCAGGTCCAGCGGGTTGGCGAGGAGGGAAAGCGGCCGCTGCTGGTATGTTCAGCACTGAGCGGGGTCTCCGATGGGTTGGAGTTGCTGGCGAGGAAGGCCAGCGACGACCAGGGGTGGGAGGAGGTCCTGGAGGGGCTAAAGGAGCGCCATCGTCAGTTGGGAGCGGCGATGGGCGTCGATGCAGAGGCGATCTTGACCCGGGAATGGGAGACGCTCGACAAGCTGGCCCAGGGGGTGGCTCTGCTGGGCGATCTCCATCCGCCGACGTTGGCGCGGATGATGGCCCAGGGGGAGTTGATGTCCACCCGTCTGGGTGAGGCCTACCTCAGGGAAGTTAAGGGGATGGAAGCGGGGTGGCTCGATGCCAGAGAAGTATTGAAGGGACGAGAAGATCGGGGCTCGGAGAAGCGCCATTACCTGTCGACGACCTGTGGATTTGAGCGACAGCGCGAACTCAACGGTCGGTTGGAGGAGCGCGACGTCCAGGTCCTGATCACCCAGGGGTTTATCGCCGCCGATGCCAAGGGAAGAACGGTACTGCTGGGACGGGGAGGGTCGGATACCTCAGCGGCCTATCTGGCGGCGAAGCTGGGGGCAAAACGCCTGGAGATCTGGACCGACGTACCGGGGCTTTTTTCGGCGAATCCGCGGGATATCCCGGAGGCGAGGATGCTTCGGCAATTGGATTACGACGAGGCCCAAGAGTTGGCGACGATGGGGGCCAGTGTTTTGCACCCGCGGTGCATTCCGCCGGTGCGCAAGGCGGCAATCCCGCTGGAGGTCAAGTGCACACCGAGGCCAGCGCTGGAGGGAACGCGGATCTCGTCGCAGGGCGACGATACACCGCAGGTCAAGGCGGTGTCGGCAAAGGCGGGGATCACAGCGATTTCGATGGATACGCTGGGGATGTGGCAACAGGTGGGGTTTTTGGCCGATGTGTTTGCGATCTTCAAGGAGCAGGGGTTGTCGGTGGATCTGGTGGCGACGTCGGAGTCCAACGTGACAGTGACGTTGGATGCCATGGCCAACGCCCTGGAGCCCCGGGTGTTAGAGGGGCTGCTCGATGAGCTGGGAGAGGTGTGCGAGGCGCGGATGGTGGAGAACTGCGCCGCCGTCAGCATGGTGGGCACCAAGATCCGCTCCATCTTGTCGGAGGTCAGTCCGGCGCTGCAGGTCTTTGATGATCAAAAGGTGCACCTGGTGTCGCAGGCGGCGAGCGATCTCAATTTTACGCTGGTCGTCGATGAGGATCAGGCCGATCGGTTGGTGCAAAAGATCCATGGTCTATTTTTCGGCGATCAACGCGAGGATGAGGTGTTTGGGCCGACCTGGCAAAAGCTGATCGGCCACGAGACACCACCGGTCTTTGAGGGGGCCTGGTGGCGGAAAAAGGCCGACGAACTCTGCGCGATCGCCGCCGAGAACTCGCCGATCTTTGCGTACGATGAGGCGACGCTGGTGGGTAAGGCAGAGGCACTCCAGGGGTTGGCGTCGATCGATCGGGTCTTTTTCGCGATGAAGGCCAATCCCCATCGAGCGGTATTGGAGTGCTTCGAGGAGCGAGGACTGGGCTTTGAGTGTGTATCGCCCGGTGAGTTGGAGCGAATCGGTGAGGTCGGCGGCGAGGCGGTGTCGGATCGGATCTTATTTACGCCTAATTTTGCAAGTCGCCAGGAGTATGTGGCGGGGTTTGAGGCCGGGGCGATGGTGACGCTCGATAACCTGCATC
>CAYQBU010000190.1:0-7475 GCA_964415785.1 uncultured Bradymonadales bacterium
GCTCCAGCCGGCGGCGCACCTCGGGAAACCTCGACAACAGCGCGAAGCTCCAGGCCAATAGATTCGACGTCGTGTCGTGGCCCGCCAAAATAAAGGTCATCACCTCGTCGCGGATCTCCTCATCGCTCATCAACTGCCCGCTCTCCTCGTCCTCGGCGAGCATGAACATCGACAATAGATCGTCGTACTCCTCTGCTCGCCCCCGCCTCTCGTCGATCATCTCATAGACCAACCCCTCCAGGCGCTCCAGGGCCGCATTGACCCGCCGATTCCGGGGCGTGGGCACCTCTCGAGGAAGACTCAGTGGCGACATGATCCGCCGATTGACATCGCGAAATAGCAACACCAGATCGTCGCCGATCCAACTGGATTCGCCGCCGATATCGCGATTGAAGAGCAGCAGCCCGGCGATGGACAGCGTCACCGACGACATCTGGCCGCTGATATCGATCTCTTGGCCCCCATCTCCCCTCGGCCATCGCTCCACCATCTCTTCGCAACATCGCCGGATCGTGGCCACATAGGACTCAATTCGATGGCGGTGAAACGCCGGCGCCACCAACCTTCGCTGGCGCAACCACCGATCGCCGTGACTGGTCAAGAGCCCCTTGCCCACCACGGGCTCCAGAAACTCATAGGTCACCGCCTTTTTGTAGCGCCGATGCTCATCCTGCAAAATATGTTGAGCAAACTCGGGCGTCGCCCCCAATATCAGGGTTCGCCCCGGCATCAGCGGCAACGACACCACGTCACCGTAGGCCTTGGACAGCTCCACGAATCCGCGAAAGGTGTCCTGGCGAAGGCGCCACATCCAACGCAGCCCTTCCATGCCCGTGGGTCCCGGTATTTCTCTACCTATTTCCGCCATCCATTGCTCCTCATTGATTAACCCCGATCAGCCCGTCTTTTTCCCCACTACGACTTGGGCGCTGCGCACCACCGTGCCGTCCTCCAGCACCAGGCCCGGTCGCTTCACCTCCACGATATGGCCGGGTTTTACCTCGTCGCTCTCCACCACCATCACCGCTTCGTGAACCCTGGGATCGAGCTTCTCTCCCCTCTCTCCCACCGACCGAGCTCCCTCTCCCTTCAAAAAGGCCACAAATTGCCGCTGGATGGCCTCCAATCCCTGGCGCCAGGGACTGTCCTCGTCGATCATATCGATCGCCCGATCCACCCCGTCGAGCACCTCCGTAAGGCCTCCAAGCAGCCGGCGGCGCTCCTCCGTCCGCGCCGTCTCCACCGCTTCGCCTTGTTGGTTGCGCAGCCTCTTGAGATCCTCGTTTAACCGAGTCAACCGACGCTCGTAGAGCTCGCGCTGCTGATGGCCCAGCGGCTCCGAGGACGCCTCCTCGGCTTTGCCGCTCCTCTCTTCTTCTTCGGCCCGTTGTCGCCAGACCTCATTTTCCTCGCCGAGCGCGGCCACTTGCTCCTTGAGGCGCTTGTGGGTGTCTTCCATCGCCTCCGATTGCCGCTCCAATTGATCGCAGCGCCGCCGAAGCCGCTGCACCTGGGCCACCAGCTCATCTCGTTGCTCCAACAATTCCTGGGCTACCTCCAGGGGAACCATTTTCTGTCCCCCGGGGCCTCCATAACGTCGACTCATACCTCATGCCTTGTTGCAGTTTTATTTCTAACGGCTTTGGACGCCCCACCTTAACAAAAGCACCACCACTTTCTGAACCCTGGTCAGTTGTCCCTCGGGCAAAAATCACTATGCTGAGCTATAAATCCGACACAGCCCCCGCATAACGCTTGCCCGGAGATCGACCGATGACTCGTTACCGCCCCCTGCTCGTTGCCTCGCTCTGCCTGATGATGATCGCCTGCGCTGGCGACGATGCCGACACCGCCGTCTTCGATCAGTCGGCGGCCTCCGACGAGCAATGCGAATTCGGCGGCACCGTCATCACCTCCGGCTACGACACCAACGATGATGGCGTCTTGGATGCCATTTTTGAGGAGACCGTGATCTGCCACGGTGCCCCCGGCGACACCGGCGACGACGGCGCCTCCTCTCTCATCGAAACCGAGGAACTCCCCGCCGGTGATGAATGTTCCGAAGGTGGCGTTCGCATCGACGTGGGACTCGACGAAAGCGGCGATGGCCAACTTCAAGAGTCCGAGATCACCGACTCCCACATCGTCTGTAACCTCGACTGCCACAGCGGCGACCCCCTGGAGGTGGAACTGGACACCGACGACCTCCCCTCCCCCATCGACAGCGGATCCACCGTCGAGGTCCCCATCACCACCGACGCTCAATCTCTCCAGATCCAGGCCATCGATCCCGCCGGCGTCTTCGACTTTCACATCACCTTTGATCCCGACGAGGAGCACCTGGTCGTCGAGCACCTCATCGGACTCGGCATCGCCGACCTCGCCCTCCAGATCACCGACGGCTGCGATATGGGCATCACCCCCCTTCGCCTGGGCCCCTTTGAAAATTGACTTTCCAACTCCTCTCCCGGCGTTTAGATTCATTGCTAACGTAGTCAAACTCTTCGCCCGGGAGGATCTATGCGCTCGCGTCCTCATTCCCCACCGTCATCGATCTGGGACTACCCGCGACCACCGGCCGTCGAAACCACGGATCGCCACCTCCAGATCTTCCACCTCGATGAGGTGATCGCCGACACCGATCGCGCCATCGCCATCCTCGAGACCGGCCACCCTCCAAGCTACTATATCCATCCCGCTGATATACGGATGGAGCTCATGGAACCCGCCGACCGAACCACCTTTTGCGAGTGGAAGGGGATCGCCCACTACTTCCACCTCGTCTGCAAGGGCCAGACCCTGCCGGAAGTCGCCTGGACCTATATCGATCCCAACCCGGCCTACGAAGCGATCAAGAATTACCTCGCCTTCTATCCGGGCCGCCTCGACGCCTGCCTCGTCGACGGTGAGCAGGCCCGTCCCGAGCCTCGCCACTTCTATGGCGGATGGATCACCTCCGATATCCGGGGGCCTTTCCAATAGACCTTCCTGATTGTTGCAATCCACTTGCATTAAGGTCCGACTGTCGTTTGCTCTGTCTCTCCGAACCCAAGTCCACCGATGAGCCTACTTCGCACTGCTACCCTGATATTTGCTCTGTTCATGGCGATCGCCTGGGCCGGATGCGGAGATGACCCATCGGATCCCCCGTCCAACGGATCGAACTCCACTCCCCAACCCGACCCCGACGAGCCAACGCCCAATAATAACGAGGATGACGCCAATAACGACAATGACGCCAATAACGACAATGACGCCAATAACGACGATGACGCCAATAACGACGATGACGCCAATAACGACGATGACGCCAATAACAACGATGACGCCAACAACAACGATGACGCCAACAACGACGATGATCCCCCCACGGACATCGTCGATGGCGATCCTCCCCAGGGCGACGCCGAGTTGACCCTCTTCGGTGGCGAGACCGAAGACGACCTGGAACCACTGCTTCAGGCCGACATTCTCACCTGGGAACAGGGCATGCAGGGCGGCTTCCACATCTGGGGCAGTTTCGAGCTCGACGACCCCGACCTCGCCAGCCTTAGCCCCTCAGATCTCGACGATCTCCACCAGGAATATAGCGTCTACGACGAAGAGGGCGGTCTGGTGGCCACCACCAATCGCTACGGCTTCGCCGACGCCGACGATGGCGTTATCAAATCCGGCCCCTTCACCGTCATCCTTCGCCAGTCCATATCGCCCGAGGAAACCCTGGACGACCTCTACCTCTTTGAATTGACCGTCACGATTCCCGACCACGACCCCTATGAGAACTACCTATGGATTGGATTCGACTGTTGCCATTGGCTTTGATCAGCGCCCTGATGGTGGCCTGCGCCGACGACGCCTCCCCCTCTGACTCCAGCTGCACTCCGCCCGCCAGCGGCACCTGGGAGCACTCTCTGGAGAGCCATCCCACCGGCGCCTTTATGAGCGTCTGGGGTCCCTCACCAGACAAGGTCCTGGCTGTCGGCGGTCAACCGGACCTCGGTAGCGCCTACCTCCATAACAGCGACCAGTGGGAGGCCCTCACCCTCTCCGATGGCCCCATGCTCAACTGGGTCCACGGCACGGATGATGAGTTTTTTATCGTCGGAAATGAGGGCCGCGCCCTACGCCTCGTCGGCGATCCCCGAGACCCCACCTCCATCGATGCTTTTGATCTCGCCACCGAGGCCGACCTCTGGGGCGTCTGGGCCTACGACAGCGACAACGTCTGGGCCGTCGGCGGCGACGCCCGAGACCCGGACGGAGAACCGGCGCTCCTATTTTTTGATGGCCAACAGTGGGAATCACAACCCATCCCCGAGCTCGACCGCCAGACCAATTCCCTCTTCAAAATTTGGGGCACCTCGACCGACCAGGTCTTCGCCGTCGGCGCCCGCGGCGTGATCCTCGAATTCGATGGACAGCAATGGACCCAGGTGTCCAGCGGAGCCTCCGACGACTTCGTCAGCCTCTGGGGCCAAGGCCCCGACGAAATCATCGCCGTCGGCGGCCGCTCCAATGGCCAGATCGCCACTTTCGATGGGCAACAGTGGAATTCCGAAATTCTCGGCGGAAGCCCCGGCCTCAACGGCATCTGGATGGACTGTCAGGGCACGGCCCACATCAATGGTGTCGACGGCCACGCCCTGACCCTGGCCGCCGGCGCCGACTCACCGCAGGTCGAATCCACCCCCACTTCTACCGTTCTCCACGCAAGCTTTGGCTTTGATGATGGTCCCCGCTACGCCGTCGGCGGAACCCTCCTCTCCTCCCCTCCCTACACGGGAACCATACTCGTCAGCGAGGACTGAGCGATGCGCCTCTACCTGCCCATCTTTCTCCTATCATTGGGGCTCTTCGCAGCCCCAATACTGGGCTGCGCCGACGATGATGAACTGGGCGGACCGGAGGTCCCCGACGATATATTTGCCCCCTTTGGTGAGGCTTTACCCACCGCCACCGACGAGCAACTCGAGGCTTTTGAGCGCGGAAAAGACGTCGCCCTCCACCGCTTTACCCCCGACGAGGGACTGGGCCCCCGGTTTAACGTCGACTCCTGCGCCTCCTGCCATTTCTCTCCCGCCCCCGGCGGAACAGCCCCTCGCTACCGAAATTTCTTTCTCGTCGGCGAAAAGCTCGATGACGGCACATTCTTGATGGGCCCCCGAGAGGGCATCCTCCACACCTACGGCATCGAGCGCTTCGCCCCCCTTCGCCCCGGCGTCGATGACGCCGTCAATATTTTTGCCCAGCGAAACCCCATTCCCCTCTTTGGTACGGGACTCATCGCCGAGATTTCTGAGGAGGCCATCCTCGCCAACGCTGACCCCAATGACGAATCCGGCAATGGTATCGCTGGCCGCCCCAACTGGGATCAGGGCTTCGTCGGTCGATTCGGGCGCAAGGCCCAGACCGTCGACATTCAGGGCTTTATCCGCGGTCCCGTCTTCAATCACCTGGGCATCACCACCAATCCCCTCCCGGAGGCCATGGCCGCTCAACTGCCCGTGCCCTCCAACGGCGACACCACCACAGGTGCGCTTGAAACCAGGCGCCAGGCTCAGGCCGCGCCTCCCTCTGAACCACTGGAAGACGACGATGACGTCGCCGATCCCGAACTCACCGATCAGGCCCTCTTCGATCTCATCAGCTTCAATATGCTCCTCGCCGCCCCTCCGCCCGACGACGCCACCGACGCTTCCCGTCGCGGCGAAGAGCATTTTCAGGGCATCGGCTGCGCCGATTGCCATGTCCCCACCCTCGCCAGTGAGCGAGGTGATATCCCACTATACTCCGACCTCCTCCTCCACGAGATGGGCCCCGACCTCGCCGATGGCATCGAGATGGGCGTCGCCACGGGTTCCGAATTTCGCACGCAACCGCTCTGGGGCGTCGCCGCGTCTGGTCCCTGGCTCCACGACGGTCGCGCCGACACCCTCCAGGAGGCCATCGAATGGCACGGCGGCACCGCCGCCCCCGCCCGAGACCGCTTCCAGGCCCTCAACTCAGAGGAGAAGCATGACCTCATCGCCTTTCTCCACTCCCTGGGCGGCGGCCAATTTGACCGTCAGGGGTTGATCGATGAGCAATCGCCCATTCCCGACGAGGGCCAACCCGGCTCTCCCCGCAGCGACCTATCGCCTCAAGAACTGGAGGAATGGATCGCCGGCCGCATCCTCTTTGACCGCGACATCCCCATCTCCGAGGGCCTCGGCGATCCCCACTTCAATAGCGATAGCTGTCGGTCATGCCACGGCGACATCCTCGGTGCCTCCCCAGATGAGGCCCTGGCCATCGGCACCCACGGTCCCCTGGACGTCAGCGTCACCCGCGCCGGCACCTGGACCACAGAGGGAGAATTTATCGATGCCCGCGAGGGCTCAACCATCATCGACCGCCTCGCCACCCCCGGCAACCTTCGCCGCGAACCCACGGACGATCTCAACACCTTCGAACTCCGTACCTCGCCCTCTCTCCTGGGGCTCGGCCTCGTCGACGCCATCGACGAGGCCCATATCGTCGCCAATGAAGACCCCGACGACGCCCACGGCGACGGGATCCGCGGGCGCGCCGCACGCCTCGAGGATGGCCGCATCGGCCGCTTCGGCTGGAAGGCCGACATCCCAGAACTCCGCGAATTCAGCCGCGACGCCCTCTCCAACGAGCTCGGACTCAGCCTGCCAAAGGAACCGGGCTTTACCTTCGGTACACCACCGCCCGACGGCGACTCCCCGGACGCCTCGAGCGCAACCATCGACTTGATCACCGCCTTTATCCGCGGACTCGCCCCACCCTCGTCATCGGCTCCATCCTCGCCCGAGGGACAAGACCACTTCCACGCTATCGGCTGCGCCGACTGTCACATGCCCGAACTACCGGGCCCCGACGGCCCCGTCCCCCTCTACAGCGACCTGCTCCTCCACGACGTCGCCCCCGACGACCACCTGGGCATCCCCGCCCCTCACGCCTCTCACCGAGAATTTCGCACCCCACCGCTATGGGGCGTCGCCCACACCGCCCCCTATATGCATGACGGACGAGCCTTCACCCTCCGCGACGCCATCGACGCCCACCACGCCACCGCCGCTCCCGCCCGGCAGGCCTTTCACGACCTCAGCGAACAAGAGCAGCAGCAGCTCATTGATTTTCTTCATTCTCTATAATCGCTTATCCCTCAGCCCGGATTATTCATGAGACGGCGTGACGAGGCAAAATCAGAGTTCAGAGGCAAAATCAAGCCCCACAGGCGATTCCGCGCATCATCGCAGAGTGTGCCCTGAGCGCGCTGGGAGCATCGCGACCGAGTACCCCTGGGGTGAAGCGAGGAAAGTGAGATAAAGGCATCTGAGCTCTGATGAGCCGCAGTGGACAGACCGTGGATATTCTGGGGAGGTTTCCGACATGATCCCAATCGCGGTGGTGCCCCTGATGGCCGGGCTGGGCTCCCTGGCTGCGCTGCTTGCCGAAGTCCAGCATGA
>CAYQBU010000191.1:0-7421 GCA_964415785.1 uncultured Bradymonadales bacterium
GGCCAATATCTCCGGCGACATCCAGCGCGAGATCGAGGTCCAGGTCGATCCTGAGGCCCTCTACCACCACGGTGTCTCCGTCAACGAGGTCATCGGCGCCATCCAGACCGAAAACGTCAACCTCCCCGGCGGCTCCATCGACATCGGCACCCTCTCCTACATCGTCCGCGTGGCCGGCGAATTCGACACCATCGACCCCATGCGCCACATCCTGGTCACCGAAATCGATGGCCAGCCCGTCTACCTGCGCGATCTGGCCAATGTCGTCGACACCTTCGAGGACCGCGAGACCTACTCTCGACTGACCACTTTTCAGGAGACGGCCGATGGCGAGGTCGTCCCCGTCACCAAGCCCAATATCTCCATGGCCATCGTCAAACGCGCCGGCGACAACATCATCGACATCGCCGACGAGGCCAAAGAAATCATCGCCGAATACGAGCGGCGCACCGATGGCGCCATCGAAATCAGCATCGTCAACGACATGTCTGAAAATATCGAGAACACCGTCCACGACCTGGAAAACAACCTGATCACGGGCATGCTTCTCGTCTTTTTGGTTCTCTTTCTCTTCATGGGCGGCGTCCGAAACGCCTTCTTCGTCGCCATCTCCGTGCCCCTGAGCATGCTCATCTCCATCCTCGTCCTCTCCTTGATGGGCGTCACCCTCAATATGATCGTCCTCTTCGCCCTCCTGCTGGCCCTGGGAATGCTCGTCGACAACGCCGTCGTCGTCGTTGAAAACATCTACCGCTTCGCCTCCACGGGCATGCCCGTTGCCGAGGCCGCCCTCAAGGGCACCACCGAGGTCGGCTGGGCGATCATCGCCGCCACCTTCACCACCGTCGCCGCCTTCTTCCCCATGCTCTTTTGGCCCGGCGTCATGGGCGAATTCATGGGCTACTTGCCCCTGACTGTGGTCATCACCCTCCTGAGCTCTCTGTTTGTCGCCCTGGTCATCAACCCCACCCTCTGCGCCACCCTCATGAAGGTCGACGACAACGCCGAATTGAACGACGAAGAGGTCCCCGACATCTGGATCTATCGCCTCTATCGACGTCACCTGGGCTGGGCCATCGACCACCGCATCACGGTGACGCTTCTGACCTTTGCCATCCTCGTCGCCACCTTCATGGCCTACGGCAAGATGAACCACGGCGTCGAGTTCTTCCCCGTGACCACCCCCGAGCAATTCAACGTCCAACTCACCCTCCCTGACGGCACCAATATCGACACCACCGACGAGGTCCTCGAACAGATGCAGCCTCCGCTGGCCACGGAGGCCGATCTTATTCGCACCTGGATCACCGACGCCGGTACCCAGGGCGGCGGCCAGGCGGGCGGCGGGGGCAACGCCCAGCATTACGGCCAGATCACCGTCGACCTGGAGGCCATCGAAGACCAGGTCTCCAACCCCTTTCGCTTCATGGACTTCTTGCGCGGAGAATACGCCTCCATCCCCGACGCCGAGGTCGTCATCGACGCCCAGGACATGGGGCCCCCCACCGGTGACCCCGTCTCCATCGAGGTCTCCGGCGACGAGTTGGCCACCCTGTCATCGATCTCCGAGGAGATCCGCACCCGCATCCGCGCCATCCCCGGCATCATGGATCTCAGCGACGATCTGGAGCTGACTCGACCGGAACTCCACGTCGATATCGACCGCCAGCGCGCCGCCATGGCCGGCTTGAGCACCGACGCCGTCGCCCAGACCGTGCGCACCGCCATCGCCGGCACCGAAACCTCCGTCTATCGCGAAGACGACGACGAATACGACATCGTCGTCCGACTCACCGAGGAGAGCCGAAACTCCCCGGAGGCCATCGAACAATTGACGGTCGTCAACGACGACGGCGCCCATATCCCCCTCGTCGAGGTCGCCACCGTCGAGGTTCGCGGCGGCAGCGGCTCCATCCGCCGAAAAGACCGCGAACGCGTGGTCACCATCTCCGCCAACGTCGCCGAAGGATATCTTCCCCCCGTCCTCCTCCAGGAGGTCCAGGAGGAGCTCGGCGATCTCGAACTCCCCCCCGACTACGAGCTCCGCTACGCCGGCGACCAAGAGGACATGGAGGACGCCACTGACTTTCTGGTCCGCGCCCTGATGGCCGCCATCTTTCTCATCGCCCTCATCCTCGTCACCGAATTTAACTCCATTGTCCAACCCTTCTTGATCCTCATCAGCGTTACCCTCAGCCTCATCGGCGTGCTCTGGAGCCTCATTTTAACGGGCCTCCCCTTTGGTGTGATCATGACCGGCATCGGGATCATCAGCCTCGCCGGGGTGGTGGTCAATAACTCTATCGTCCTCATCGACTACATCAACCAGCTCCGGGAGCGGGGCTACGATCGGCGAGAAGCCCTGATCCGCGGCGGCCAGGTCCGCTTTCGACCCGTCGTCCTCACCGCCGTCACCACCATGCTCGGCCTCACCCCCATCGTCATCGGCGTAAGCCTCGACTTCGTCAACGGACAGGTCGTCTTTGGCGGCCAATCCGTCGAGATGTGGGGCCCCATGGCCAACGCCGTCGTCTACGGGCTATTGGTGGCCACCGTTCTCACCTTGATCGTGGTTCCCGTCATGTATTCTCTCCTCGACGAAATCTCGCAATTCGGCCGCAAAATCCTCAGCCGAATCGCCGCCACGGGCCTCGTGATTTCCGCAATATTGCTGGCCCTTCCCGCCATCGCCCACGCCGACGATGACCTTCCCCCGGCGCCCATCGACACCACCTACTCCCAGGAGGAGATCGACCAGGGACTCGACGCCGGTGATTTCGAGGACGCTCCCCTGGACGACACCATCGACGACACCGACGTCGCCATCGCCGTCGAACGCCACCTCTCCCTTGTCGATGCCCGCCAACTCGTCCAGGAGGATAGCTTCGACGTCCGCCTCGCCTCCACCCAGGTCGATATCGCCGACGCCACCATCCGCCGGGCCTACGGGGCATTGCTCCCCACCCTTTCGGCCAGTGGAAATTACAATATCTACCAGGAGGAGCGCACCATCGACTTTGGCGCCCCTGGCGACGACGACATTCCCGGCATGGACCCCGACGAGGGCTCCGAGATCGTCGTTCAACCCCGCACCGACTACCAGTGGTCGCTCAGCGCCTCCCTCACCGCCAACTTCCGTTCCATCCCCGGCATTCGCCAGGCCTATCGCCAACAAGAGCTGGCCAATATGGAGGTCGAGGCCGCCCGCGAACAACTCGACGCCGCCGTCATCCAGTCCTATTACAACCTGATGCTCGTTCGCCGCACCGTCGACGTCGCCGCCCGTCAGGTCGATTCCGCCCGCACCCTCTACGAGGCCACTCAATCGCGGCTCGACGCCGGCACCACCACCGAATTCGAACTCACCCGCGCCGAATTGGAGCTCCACCAGGCCACCCAGCAATTGGAAAACGCCCGCCTCCAATTCATCGAGATACGCCAGGCCCTGGCCGAATTACTCCAGACCGACGCCGACTTCGACGTCCAACAGCCTGCGCCCCCCACCGAGCCCACCTTCGACGATGGGGGCTATATTGAGCGCGCTGAAGACCAGCGCGCCGTCTTCCAGATCGATCACCTCCAGAGCGAGGTCGCCCGCTTTGGTGAGCGGGAAGTTCTCTTTCGCTACCTCCCCTCCTTTTCGGCGACCTTCACCTACGCCGGCCAATCGGGCACCGACCTCCAGCCCGGCGACGCCCAATGGATCTTTACCCTCGGCGCCGAGTGGGTCCTGTGGGACGGCGGCATGCGCGGGGCCGAACGCGATGAGGCTCGGGCTCGATCGGTGGCCGCCGATATCCAGGCCCAGAGGACCCGCCACGAAATCGACTCCGAGATCGAACAGGCCCTCGCCCGCGTCGACGCCGCCCGCACCCAACGCGAGAGCGCTCAGACCGAACTCCAGCTCGCCGCCCGCGCCCTTCGCCAATCAGAGCTCTCCTTTCGCCATGGCGTCGCCTCTCAACTGGACGTCATCAATGCCCGGAACCAGTATCGCGTCGCCCGCCTCTCCGCCATCCAGGAAGCCCTTCAGGTCGATCTCGCCATCTACCAACTCCGCACCCTCATCGATGGCCTCGATGCCTGACCCTCACGAATCGTCAGGCCCGAGCGCTTGGGCCTCTGGCCTTTTGTCCTTATCTTTGTCCCCATGCAACCCTTTCATCCATCGCCTGACTTGGCCTACGCCCTATTTGACGCCCCCACGCCCCCACCTGTACAATTTCGCGGTGCTGCCATGGGCTCGAGGGCGGGATACGACACCGACATCATCGAGTCATAGGAGCTATTTTACCCCCGGTTTGAGTCACTCGGGGTTGAGGAAGAGTCGTTTATGCCCTCTCACAACTATCCTTGTAGACGCCGGGCACTCTGCCCTGTATGGCAAGGACTCATCAAGGTATCAGGCGTAACTCCCTCGGGAGCTGCGCTGGCCCGCCACGATTTGTAGGACACCCTCCTTACTTCGCCAGACATTGTGCGATCTGGGGTCCCACCAACATACCTTCACCAAGGCGATGCCTTCCTCAACCCCGTGCGCCTCAAACCGGGTGGACTCTCCTGTCCGCCTCCCCTACACTTTTCAGCATAATCATTTGCTCAGTTTCTTTTCTGCTATTGCTTAGGATTGATATCCATGAATTGGACCCCTCAAAGACTCGCGTTCATCGCCCTGACGCTTGGCCTCACACCCTTGATGGCAGCGTCCAGCTGCGCCACCGCCGGCGAGGGCCAATCGGAATACGCCGCCGACTACTGTGCCGAGCTCCTCCCCGACATCGAGGAGCAAATCGCTCAATCCCAACAGCAAGACGCCCACTCCGACCGCGTCGACGTCAACGTCTCCGGCCCCTTCGGCGAATCGATCAGCATGTCCATGGAGGTCAGCGAGGGCGGAGATGGGAGCGCCCAACCCATCCAGACCGGACTCTCCGACCTCGTCTTTAACTGCGGCACCGACATTCTCGACGAGCGTACCTGCGCCGCCAATATCTACCTCGACGGCGAACTCATCGGCCGCGGCAACTATCAATCCACCGGCCAACTGGCCATGCGCTGCCTCCCTGCCGGCGAGCGCGAACTGCGCATCGTTGCCCCCGACGGTAGCGTCTACTTCCATGACGTCATCACCCTCCGCAGCGACGTCGAATACATGGCCCACCTCCAGGAAGAGGGCATCGACGCCCACTTCGAGATCTACGGCGAATCGGACATCCCCTTCGACTTCAGCGCCCAGCCCGAAAGCGGCGGTGTCTCCATCGACGCCCAGGTCGACGACGGCCACGTCCGCCACGACGCCTCCGTCGAATCCTCCTACTCCGAATCCCACAGCTCACACACCGAGACCTCCGGCTCCCACTCCGACGGCTCCGCCCACCGCGACGCCCAACACCAATCCCCCATGAGCCACGCCAACTTCCAGGACCTCCTGCGACGCATCGACGACGCCTCCTTTGACTCCGACAAGCGCGGCATCATCGACGACGCCATGGGCTCCAACTACTTCCACGCCTCCCAGGCCGCCGATCTCGTCGCCGTCCTCGACTCCATGCACGACCAGGAAGAAGTCGCCATCCAGATCTACGACCGCGTCGTCGACCCCGGCCAATTCTACCAGGTCGTCGACTCCGTCGACTCCAGCATCAGCCGCGACAACGTCCGCGACGAACTCAACCTCTAATCTCCTGCTCTCCATTCGAGCCCCCTATGCGCCGTCTCCTCCCCATCCTCTTTGCCCTCTCCCTCCTCGCCGGATGCGGCCTCTACCACGGCCTCAGCGGCGACGACGAAAACGACGACTCCACCAATAACTCCCACAATTCGTCGCCCCCTGGGAACAACACCGACGCCGAGATCACCTGCGGCAACTCTTCCCAACACGAATGCGACGAGGGCTGTGTCGACGTCCTCAACAACGACGACCACTGCGGCGGCTGCGACCGCTCCTGCCCCAGTGGATACCACTGCTTTGATGGCTGGTGCGAAAACTCTTTCGACTGCACCTCCGACAACGAATGCTCCGGCGACGAGATCTGCGACTTCGGATTCTGTGACGACCCCTTTTGTAGCGAAAACTCCCACTGCCAGAACGGCGCACTCGACGACGCCTCCTGTTTCGACGGCCGCTGCACTGAGTGCATCGAAGACTCCGACTGCCCCAATGATGGCTTCTGCGCCTACCACTGGCGCATCTGTGAATTCCTCCCCCCCAATTGCCAGAGCGATCAGGACTGCAGCTCCGATGAACGCTGCGTCATCACCGACTGCGAACCCACTTGTCACGAAACCAGCTGCGGCCCCGGCGAAACCTGCGACGCCTCCACCGAGCTATGCCTCCAAACCGATTAAAACCCCGAAAAAACGCACCCATGTCGCCCCCTCGGCGCCACAATATCTGTTGATTTCGGCGGCCCTTTTGCCCCACATGTTGACCCGTCACTCAACGACGAAACGCTCGCCACGCCAACACCGTCATGCCCGCTGTCACCCCGTACATCCCTACCGCCGCCAGATTCACCGGATTGACCTCGCTGCTTCGTGCATCATCTGGGATGTTATCCATCGCAATCCCCGCCCCTAAAGCCGCGGCCCCTACTCCCGAGTAAATCCACGCCCGCTGCGAGATACTCCCCGGTCTCTCGGGCATCTCCTCGAGATGCTCCATCCCTTCTTCATCGGCCCTGCCATCCACCGTCAGGTGCGCCGTATGGCTCTTCCCAAAGCTGATCTCTACCTCCGTCCGATCGCTCTCCTCATCCAGTCGCAACTCCAACTCATAACGCCCTGGCGAAAGCTCCCGGGGGGCCCCCATGTCGCACCATTGCGGGCCCGCCCCATCGATAAACAGCGGCGCATTCTCCGGTTCGCAGACCACCTCCAAATACCCAACGCAGCTCTCCTCCAACTCCGTCTTAAACCCCTCTACGGCCTCCGCGATTTGCGCCGGCCCTGGACGCTCAATCGCCGGTGCTTCAAGAGCCGCTTCAAAATAACGCTGCGCCTTTTGACAGTCGCCTCGATACTGATATGCCCGCCCCAGGTTCAGATAGGTAATATTGAGTTCCCCAATATCGATCGACGCCTCGAATAGCCGTATCGCCGAATCATAATCTTCGTCCCCAATCGCCTGCACCCCGCGATCATTGAGGTCCAGTTGGGTCTGCGTCGCCTGAACATCGCCCTCATCGGCGCTCACCAGCGACGGTCCACCCAACATCACAAGTCCCAATATCAGCGACCACTTCCGCATAATCTCTCCTACAACCAACCTAAAAAACCGTTGCAGCCCACCTTACACGAGGCGACCCGATCGACCAACATCGCCACCCACAAAATCACCCAAACCTGCAAAAAAGGGCTAAAAATAAGGCCGATGTCGCACCGTCGGTGCCGACGTTTCGAATCGTTCTGAATTTTTTTCG
>CAYQBU010000192.1:0-7386 GCA_964415785.1 uncultured Bradymonadales bacterium
ACCTTACATCATCTCAGCTCCAAACTGAGAAAGGCATTCCAAATACCGGAATATCGAATAGCCACCCCGGGCTACGGCTCCCACTCCCGGGGACTCATCGGCATTTCCCTTCCGTCTGCCGACCTCCTGCGCTAACCTCGTCTCGTCTATATTTTTCCAACTGACCACGAGGTTCATCATGGGACACCAGCGCGCTCTCTGGCCCCTGTACATCTGTTTGATCCTGCTCCTGACCACCGTCGCCTGCAGCGATGACGAGGAGACCGTCGACGACGATCCAGACGCTCCCACAGACCAGGTCATTGAGCGCGACCGCTCCATCGACATCCCTGACGTCGCCGGCGTCATGGGCGCCGACTTCGATCCCGACGACCAGCCCCGGGTGGTCGACCCCGAGCACTGGTCTGCGCGGATGCGCACCGCCGGTCCCCCGGAGGCCATGCCCCAGGAGCTGGTCATCGCCATCGACCGCTCCGTGATCCGTCGTAATAGCCCCGTGATGGGTGAGGGCACCCGCATGGTGGTCCGCGGCGACGACGGCCACTCCGTGGCCATCGACGACTGGTCGATCACCGATGACTATCGCACCCTTCGCGCCACCCTCGGCGATGGCCTCCAGCCCGACACCACTTATACGGCGCGCCTGGAGGCCGTCGAATTTGACTTCCAGGGCGACGACGACTCCGACTTCTTCGAATTTGACGAACCCATCGAGTCCCAATTTGAAACCCCTGAGACCCGTCTTATCGACGTCTCTCCCGTGCGCCCCGTCGGCGCTCACGGCCACGTCACCCTTCGCTTTTCCACCCCCGTCGACGGCGACCTCCTCGACGATCTGCAGTGGGATCTCGACGGAAGCGACGTCGCCGACGTGACCTATGAGCGCGAAAGCGAGCGCCACTACACGGCCCGCATCCAGTCGGCGGCCTCTCCCTTTCGCATCGCCAACAACTACGCGGCGCTGAGCAATACCCCCACGGGAGAGAACTTCGAACTGCCCGTCGGCGCCTCCTCCAATGGCATCGTGATCTGGGAGACCGGCCTCTTCGAGCGCGCCGGCACCCCCACGCTTCGCGTCATCTGCCACGACGAATCCTCGGACGACACCCTGGGCTTTGCCTGGGACTCCGAAATCCGGGCCAATATCCGCAATATCTCCAGCCGCTGTGACCTGGACGTTGAGCGCCTCCTCGATCATATCCGCATCGACGTCGACGGCACGGTCTCCGTGGCCGAACACCGCCACGGCGTGGACCTTCTCTTCGACCTCGACGATCCCCAGGGTCCCCTGGGCGTCGCCCTCCGCAGCGGCCAGTGGGCCGAAGGCGACATGCCCCTGGTCTACGACGGCCACGAAGAGCTCTTGAGCCCCGACCACGCCGGCCCCTCCATCGGCCTGGAGGCCGACGGCCGCTACCTCCGCGGCGACGATTGGAGCCGTGTCCCCATCCGCCATCAAGGCGTGGAGTGGGTGCGCGTCGTCGTCCGCCACGCCCAGGACGCCCACTTCGGCTTCTGGCTAAGCGGCGGCGACGAACTCCAGCCCAACGCCTCCTTCGCCCTCGCCGAATCGTACCTCCAATTCGACCCCAGCGCCGAAGACGAGGTCTCCTATATCGACATGCAAGATCTCGTCGGCGACCCCGCTCCCGGAGCCTACCAGATCGAGGTCTCCGCCCCCTTCCATGGCGGCCTTCGAGACAGCCATCGCCTCCTGGTCAGCGATGTTCAGCTCATCGCCAAGCGCGCCAGCCACGACGACGAGGAAGTCGACGAGGTCTGGGCCTGGACTGTGGACGCGACGAGCGCCGAACCCGTCGAGGAGACGCCCCTGGAGCTGGTGCGCAGCAACGGCCGTGTCCTCGCCGAATGCACCACCGACGACCAGGGCTTTTGCAAGCTCAGCGGTAACTGGGGCGACCTGGAAAACGAGCCCCCCATCGCCGTTGTCGCCGAGGGCTCCAATGACCTGGCCTATATCGACTGGGAGGATACGCGCACCGAGATCGTCGAGGGCTCCGTCGACGGCGCCCCTTATGCCAACAGGCCGCCCTATCGCGGCGCCATCAACCCCGAGCGCACCCTCTATCGCCCCGGTGAGACCCTCTCGCTGGCCGCCGCCATCCGCGGCGACAGCCTCCGCGCTGAGGCCGACCTCCCTGTGGGCATCGAACTGACGGACGCCCGCTTTCAGCGCGCCTTTAGCGGCGTCGTCGACACCGACGCTACGGGCGCCCTGGAGTGGCAATACGACATCCCCGACATGGCCCCCACGGGCCGCTGGGATATCGAGCTATTCAGCGGCGACGAGACCATCGCCTCCCAGTCGATCACCGTCGAGGAATTCGTCCCCGAGCGCATCGACATTAACCTCGACGTCGACGACCGCCAGGTCGGCGACCGACTTCGGGGCACGCTTCAGGCCGACTACTTCTTTGGCCTCCCCGCCAGCGACACCGAATTCGAAATCGAGTGCCACTTCCAGCCCACCCATCCCTTCCCCGATGAGTGGCCGGACTACGCCTTTGGCCCCTTCCAAGACGACCTCGACACCCACACCGATCGCCACCGTGGCACCCTCGACGACCAGGGCCGCGCCTCCATCGACTGCTCGCCTCCCTCCGAGGACGTCGCCTCCAGCTACGAGATCGACGTCACGGCCGCCGTCTTCGAGGGCGGAAGCGGCCGCCCCGCTCGTCAGACCGAGTCTGCCCACCTGATCACCGACGCCCCCCTCATTGGGCTGCGCTCGCCCGACGATCGGGCCCACATCGATGACGGCGCCCGCCTCCAGGGCGTCGTCGTCGACGCTCAGGGCCAGACCATCGACGGCGACGAATCCGTCGATATCGAGGCCGGTGCCATCCGCTACAGCACCACTCGAACCCACGTCGGCGGCCGCACCCAATGGGAACGCGAGCGCCACATCAGCGTCGACGAGCGCCGTCAGGTTCAGGCCGACGACGGTCGCTTCTCGCTTCGCCTCGCTGCCCGCGGCCAAAACCAGGGCATCTACGCCCGCGCCAGCCTCAATGAACGCTTCACAGAGACCGAAATCGACGCGCCCCGGCGCCACTGGGGATGGCATTGGCAAGATCAGGATCTCGACCCCCGCCCCGACGATCCGGCCCACCTGTCCATCGACGGCCCCGACGAGATCACCGTCGACGAGCCGGCCACCTTCTCCTTTGATGCCCCCTCGTCGGGCCGCGCCCTGGTGGCCACCGAGACCGATCGCGTCGACGACTGGCAGTGGCTCAACGTCGGCCCCGGCACCAACGAATGGGAGGTCGAACTCCAGGCCTTTGAACCCAACGTCTACGTCTCGGCGCTCTTCGTCCCCACCGGAGAAGAAGCGCCCCAGGAGATGGACCGCGCCTTTGGCGTCACCCGCGTGGCCGTTAACCGCGACCACTGGCGCGCCGACTTCGACCTCCATGTCCCCGACGAGCGCCAGCCCGGCGAAACCCTGGACATCACGGTCGACGCCCCCGACGCCGGCCCCAACGCCCAGGTCGCCATCGCCGCCGTCGACCGCGGCATCCTCTCCATGGCCACCGAGTCCGTCGACGATCCCATCAACCAGCTCTTTTTGACCCGCGCCCTGGGCATCACCACCTTTGATACCGTCGGCTGGTACGCCGACGTCTCCCCCGAGCGCTTTGGCGGCGGCGCCATGTCCCCACCTCCCCCCTCGCCGGAGGCCATCATGCCCGTTCGCCCCACCTCCCTGTGGTCCGGCCTCGTCGACCTCGATGATGGCCGCGCAACCGTGGAGTTTCCCATCCCCGACTTCAGCGGCGAGCTCGAGATCACGGCCTTTCTCATCGACGACGACCACCTTGGCCACGCCTCGGATCGCACCACCGTTCGCGATCCCCTCACCCTTCAGGCGACGACCCCGCGCTTTGCCACTCACGGCGACATGATGGAGATCCCCCTGTCCATCACCAACACCACAGATGACAGCATCGACGCTGAACTCTCTGTTCAGGCCCTGCCCGACCTTGTCCTCGACGGCGACGACCGCGCCGCCATCACCCTCACTGGCGATACCTCCTTTGAGTTGGCATTGGACCCCGGCGAGCGCTCCCAGGTGCACGTGGAACTCGAGGTTGAGGGCCACGCCGGCGTCCCGGAACTGCTCTTCGAGGCCCACGGCGGCGGCCATAGCTCGCGCCATCAGGCCTCCCTGCCCATCTATCCCGAGGGCCTCGCCGAGGTGGAGATGGATAACCATACCATCCGGGGCGACCACTTCGATGTCAGCACCACCCTCCAGGCCTGGCTGCCCACCAGCGAGACCACCGAGCTGTGGCTGACCTCTGTTCCCCACGCCCCGGCCTTTCGCCACCTCGAGCAATTGATGCACTATCCCCTGATGCCCCTGGGCACCAATCTCTACAATACGGTGGCCCGGGTACGCCCCTTGCTCTACCTCGACGATTTGCTGGAGGCCGCCGACCCCACCTCCGACCGCCCCGCCGCCCCCTGGCGCATCCGAAGCGGACTCCACAGCGTCCAACGCCTCCAGGATTCGGCGGGCCGCTTTCGCTTCTGGCCCAACTCCTGGGTCACCGTCTCGCCCCACGGACAGGCCTACGTCCTCGACATGCTCACCACCGCCGACGAGGCGGGCTACGACCTGCCCCCGGGGGTCATGCAAAACGGCCTCGACTGGCTCGACCGCCGCGTCCAGCGCCGCCACAACCTCCAGAACCTCGACCTCGCCCTCTGGGTTCTGTCCCGTCAGGGACGCCCCAATCGCGACGTCGCCCGGGCTCTTCTGGAGTCGCTGCCCTCCGATCTCAGCGGCCGCGACCATGAGCGAGCTCTTTTGGCCACAGCTTCTCTCTATCGCGGCGGCGACGAGACCGTGGAAGACGATCTGCGCCAGCTCTTGGGATCGGTCGACACCGGTAGCGACGGCGTCGAAGATCCCGACCGCTACATCGCCCTTCGCCACCAGGGCCTGGCCCTTGAGGTCGGCCACGAGCTCTTTGGCGACGATCCCGTCCTCGATCCTCTGGTCGACGCCATCGCCCAGACCCTGGCCGGCGCCGACGGCGGCGACCTCGCCATCGACCAGGTCGGATGGGCCATCTCCGGGCTCGGCAAGTGGGCCAACGAGCGCCGCGAGGCGATCCCCGACGCCCGCCTCATCGCCGGCGATAGCGAGGTCTCGCCCAACCTGATCGCCGACGATGGATCGCGCTCCTGGACCGTCCACCGCGCCTCGGAATACGCCTCCCTGGATCTGGTCTTCGACGAGGAGCCCTCCACGGACCTCACCCTCTTTCGCCGCACCCAGGGCGTGCGCCCCGACGCCAGCATGGAACTCGACGAT
This sequence comes from uncultured Bradymonadales bacterium, assembly GCA_964415785.1. Classification (GTDB taxonomy): domain Bacteria; phylum Myxococcota_A; class Bradymonadia; order Bradymonadales; family Bradymonadaceae; genus SLJM01. Next base: position 5,348 of record CAYQBU010000192.1, read on the forward strand.
CAGGGCCTGCGCATGGAGCGCACCCTTCGCACCCCCGATGGCGACCAACTCAACCCCCGGAACATCGAGATCGGCGACCTCGTCTTCGTCGAACTCACCGTCGAAAACCCCGGCGATGTCGCGATGAATGACCTCGCCCTCATCGACCGGCTCCCTGGCGGTCTGGAGATCGAAAACCCCCGTCCCGAGGGCGACCTGCAACCCGACTGGTTTGACGGCGGCGATCGCTGGAGCGTCGAGCACTTCGACGTGCGCGACGACCGCCTCCAGCTCTACGGCGACCTCGCCCCCGATCAGGAGCGCCGCTTCATCTACTCCATGCGGGCCACCACCGCCGGCTCCTTCTCCACCCCACCCTCGGAATTCATCTCTACCTACCGCCCCGACTACTTCTCACGGATCCGCGGCCTGCCGGTGCAGATCTATCGCCCATGAAGAAGGTTCTCCGCCCGGCCATCATTATCGCCGTGGTGTCGATGGCGGCCCTGCTGGTCGCCATCGCCACCATCCCGCTCCCGGATCGCCTCCAGGAGCGGGACTCCCCGGTGGCCACCTACGCCGACGGCCGCCCCGCCCACGTGCTGCTCGCCGACGACGACCGCTTTCGCCTTCCCACCGAGGTCGACCACGTCGACCCCGCCTATATCGACGCCCTCATCGCCTTTGAGGACCGCCGCTTTTATCGCCACCCCGGCGTCGATCCCATCGCCATCCTCCGCGCCACCGTCGACAACCTCCTGGCCCGCCGCACGGTCTCCGGCGCCTCTACGATCACCATGCAACTCGTGCGCCTCTTGGAGCCCCGGCCCCGAACGCTTCGCTCCAAGGCCGTGGAGGCCTTTCGGGCCATCCAGCTGGAGCGCCACCTCACCAAAGACGAGATCCTCGCCGCCTACCTTCGCTTTGCCCCCTATGGCTCCAACCTCGAGGGTGTAGAGGCGGCCTCCCTGGCCTTCTGGGATCGCCGCCCCCTGGCGCTGACGCCCGCCGAGATCGCCACCCTCCTGGCGATCCCCCAGAACCCCTCCGCGCGCCGACCAAGTCCCGCCAATGAGCAGCGCCTCACCGAGGCCCGCGACCGCATCGCCCTGCACCTGGCCGACGCGGGCGCCATCGCCATGGCCTCCCGGCCCGACGCCCTGCGCCAGCACCTCGACGAGACCCCCGTCCCCAGGGCCACGGACCGCCTACCTGGCGACCTCCCCCAACTGATGCCCTGGTTGATGGGCCGCGCCCCCGACGAGACCCGCCTGGAGACGACCCTGGAGCGCGACCTCCAACACCGCCTGATGGACCTCGTCGAAGACCATCGTCCCCACCTCCACGCCCGCGGCGCACCCCACGCCGCCGCCGTCCTCGTGGAGCACGACACCCAGGCCATCCGCGCCCTGATCGCCAACCTCGACCTCCACCCCGACCACCCCGGAAGCTTCCTCCCCGCCTTCGACGCCCCCCGCTCCACGGGCTCCCTGCTAAAACCCGTGGCCTACGCCGCCGCGTTGGACGCCGGCGAGCTCCTGCCCTCCCACCAATTGGCCGACGTCCCCATCATCCGCGGTGACTACCGCCCCCAGAACTTCGACCGCCAATATCGGGGCCTCGTCGAGGCCGAGGAAGCTCTATCGCTGTCGCTTAACCTCCCCTTCGTGCGCCTCCTCGAGGATCTGGGCCTCGACGCCTTTCGCCAGGCCATGCTCCAACTGGGCCAATTGGAACCCATCCGCCGCAGTGGCCACGGCGGCCTGGAGATGATCATCGGCGGCATGGACGCCACCCCACTGGAGATCGCCGACCTCTACGCCACCATCGCCGCTGGCGGCGACCACCAGCCCCTGACCCTCCTGAAGGGCGAGGACCCACCGCCGATTCCGGCCCTCGATCCCCTCTCCGACGAGAGCCTCTGGCTCACCGCCCGCGCCATGAGCCGCCGCGCCCACCCTGAGTCCCCGCGCCGCTCCGTGCGCGACCTCGACCCCAGCATCGCCTGGAAGACGGGCACCAGCTTCGCCTACCACGACGCCTGGACCGCCGGCTTCGGC
>CAYQBU010000193.1:0-7306 GCA_964415785.1 uncultured Bradymonadales bacterium
CCTCGGAGCTCGCCGCTCACGACGCCACAGACGAACTCCCCTTTGCCGACCTTGAGGCCCCCCGATCGTGCTCCGACGACGACCCCTGCCACGACGGCATGACCTGCGACGACGGCCAATGCCAACTCCAGGACTGCTCCAGCAACGACGACTGCCCCGGCCTCTCCACTTGCCACCCCGACCAACAGCAATGCCTTTTGCCGATTCCCCTCGTCATCTCCCCCTACCTCCTCGAGGTCTATAACGGCAGCATCCACACCGCCCTCGGCGACGCCCAGGGCCTGCCCGCCGACCTCCCCAGGCTCACCGAGGACATGCTCGTGGGCTTTGAATTCGACATCGTCTTCGGCCAGAGCTTCGTCGGCCCAGGGGGCGGCGGCGACAGCCTCCGTCGCCGCGCCCGCATCGTCGGCTTCTCCGACCGCGCCATCCAACTTGGCGCCACCATGCCCATCGCCTACGTGGAGCGCCTCAACGAGCGCTTCGCCGGCGACGAGGCCGCCGAAATTTACCACTCCATCCTCGTCGAGACCGACCGCAACGAAGACGTCGCCCCCGTCGCCCGCTACATCACCGATGACATGGGCCTGGAACTCTCCGATCGCCACCAACAGGCCGAACGGGCGGGCCTGCTCATCCTGCTATTGACCCTCCTATTCAACCTCATCGCCCTCATCATCCTCGTCGTCGCCGCCCTCAATATCACCCACACCTTCTCCATGATGGTCATGAAGCGACGCGACGAACTGGGCCTGATGCGCGCCCTGGGCGCCACCCGCAAAAAGATCGCCCTCCTCGTCGTCGGCGAAGCCACCATCGTCGGCGCCCTCGCCGGAGTCGCCGCCACCCTCCTGGCCTACTCCGCCACCCGCGGCATCGATCTGGTCTTCGACCGCTACATCGGCGACTTCCCCTTCAAACCGGACACCCTCTTTGCCTGGTCTCCCTGGATGGTCGCCCTCGGCATCGCCGTCGCCATCCTCTTTTGCCTCCTCGGCGCCTTCCTCCCCGCCCGCCGCGCCAGCGCCGTCGACCCCGCCGACGCCCTCACCGGCCGCTGAGGCTTATTCCTCCTCCGATCCACCCATCCCCATAAGAGAAGAGACGGGGATCTCGCGCCCCTTTTTCGCCGCCAGATAGAGGGTGGAGTTGATGGCCCCCAGATGGGAGTAAGCCTGGGGAAAATTGCCCAGAAACTCGCCGGAAAAGGGATCGATCTGTTCGGCGAATAGTCCCAGATGATTGGCGCGGTCCATCAGACCATCATAGATGCGCTGCGCTTCCTCGAGGCGATCGCTGAGCGTCAGGGCGTCGACGAGCCAGAAGGTGCAGAGGACAAACGCCCCTTCTTCACCGGCCAATCCGTCGGGGCCCCGATATCGGTAGACCAGATCGTTGACCGTCAGTCGCTCCAGACTGCGATCGATCGTGCCCTGGACCCGGGGATCCTCGGCCGGCAAAAACTCCATCAACGGCAGCAGGAGATTCGCCGCGTCCAATCGGCCCTGGTAGTCGCCCAGGCGCTGGACAAAACTCCCGATCTCATCGTCGAACCCGTGCTCAAAGATCTGTTCCTTGAGCTGTTCTTTCACCTCTCGCCAGTGATCGCGGTTGCCCTCCAGAAACCCCTTCTTGCTCAGCCAGCACGCGCGATGCAGCGCCACCCAGGTCATGACCTTGGAGTAGACGAAATGGAAGGGCCCGTTTTGCATCTCCCAGATGCTGAAATCCGGGTGATGCCAGGCCTGAGTGGCCTCTTCGGCGACATGACTCAAAAAGTCTCCATAGTCGGCTTCAAAGCTCTCGCTGCGATGAACTCGCTCGTAGACGGCGTTGAGCACCTCTCCGTAGACGTCGAGTTGAAGCTGGGCGGCGGCGTCATTTCCAATGCGCACCGGTGAGGACTGCCGATATCCCTCCAGGTGGTCCAGGGTGCGCTCCTTTAACTCCGTCTCCGATCGCAGGGCATAGAGAATCTGTAGCCCCTCCGGGCGCTTGCTCCCCGATTGGCAGGCGACCTCTTCGGCCCAGCGCAAAAAGGCGTCGGCTTCCTCATGATGGTCGAGGGCGAAGAAGGCCTGCGCGATCTGAGCGGCGTCGCGAATCCAGGTGAAGCGATAGTCCCAGTTGCGGGGCCCGCCGATGGTCTCCGGCAGCGAGGTCGTCGGCGCTGCCGCCAGCGCTCCCGAACCCGGTTGCGTCATGAGCTTGAGCACCAACTCCGAGCGAAGGACCATATCGGCTCGCTCCCCGGCCCAGGGCCTCTCCAGACCGGTCTCCTCGTGATGCAGCCAGCTTCGCCAGGCCTGAGCGCTCTGCTCCAGAAGCTCCCCGGCCCCCTGGTCCGGCAATTGGGGCTCCTCTTGATTCCAGACCGTCGCCAATAGCCGCTCCTCGCCGGCGCCAAGCGACAACCGGTCGACCACGGCCGGACCATCGGCACTGTCCATGATCTGCGGATCGTCGAGGCCGGCAAGGGCCAGCGGACACTCCCCGCCCAGGGCGACCACACCGCCGGCGCGGCGGCCGATAAAGGTGTCCGCCCGGGCATAGTCGTGGCGTGGCGCCCAGGTGATGTCGACCTCGACCCGTCCTTCCACACAGCGCAGGAGGCGATAGAGTTGCGAGCCACAGGGATTCCCCACTTTCCGGTCGATGGCCGCTCCCGCCGGCATGAAATCGACCACTTCCAGACGGCCCCGGGGCGTCTCAAAGGTGGTGACCAATATATTGGTGGCCTCCAGATAATGCTGCGATGTGCTCTCGAATCCGTCGGCACAGACCTGAAAATAGCCCCCTCCTTCGGCGTCGAGCAACGCCGCAAATACCGACGGGCTGTCCATGGCGGGCAGACAACACCAGTCGATGCTGCCATCGAGGCGAACCAGGGCCACCGAGGCCGTATTGCCCACAATCCCGTAGTCCTCGATGGGCCGATACGCCGGTCTTCGCTGAGGTCGATGATTCATCTTATGAGCTCCGGTAGCACGGCTTCACCAAAGGCGGCGATAAACTCGCCCTGATTGGGCCCCACGTTGTGAAGAAAAATGGCGTCGAATCCCAGATCGGCATAGGCGCCGATCCACTCCAGGTGCTGCTCCAGACTCGACGAGCAGCGCACCGGGCCCTGCATCTGCTCCGGCGTAACCAACTCCGCGGCCGCCTCGAAACTCTTCGGCGAGGGAAGCTCGGCGAGAACGGAGCTGGCAAAGATATTGGTGCCCCACTGCTCATGCGCATTTTGCAGCGCCTTCTGATCGCTGTCGGCATAGGAAACCTGCATCTGGAGGTAGAGCTCTTTGTCTTTCCCCCCGTGGTCGCGAAAAGCGCTCACCAGCTCCTTCATCTCCTCCAGAGGGTGGGCGACCGTGATCAGGCCATCGGCCCAGTCGGCGGCCCATCGGGCGGTCTTCGCCGTGACCGCCGCCGCAAACCCCCGGGGCGCCTTGTCCGGTCGGGTGTGCAAGGTGGCCTCCACCACATCGACGAGCCCGTGGTGGGTCACCCTTTCGCCCGCCCACAGAGCGTCGATGATCTCGACGCACTCCCGAAGGCGTCGATTGCGCTCTTCTTTCGAGGGCCAGCGCTCGCCCGTGATCGATTCATTGAGGGCCTGTCCACTGCCAAAGGCCGCCCAGATCCGCTCCGGGAACAGCTCGCCCAGCGTCGCGATCGCCTGGGCGACCACCGCCGGGTGCTGGCGATAGCCCGGCGTGCACACCAGCCCCATGGGCAGGGATGTGGCCTGCAAGGCCGCCCCCAACCAGGCAAAGGAATAGCCGCTCTCTCCCTGAGCCCCACTCCAGGGGTTGAAGTGATCCGAGCACATCGCGGCCTCAAACCCCGCCCCCTCCGCGAGCTGGACCCAGTCTAGGAGGGCACTCGGTGGAAATTGTTCATGTGAAGCGTGATAACCCAATACGGTCATGGCGCACTCCCCTATTCGCTGAAGTGATGAGCGTTGGCGTTCACCGATCAATCGCTCCCAAAGGCCATGGCCGACATCAGGGCGTTCTCCGCCTGGCGCGAGTCCAGACGCGAGTGCTGAACGACGACGGGCACGTCGGATTCGATGACGCTGGCGTAATCCGTGCCCCGTTGAATCGGCTCCGGATCGTCGAGATCGTTGAACCGCACATGACGGGTCCGCTGTGGCCCCACCTCGAGTTCGAAGGGACCGATGGGAGCGCGATCGGCGAAGTAGACGGTGATCCGGATCGTTGCCTCCCGCGACGAGGTGTTGAGAATACAGACCGTCTCGTGGCTCTCCATTTGCGGCTCCGGGCCGTGGCTACTCTCCGGAATATATCCCTCGGCGATGGCCCAGACTCGATGACCGATTGCGTTCGTCATGGCAGCACTCCGTCGACATCAGTGAAGGGATTTGTGCTCGTCTCCGTATCCTCCCGTGGTGGAATAGAAGCTAGACAATTCGCCGCGATCACCTAATCCGGATTATTGATCACTATTCAGGGGAGGCATCTCGTGCTGCAGGCCACAGAGTCACTGCTTCCGATCATCCTCCTCGTCGGTCTCGGGGCCCTGCTATTCAAGGTGGAGTTCATCACCCCCGAGATTCGCCAGGGCATGGACAAATTCACCTACTGGATCGCCCTGCCCAGTCTCTTCATCCACCAACTGGCGGCCACCGACTTCCAGGGACTCGAAACGGGGGGACTATTGCTCGTCCTCGCCGTCGCCACCGTCGCCTCCGCGCTGGTCGCCACCGTGATCGCCCTGGTCGTGGGCCTGGACTCCCGCCAAAACGGGGTCTTCGTTCAAGTCGGTTTTCGCGGCAATATGGCCTTTGTCGGGTTGCCGCTGATCATCTTCGCCGTGGGCAATGGCGTCGGCAGCGACGAGCTGGTGGCGGCGGCGCTGATCGCACTGGCGGCGATGGTCCCTCTCAATAACCTGATCTCCGTGATGGCCCTGGTCATGGCCCGGCACGGGATCAGTTGGTCCGTCCTGGGACGTCTGACCCGACAAGTCCTCCTCAATCCGCTGATCCTCTCCGCCGTCCTGGGGAGCCTTCTGGGCTGGTTTGAGCTTCGATTGCCGGTCATGATCGACCGCCCCTTTGAATTGCTGGGGCAGACGGCGCTGGCCCTGGCGCTGGTCAGCCTCGGCGGCGCCCTTCTCGAATTGGAGATGCGCGGGCGCATCGGCCTGGCGACGGCGGCGGCGGGCTTTAAAGTGACGGCCCTGCCCCTGATCACCTTTGGGTTTGCCCTGTGGTGGGGGCTTCCGGCCGAGCAGGTCTTTGTCGTGATGGTCTTCGCCACCTGCCCGTCGGCGACGGCCTCCTATATTTTGACCACTCAGATCGGGGGCGACGACGCGCTGGCGGCGGCGACGATTGTCATCAGCACCTTCCTGTCGCTTCCCGCTCTGGCGGCGGTCTTGATCCTCTTTTAGCGCCGGGTTTTCATTGGCGGATCCCAAAATCGACTTAGGTTTACTCTTTCGCCGCGTTTTGGAGTGCCGTCGAGGATGCGCAGATCCCGTTCCATGCAGCCGTCACATTTCGAGCCAACAGGTGGGGAGACGATGACAGAGCGTTTTAAAAACTGGTCCAGAAGTCTTGAATTTACGCCGGAGCACATCGCCAGACCCCAGTCGACGGAGAAACTCCAGGCCCTGGTCCGTGAGATCGCCGCCGACGGAGGCCGCTGCCGAGTGGTCGGTCAGGGGCACTCCTCATCGCCCCTGGTCAACACCGACGAGACCCTGATTTCGCTTGAGAAGATGAGCGGCGTCGAATCCGTCGACAGCGACGCCCATGAGGCCTGGGTGCGCCCGGGAACGACCCTCGAACAAATGGGAGAAGAACTCCTCGACGACGACCTGGCGGTTCACAACCTGGGCGACGTCAACGTCCAACAACTCGGGGGCGCCATCGGCACCGGAACCCACGGCACGGGCAAGCATCTGGGCAATCTATCGACCATGCTCCTCGGCCTGCGAATGGTCACCGCCGACGGTGAGCTCATCGAGCGCCATATCGAAGATGACGAGGAGTTCATCCGCGCCGCCCGGGTCTCCCTGGGGACCCTTGGGATCTTCGCCAGCCTCCGCATCCGCGTCCAGCCCGCCTATCGCCTCCATCGCCTCGAGATGTGCGCCTCCGTCGATGACTGCATGGAGCATCTCACCGAGCTTGTCGAGTCGAATCGAAACTTCGACTTCTACTGGTATCCCCGCAGCGATGAGGTCAAACTTCGCACCCTCAATCGGCCGGGAGAGTCCCCGGACATGCCCTTCGCCACGGTCGTCAAAGAAGAGGTGGAGTGGGCGCCCCGCATCATCGCCCGAACCCGAGACCTGCGCTTTGATGAAATGGAGTACTGCCTGCCCGCCATGGCCGGCCCCATCGCCTTCCAACAGGTCCGGCGCCGAATGCTCGACGTCCACCGACGAGACGTCGCATGGCGCACGCTCTACCGAACCACCGCACCGGACGACGCCCTCCTCAGTCCGTCCTACCGACGAGAGACCGCCGTCATCTCCGTCCACCACAACGCCTCGCTTCCCCACGACGCCTTCTTCGCCGACATCGAACCTATTTTGACCGCCCACCACGGCCGGCCCCACTGGGGCAAAAAGCACAATATGCGGGCAGCCGAACTGGCGACGCGCTATCCCGAGTGGAACACCTTTTTGGAGATCCGCGAGGCCATGGATCCAGACGGCGTCTTCATCAACGACTACCTTCGCGACTTATTTGGAGTCTAAGGAGAGGGACCATGGAGGACATCGGACAAAAGATCTGGGCCATCGCGGGAAGTCATATTCCCATGGGCCAGACCGGCCAAGAGCCCGAATTTACCAGCCACGACAGCCTATGGATGCTCAATACGTGCGACGAAGATGCCCATATTGAGATCACCATCTACTACGCCGATCGAGAACCCGTCGGCCCCTACCCGCTCGAGGTCGCCGCCCGCCGCGTACGGGAGGTGCGGATCAACGATCTGATCGACCCGGAGGCCATCCCCCTGGAGACGGACTACGGCGCGGTCGTCGTGGCCTCCGTGCCCATTGTCCTCCAATTCTCCACCATGGACACCCGGCAGGCCGCCAACAGCCGCAGTTTTTCACTCGGCTATTGACGCCCCTGGATTCACCGACCTCCACGACTTCACGCCGTCGGTGAATCAGCCTAGCCCCTTCTGGCCACCTCACCACCCGGGTTGCCTCCCCTCTCACCATCCACGAGTTGGCCTCCCTGCCCGCGATCCTACCCCTCAGAGTTCGGTTTGAATCCGTCCCATGACCCCGATCGATGCCACTCAGGTCCCAAAAT
>CAYQBU010000194.1:0-7233 GCA_964415785.1 uncultured Bradymonadales bacterium
TGGCCGCCGAATACTGGCTTCAGCGCCTCTATCGTGATGGCTAACCGTCCTGACTTGCTTCGGAGATACCCCATGGCCTCTCTACCCAATCATCGTTCAACACCTCGCAAGTGCATCTCCTCTGGCTCTTCGTCCGAGGAGCACTGCCAGTGCTACCACCGACCGCGGCTCGTCGACTTGGGTTCGCTGCACCAAATCATCCAGGGCAACTCCTGGAAGGGCATCGACTCCTATGGCGAACTCGACCCCCAGCAGCTGGAATAACCCCAGATCGCCGTGGACAGGCCTCAGGGCTCCGCCTATGCTGATGTCAGCCAGCAATTGCCCGCCCAAAATACTCAGGCTACCCTCGGCGACGACTGGGCGACGAGGGCAAGGCGCGACGGACGAGGCGATGCCTTAGCATCGTCGAGAAGTCGCAACCCAGCTATCGTCGTTCAGCACTGCCGGAAAGCCCCTCTGTACCATGGCTGATACCAATCCCTTTTATCCCGGCCTCGTCATTGGCGAGCGCTATGAGTTGATCGAGGCCATCGGCCTCGGCAGCTTCGGTACCATTTATCGTGCCCGTCAACGGGGCACCGACCGCGATGTGGCCATCAAACTACTCCCTCCACGCTTTTCGGCCACCGAGCGTATCGCTACGCGCTTTCGTCGCGAGGCTCAATTGGCCAGCCGCCTGCGTCACCCCAATACCATCACCATCCACGACTACGGCTACCAGGACGATTTTTCCTATATTGTCATGGAGTACCTCGATGGCCACGACCTGGCCGACCGTCTCAGCGCACGCTCATCATTGCCCCTGGCGTCCGCCGTCTCCATCGGCCATCAATGCCTTCAGAGCCTCGCCGAAGCTCATGAACAGGGCATCATTCACCGCGATCTCAAACCGGAAAATATTTTCCTGACCACCGTCGCTGGTCGTCCCGACGTCGTCAAAATCTTGGACTTCGGCATCGCCAAGCTCGCCTCACCGGATATGGAGGAACAGGTCACCGACAGCGGGCGCCAGTTGACCATCCAGGGAAGTACCGTCGGTACCCCGATCTACATGTCGCCCGAGCAGGCCGCTGGCGAGGACCTCACACCGGCTTCTGACATCTACTCCCTCGGGGTCCTTCTCTTTGAAATGGTCAACGGCCACCCTCCCTTTAAAGGCGACCGGCCAACGCGAACGATGCGCGCCCATATCAACGACCCTATCCCCGAATTCTCCAACTCTTTGCTCCGGGGAAGTCACTTCGAAGCCCTCGTGCGCAGCATCCTCGCCAAAGATCCCGAACAACGCCCCGGCCCAGCCCAGGCTCTGGCCATCCGCCTCAATGCCCCGCTCGACAACCTCACTGCTCCCCTCGAGGATAACTCCCGCATCCCCTTTGATACCTTGGGCTCCCGCGCTTCCCAGCGCCACCCCTCCTCCTCCTCTTCGATCCTCACCGTCACCCAGGAACCGGACGACAGCGAGATCATCGTCCTCGCCGAGCAAAAAGCCTCCGCCTGTTCCGATGGCGACAGTGATGGTGAAGAGTGGGAATGGGGCGAGGATGTCGCCCCGGCCGACGCCTCTGGCTCGCAGATCCTATACCAATCCCAACGTCAATCAGCTGGCCAACCCCTCCTGCTTTTCGGTGGTGCTCTCCTGGTGCTCATCACCATCGGGCTCGCCCTCTACCTTCAGGGCGTCCTCACCTGATCGAGACACCTATTCACTCATTCGCCGGCCGCTTGTGCCGCCGCATGAATCCGCAAGATACGCGCCTTGATGTCGGCGACCACCATCGAGATCGCCACGTCGTTCTTTCCGCCTCGAGGAATGATGATATCTGCGTAGCGTTTACTCGGTTCTACAAAACTATGGTGCATCGGACGCACTGTGTTCATATATTGGGTGATCACCGAATCAAGTGACCGCTCTCGCTCTGCCACGTCGCGCTGAAGCCGACGGATAAAGCGAACGTCGTCGTCGGCATCCACAAAGATCTTGGCGTCCAACCGAGCGCGGACTTCCGGATCGGCGAGCACCAATATGCCCTCCACCAGGATGATCGGCGCCGGCGTGACGGTGAGCGTCTTCTCCGTCCTCACCGACTCCGCGAAGCTATAGACCGGCTTTTCGATCGACTCCCGTCGACCTAACGCATCCAGGTGTTCGGCGAAATATTCCGTATCGAAGGCGTCGGGGTGATCAAAATTAACCTGGCGACGCTCCTCCGGACTCAGATGACTCAAGTCCTGATAATAGGAGTCCATATCAAGACAGATTACCTCCTCGTCGAAGGCATTCAGGATACGACGGGCCACCGTCGTCTTGCCCGATCCTGTACCACCGGCGATTCCTACCAAGATCGGACCTGTCATCGTTTGTACCTCTTTTGTTGCACAGCCATTGCGTCCATTGGCGCACCCGATCTCGGTCACTATTGGACCTCGATTCGATAGGGCTCACAGGATGCCCCGGACGTTGCGCTCACTGCCAGATAATAGAGCCCGTGGGGCAAGTCAATCTCCAAGTATTCATCTCCCCCGGGTCCCGACCGGCTGATATTGGCGATCCGACCACCTTCGTCATCCATCAACTCGAATCCCAGATTCAGCGGATTCCCCCGCAGATCGATGCGCACCTCATCCATCTCTGGACTCGCCCAGGGGTCGTCTTCTTGCTCGTGCCCACCTTCTTCGTCCTCATACTCATCTTCCTCATCGCCTTCTCGCTCGTCCTCCTGCTCTGGTTCGACCTCTTGGACCTCGTCGGGCCCCACGACAAACGCGAAGACATCCACATCGCCAGACGACGAGATAAAGCCAATCCGATGGCCGCCCATCTCCAGTCGATCCGCTTGCTCCAGCGTATCGTTGGGCTCGATCTCCAGGCCCTCCATCCCCGCGATATTGACCACCCGTAATTCGTAGTCAAAGCTTCGCGGACGAAAGCCCTCGTCACTCTGCACGCTTCGCACCTCCAGGTGGTACTCCCCCGGATCCAGGGTTCGGTTGCAGATCACCAACTCTTCGTCCGTCGCCGAGGCCACTTCTTCACGAGGCACATCGAGACTATCGTCCTCTGGAATCCACCGGAACCCGAATCGATGAGCGTCCACCAGTGGTCTCAGATGAGCCTGCATCACCACTTCTGGCACCTCCTTCTCCGGCACTCCTTGCCAGGGATCGATGACCTCTATCTCCTCTTCGTCGGTCTCCTCGTCCTCTTGGGATTCCTCCTCATCGTCCTCCCCCTCTTCCTCGTCTTCCGCTTCGTCCTCCTCCTCGTCCTCGTCCTCGATCTCAAGGCGAAACCGGTCCACATCACGGGGCGTGTGCAGATACCCCCGTATGGGATCCTCAAAGTCGATGGGCTGAGCCGTACCGGCACTATCATTGGGCTCTCGTTCCACGCGATAACCATCTCCCGGAGGGTGTTCGATGATTCGAAGCCGGTAACCGCTATCGCGATCGTAGGCCTCGTCCTCGGGCTCCAGCACAAAATACAGCCCCTCTTCCTCTTCGGCCGATAGCGACAAATTGGGGATCACCGCCGGTCGCTGACTGCCCACCGACAAGCTCAGCGCTGGCGACTCCAAATCCGCCGACGAATAAATACGAAGCCGCTGCTCCAACTCCGGTAATGCGCTCAACTCCAGCCCATAGATCCCGGCCTGGAGTGACTCCGCCGGCACATAAAAGATATCCCGATCGTAGGGGCGATCATAAAAGCCCTGCACCTCGCCCGGGATCTCCATCTCCATCGCCAACTCCGGGTGATCGTTGGGCTCCATCGCCACCTGTGCCGCCGACAGCCGCCGCCGAATATTGATGCGGTACTCCCCGCTCTGCTCATCGTCGTCGGCGCTGATAAAGAAGTAGCGCGGCTCATCGGGCTTGAGCTCAAGCATCGGAATCGATTCCTCCTCGCCCGGCCCTCCGATATCATACATCAGGGGCGCCCGCTCCTGGCCGTCAGGACTGTCCTCCAACGCCAGATAGAGCGCCAGATCTAGATCCTCGTCCTGGGGCTCCACCGTCAGCTCCACCATCCAGGGTTCATCGTCCTCTAACTCCAGGCGAAACCAATCGACATCCCCCACCGGATCGATGGCTGCCCACATCGGCCCCTGGTCGCCATCGATTTTTATCGGCGTCGCTTCCTCACGCGAGTCATTGGGTTCTTCTTCGCGTTGGCGCTCCTCTTCCCGGCTCTGCTCGCCCAACGTCGTCGTCGATCCCTCATCGTCGCTGCCATACAACAGCGATTGGAGCTGCCCCTCCACATCGCAGCCTCCCAACAGCACCACCAACGCCAGCACCAACCATTTGACCCTCATGTTCTCCATCGAGCTCTCGTCTCTCTGCCTAAAAAAAAGGGCCGCCCCACTGGCGGCCACTCTCCTTGCACTGGCAACCGGTTCCAACCTAGTTGGCATTGTAGCGGTCGATCAACTCATCGGTCAGATCCAATCCGTCCACCGAATACAACACGGAGGTCTCCGTCTTTTCGATCACCATCGTAAAGTCTTGCTCTTCGGCGATCCCCTCAATGACGGAACTCATCTCATCGAGCAGCCGCGACGTCGCCTCCGCCTCCTGCTGAGCCAGCTCGTTTTGCAGCGTCATATAGGTCTGCTGCAACTGCTGCATCTCCTGCTGCAGCTGTGCTCCTTGCTGCTGGCGCTGCTCTTCGCTCATCATCATCGCCTGCTGCTCAAATTGCTCCTGCTTCTGCATGATCTCTTGCTGAGCCTGGTCGAGCTGCTGCTGGCGCTGCTGAAATTCCTGCTCCAGCTCACTGATGATCTTTTGACCTTCATCGCTCTCCTCAAGCGCTCGATGCAGGTCCACATACCCAATTTTGACCTCGTCGGCCGACGCCGTCGACATCGCTCCCAGGCTCACCAGGCAAAGGGTCATCACGACGGCCACGCCGCGGGTCATCGATCGCTTCCAATTCATTTCGTCGAGTTTCATACCTTCCATCCTCGTTGATGATTCCAAATTCTTAGCTTCGCTGACCGACCAGCCCCAACCGATGGGAATTAAAATGCCTGTTCGATACTGAAGTCAAACACCACCGGCCGTTCTCCAGGTAGACGCTGCAGGGGAAAGCCCCATTCAAATCGCAGCGGACCGATCGGACTAAACCAACGCATGCCAAACCCAACCGCTGTTCTCAGGGCGTCTTCATAATCTTCATCATCACTGGTCATCACATCCGGTCTCAGCGTTAAACGCTGTCCATCATCGAATGCATTCCCCATGTCGGCGAAGAATACGCCTCGAAGCTGGGCCGCTGCAAAGATGGGAAACTCCATCTCCGCGTTGAGGACCAGGCTCTTATTGCCACCGATCTGGAACTCTTCCAGCCGTCCCACCGGGTCCGCCTGACTCGATGCCACCCGTTGCGTCGGCCCCAGCGTAAACCGGTCAAAGCCCCTGACCGAGTCGGGCCCTCCCACGTAATAGCGCTCAAAGATCGGCACCCGCGAATCGGCGCTCGTCCGCGCCACGTAGCCCAGGTTGGAATTGAGTCGCAGCACGAAATTCCAGAACACCGGGAAATATCCCCGAAAGTCCGTATCGAACTTGGCGAACTCGTTGCCGCTCATCGTCCAGGTGCCATCGGCCACTTCCACGCTCGCCGAGTGATAGGCTCCATCGGTGGGAAAGAGTCGATTATCCCGCGTATCGTAGGTCGCCCCCAGGCGCAGACTGCTCGTCAGCCCACCGGCAAAAAGTGGCGACCCCGACTGGGCTCGCGTTCCCGATATTCCACCCGGCCGCACGTCCACATCCTCCAACTTATAGCGCACCGACGCTCTCAGAGCATCGCCCATCGGCAGCCCCAACAACTCTCCGATGGGATACCCAAAGGTCAGGGTTCCTCCCATCGACCGCCGTGCAAAATCCTGGAAGAGGAAATCGAAATTATACAGATCCGTCGCCAAGCTCCATCGGCTTCCCAGAAGCCATGGCTCGCTAAACCGGAGGTTAAAGAGCGTTCGAATGCTCGACAACTGGGCGCTCAACTGCAGCGATTGACCGCGCCCAAGGAGGTTCTCCTGAGAGACCTGCCCCTGAAAGATGAAGTTTTCCTGGCTCGACAAACCAGCGCCCAATTGGAACGTCCCCGTCGGTCTCTCCGCCACCTGAACCGTTAGATCCATGACCCCCGGCGACTCCGTTCGCTGAGGCGTAATATTGACCTCTTCGAAATACCCCAGCCGCTGCACGCGAGACTGCGAGCTTTCAATGCCGGAGGCCGAATACCAATCGCCCTCCTGGATCGCCAACTCACGGCGAATCACGCGGTCACGGGTCGTCGAGTTGCCCTCCACTTCGATGCGCCCGATGCGCACCTGTTCGCCCTGATTGATATCGTAGGTCACATCCACGATATGATTTTCGGAGTCGATGCGATCACGCGGAATCACCTGCGCATTGGCATAGCCCGCATCCTGATAGAAGCGCTGCAGGCGCATCATATCCTCTTGCAGACGCCCGTAGCGAAACACCTCTTCCTGGCCCAATTGCGTCATGGCCAGCAACTCCTCGCGATCGACGAGCATATCTCCCGACACGTCGACCTCGCCCGTATAGTGGCGCGGCCCCTCGTCGATACGGATCGTGATATACAGGTGTTGCTTATCGGGCGTCAGCCGCAGCGTTGGCATCTCCACCTGCACCTGGATATGGCCCTGATCGTAATAATAGGCCGTGATCCGCTGCAGGTCCTCTTCGAAATTCTGTTCCTGAAACGCCCCCATATCCGTCAAAAAGGAGAGCACTCCCCCCTCGCGGGTCGCCATGATGCTGCCCAATTCCTCGTCGGGCACCGCTGCATTGCCCAGGAAGGTGACTCGCTTGACCTCGACCTGGGCATACTCTTGGATCCGAAAGGTCACCACCGCCAGGTCGGCGCGGTCCGGGCGTTCCTCGATCACATAATCGACCTCCGCCAGAAAATAGCCCTCCTCTTCGTAGAGCTCTCGAATCGCTTCCGCACTCTCATTGACCGCGTTGACATCGAGAATCGAAAAGCGCCGAATCCCGATCTCGTCTTCCAGCTCGTCCTCGCTGAAGGCATCGGAGCCCTCAAAGCGGATCGAGTCGATGGCCGGCATCTCCTCGACCACAAAGCGCAGGACCACATCGCCCGCCTCATCTTCCTCGGCTTCCACCTGAACGTCGTAGAAATAGCCCAGATCAAAGATGCGACGAATGGTGTCGCTGATCCTCGCC
>CAYQBU010000195.1:0-7224 GCA_964415785.1 uncultured Bradymonadales bacterium
AACCGTTGGGCTCGGGATCATTGGATGGGGGTGGGTCAGACGAGGGCGGGTCGGAGGCTTGTCGATGAGGGGGCTCGCCGCGGTGGCGGCCCGATATGGTGAGGGGCTGGTTTCGCCAGGGCACGGCGGGGTCCGGCAGATCGAGGCGGTCGAAGAAGCCCTCGTGGCGCTGGAAATTATCGATGCTCCGGGCGTGGATGCCCTGCACCAGAGAGAGCATATAGGCCGTATTGGGCATGATATTGGCCTCGATGATGTCCATGGTCTCCGAGGTGGGCGGGTTGTCGGGGTCGTCGCAGGCCTTGTCGAAGGTGGGGCGAAGCCGAGGGTGGAGGACCAGGGAGGTGTCGGCCAGGCGGCGAAGGCCGTTGGCGTCAAAGCCCTCGTAGCCCACGAAGCGGGCACCAAAGCCGATATTGGCGAAGTGGCGGGCCACGAAACGCGTCAGGTGGTGGCCGACGTCGACCTCGAAGGAGGGGCGCGCCCCCACGGGGGTGGTGCAGAGGTCGGCGAATTGCTGGCGGCCATAGCCGAGGAGGAGGTCGGTGTCGGCGAGGCAGGCCTCGCGGCGCCAGCGCTCAAAGCCCTGGGCCTGCTCGATGATCTCGGGCAGGGCGTTGTCGACGTCGCGCAGGGCCTGAAAATGGAGGTCGTAATAGTCGAGGAGGCGCTCCGGGGTCAGGAGGCGGTCGCGGACGTCCGGGGGGCCGAAGATATTGGATATATCATCGTTGAGGCGCTGGTCATCCCCGTCGCTTCGGCGGGGGCGGGCGCCCAGGATCTCGGCGCGGCGCCGCAGCTTTCGCTGCTGAATCTCGACGCTTCGGCAGAGGCGAAAAGCCAGTCGGTTGTCGCAGGTGATGCGATCGTGGAGGCGGTCGCTGAATTGGCGATGGGTCAGGGCGTGGGTCAGGCGCAATCGGGCCGCGAAAAAGGAGCGAATCGACGGTGAGGCCTGGAAGAGGTCGCCCCGCGAGCCCTCGACGACATCGCGCACCGTGGAGGCCAGCGCCTGGATCGCGTCGCGAACCCGGTTGGTCGACTTCTTGAGGTGGCGGCGAAGGAGAAAGAAGGCCGGCAAAAAGAGAAGCACCGCCCCGGTCACAAAGCCAAAGGGGCCGAGGATCCACTCCAGGGGGTTGGCGGCATTGAGGTTGAGGTTCAACCCCCGGGCGAGGGCGTGAGCGATGGGGGCGCCCAGGGTGGGGGCCATGGCCGCCCAGAGCACGAGCCCCAACAGCAGGGGCGTGCGGTCGGGCTTGTCGTCGGCGGCCTTCAAGAGGCGTTGGCGGCTGGCGGCGATGGGCGAGGAGTCGGGCAAGTCGTGCTGCTGGCAGCGGCGGATGGCCCGTCGGCGCCGATCCTCGGAGTCGTCCAAGAGCTGCTGAGAGTTGCGGCGCATCTGGCGCAGGCCGGCGCGGGCGGTCTGGAGGCCCCCTTCGGCGGCGTGATCGGCGATGAGGCCGTCGGCGCCCTGGCGGGCCTGATCCAGGGTGTCCTCCAGTTCGTGGCCCGAGGCGCGGCGCAGATCGTCGATCATATCGTCCATGGCGCCGCGGCGGCGCTGGAGCTTTTGCCAGGCCTCGTAGACCCGCTCGTAGAGGCGATCCTCGAAGGCGTCGTCGAAGCGATCGAGGAGCTCTCGGGTGGTGGTGGCCTCGCTGAGGACGACCCGGTCGTCGACCTCCGAGGTCAGGCGGTCGGCCGTCGAGGCCGTGACCTGCTTGAGTTTCTTATTGGGCCCGGCGATCAGGTCGTCCGTGTCGCGCTCCAGCTGTGGGAGGTCAGCGTCGTCGACGTCTCTGTCGGCGCCGCCGCCGCGTTGCTGGAGGCGGCTCAGGGCCTCGCGACCCAGGCGCGTCGACAGGTACTCTCGGGCCCGTTCGGCGGGGAAGTCGATCTCGATGCAGGAAAACGTCGAGAAGAGGTCGTCGCTGGTGTAGCCCACGGCCGTTTCGCGCAGCCAGGAATCGGAGGCCAATGCATTTCGCATCTGGAGCGATAAAAAGTCACGGGTCTGGCGGCTGGCCTCGTCGACGCCGAGGACGGAGCTGTCGGTGACCCGGCTGTTGAGAAAGATCTGGGGGATGCAGCGGCGATTGGAGGGAAGGGCCTCGACCCAGCGCCGCAGGTTGTGGACGGAGTCCAGGATGGAGGCCTCCTCCACGAGGTTGGCCCGGGCCTGGTCGCCGCCGAAGGCGTCCGCCGGGTGGGGACTCCAGACGATGGGCACGATCGACAGCGGGCGATCGAAGCCGTCGCGGCTGGTATTGAAGACCGGGGCGTAGGCCCGCATCAACTCCTGGTGAAGGGCTCTCAAGAGGGGTCTGAAGGCCCGGCGGACAAAGGGTTCTTTGACGTCACCGACGACGTAGATCGTCAGCCGCGGCGGGCGGCGCGTTGGCTCCTGGCGACAGCGCTTGAGGTGGTCGAAGCTGATCAGGTGGCGGGTCTCGTCGTTGATCCTGCGCCGAAGGTCGGGGAGCTGGCCATCCTCGAGGGCCTCCAGGTCGAGCGTGAGGTCGCCAAAGAGGGGGCGCTCGCCAAAATCGAGCTCGTCGACGGGCAGGCCCAGCTCCAGCAAGCGCTCCAGAAGAGGCCGGTCGGGCCGGGAGGCGTCGGACTCGCGGTCGACGATGGTGGAGGCCAGGGTGTTTGTGGGTCGGTCGGGCAGGGTGGGGCCGTCGACCCAGCGGTCGGCCCGGGCGTCGGGGCGGTCGGCGTCGGGGCGGGGGTCGGCGTCCTCCAACAGGGGTTGAATGACCAATTCGCTCAATAGCTCCAGGCATTGCTCGACGGCGTCGTCGGCGCCGGCGCGGTGGCGCGATGTCGTCTCGTCATAGGCCACCTCTTCGCGCTCATGTTGGAGATCCAACCACAGTCGGAGCAGGCCCTGGTGGACGCGGCGGCCCAATGTTTCCAGGCGCCCCGAGAGTGTCGAGGGGTCTTGCGGCGGGCGGCGGTCGTGATCAAATAGGCCCAGTCGAAAGGGGCTCGATTCCACGGGATGAAATTCGATGGATTCCCGGTCGTCGAGTTCCCCGGCGGCCCAGCCCGAGGTCTGCCAATCGACGCGCAATAGGCGCCGTGGATTCAGGGGGGTGGGGAGGTCGCCAGGATGGGGCAGGAAGGCGGGGGGTAAATCGATGGAGAGCTCGGAAAACAGGGCCGATGTCGCTCCCTGGGAGCGACCATTGTCGTGGGTCGATGGAGGGGGCTTGAGGGGCGGGGGGACGAGGCCGTCGAGGTAGCCGGCGCGGTCGTCGTCGGTAAGCCAATCGGGGTTGACAGAAAGGGTGGCCGTGGGGCCATCGACGGCGTCGGGCCCGGGGGCGATGGCGTTGAGCCAGGGCCAGGGCGAGGGGTCGCGGCCCTGGAGGAGGGCGCGGCAGCGGGCGATGAGGTGGATGAGCAGGCGCGGGCTCTGGCCGTGGGCGACGCGCTCGACGATGGGGGTGATGAAGAGGTCGACCTCCGGGTCGTCGGCGGCCAGGCGGTGAAGGCGGTCAACGGCGCGGATGGGATCGCTGTCGAGGCCGAGCCAGTCGAAATACCGTCGGCGACGGGTGGTCTCGTGGCTCTTGGTCTCCACGACGCCGGCGTCGCGGGGGAGGGCGAATTGGTAGGTGCCGTTTCGAAATCGGATCAACCCCAGGGAGCGCAGGATGGCAAAGTGGAGCGCCAGGGTGGGGAGGTCGTCGTCGCCGGCGGCCCGGGCGATGCAGGCCAGGTGGGCGTCGTCGCGGATCCAGTCGCCGGAATGGCTGTCCTCGTCGGCCCGCACCGACAAAAGGCGCAGGTTCTTGAGGGAGGGATCGTCGCCGGCGGCGTCGCTGAGCCAACGCCAGTCGGCGCCCAGGCGCTCCAGGACAGAGAGTCCAAAGCGCCCGAGGCCGACGACGATATTGGGCTCCGGATATAGAGGAGTGTCGCTTTCGCTCATGACGTTGCCTTAAGAGTCGGCGTCGTCGGCGGCCATGGCGGCCGGGGCGTCGGCCGCAGCGCCGCGTTGGTTGACGGCGCCGTGGCGAAGCTCGTCGAGGCTCGACTGCAGCTCGTCTTCTCCCATGGGGCGAAAGAGGTCGCGGAAGGTCGGGGGCACCGAGGTGGAGGTGTTGGGGTCTTCCAGGGCTCGCCAGCTCTCCTGGAAGCGACGCAGGATCTCGACGCTCTGGCGAAGGTTCTGGGTGGCCTTTTCGGGGTCGAGCCCGGCGGCGTTCTTGGAGGAGTCGCCTCCCAGGGTCAGGCGCTCGGTCTCGATATTGCGCAATTTATTGAGCAGCGAGTCCAGGGCCTCGCAGAGGCGCCGAAAGCCCTCGGTGAAGTCCCGAAGCTTGAGCTCCTGGGTGGGCGTGGGAGTGCTGCCGTATTGGGTCCGAAGCTCGTCGCGGTTTTTTCGCCAGGTAAAGGGCAGGCGCACCACCTCGTTGAGCACCGACGGGGCCATGCCCTCGCGAACGGCGGTCAAGAGCTGGTGGTAGGGCCGGTATTTGACGCGCTCGTCGTCCAGGACGCGTGGCAGCTCCTCGATGGCCTCGGCCAGCGACTCGCCCAGCGGGGTCAGGTGGGACTCATCGTCGCCGCCGGTCGCCATCAGATCCAGGGCCGGCGAGGTATTGGGATCGCGCAGCAGATAGCGCCCGTCGCGCAGGACGATAAAGCCCGTCTGGCCATTGGACTTGATGGTCCAGAGGGCGGCGAAGTTGACGATATGGTCGCGCATCGTCGCCTGGCGATGCTTTTCCTGAGCGTCGTCGGGATCGAGATCGGGGAGGCTCTCCTCCCAGTTCTTGTCGATATGCAGGACCTTGGATCGCTTCGACATATTCTTGAAGCGATAATAATAGTCCTTCATCTCGTCCATGCGTCCAAAGACGTAGAGGGGGACGTTGAGGACGGCGCGATAGAAGACGATCTTCTGGGGATCGTGCCACCCCTCTTTGACCCATTTGAGGCCGGAGAGGCTGGCGCCCTCGAGGGCGGATTCCACGGTGGTGTCGCGGAAGGTCTCGTCGATGGCCGCCAAAAAGATGTGGCAGGGCCGGACGCCGCCGTGCTGGTCGCGGGATTCTTCATAGGCGACGAGGAGCTCGGCGCGTTCGTCGACGACGCGCTGGAATTTGTCGCGAAGATAGTCCTGGTGGAGGGGTTCGGCGATGTCGATCTTGGCCTCGTCGGGCCGGGCATTATAGCTGGCCAAAATCTCGCGGATCGATTGATCGCCCTTGTCCTGGACGTCCTCCAGATTGCTCATATAGAGGGCGCGGTAGACGACTTCTTTTTCCAGGGCGTCGGCGAGGGTGAGGCCGTTTCGGCGCTCGTCTTCCTGGGCCCGGGGGTCGCCGCCGAGGCGGATCTGAAGGAAGTTCGAGGAGTAGTCGCGCAGCGAGTCGTAGAGCTCGGTCAGCGTCGCGGTGGTGGAGCCGCCGCCGCGCAGGCTGAGGCTTCGCACCGTGCCGCTGAGCTTGGACTGGATGCGGGGGTTGCTCATGCTCAATTCGTCGAGGTTGGCGATGCGGTCGTGGTAGAAGAAATCCCACATCCGGCGGCCATTTTCGATCTGGAGGGCTTCGGCGTCGAGGACATAGGTGTTGGCGGAGTCGTCGCCCTGATGGCGCAGCCGCTCCAGGCGGCGCTGCTGGTCGCGGGCGAATTGATCGAAGTTTTCGTCCAGGGTGCGCATGACCCGGGCCGTCTCACCGAGGCTGTCGCGAAGCTCGGCGCGCTTTTCGATGAACTCGCGCTGGATTTCGGCATGGGCCCGCTCGATGGCCTGATCCAGGAGGCGGCGAATGACCTCGGGGGCGTGCTTTTCACGGACCCGATCGTCGTCGTCCATATCGTCGAGCTCAAAGGAGGTCGGCCTGGGCGCCGATTCGTTCTGGGTGCGAAGCTCATCTCGGAGATTGAGGATCGCGTAGCGCTGGGCGGCGAGGCTGACCTGCTGGCTGCCGTCGGAGAGGAATTTGAGGTCCAGCAACTCCTCAAGGCCCGGGTAGGTGATGCCCTGTCGGCTGTAGCCCTCGTTGAGGAGGCGCAGCCCGCGGCGCTTGAGCTGTTCGGCCCAGCGGGTGGCGCGGCCGACCCAATCGCGGACGGTGTCGCGGCCGTCGATGACGGCCTGGTTTTCGATCTTTTCGGATTCGCTGCTGATCGCCCCGCCGGCGGCCTGGAGAAGACCCGGCTTCTGGCCCGGTCGTTGGCCGCAGAGGGCGGAGAGCAGGATCGCTCCCAGGGAGAAGTTCATCCCCCGATCGGCGAGCTGCTCCTGGTCGCGGGAGATGCGGTCCTTATCGAAGCGGATCTCGCCGTCGTTGGCCGGAAATTCACCCAGGCGATGGCCGTGGCGAAAGATGCTCATGAAGCGGCCGGCCTGGTTGTCCTCGAATTCGCAGCGTCCCAGGAGGCGGACTCGTTTTTGGAAGAGGCGATCCCGAAGTCGGTTCTGAATGCCCTCTTCTTTGCTATTGAAATCCGAGAGGTGAACCGGGCGGGCGTCCTCGTCATCGTCGCGCTCCGTGACCTCGTAAAAGGGTTGGGAGTGGCGGCGAAGGGTGCCATAGATCGGGTCGCCGGGAATGGCGCCGAGGAAGCTCTGGCGCATGATCTCCAGAGAAGAAGCGCGGGCGCAATAGTCGACGAGCCCGTCCGTGGGCACCAGCAAGACGGCGGCGCCATAGGAGCCATAAAAGGACGTGAATCCAGAGATGCCCTTGGACTCGAAGTCATGGGGCACCAAAAAGCGTTGGTGCTGCGTATAATTGTCGTAGTCGCCGGCCTGTTCGGCAAAGAGGGGCGAGAAGAGCTGGAGGTAGAGCCCGTCGGCGGCGGCGTCGACAGGGTTGCCGACGGTGAAGCTCTCCGGCTTGTCGATGAGGTACATAAAGTCGAAGGGGCGCTGCTTGACCTTCTTTTTGGATTGGTCGGAGGGATCGTAGTGGAAGTCGACGCCGTCCTCCGGAAAGAAGGCCGACTCCGGGGAGCCGAGCTTCATGAGGTGCTCCACTTCCTTGAGAGCGGCGTAACTATTGGCGAAGGTGCCGTCTTTATTGGCCCCTGTTTTGTCCTCGAAGATCGCCGGGAGGACGCAGACGCCGATCATGGTGGGGTTGCCCAGGGCGCTGGCCTGGTCGCGCAGGGTATAGGCCATGGGCAGAAAGGAGCCGGAGCCCGTGCCGCCGGCGACGGAGTAGCACATGACGATGCGGATCTCCGAGCTATCTA
>CAYQBU010000196.1:0-7194 GCA_964415785.1 uncultured Bradymonadales bacterium
GAGGGCAGGGGCAGGCGAAATGCAGCGGCCACGGCCCCCATAAACAGGGCGGCCACGATGAGGCGAATGGTGGTCATGCTCATCGGGTCGAGCTGCTGCAAGACGTAGCGGATGGCGGCGAAGGAGGAGGCCCAGACGACGATGGTAAGGGCGAGGATGAAGTAGGCGCTGCGTCGCGAGACGGTGGGGATGGGCGGAGAGGTTGATGGCACGGTGTGGCTCGTCAGGAGAAAGAGGGGACTCACAATGGCGATGCGTAGGCTCTCGATGAGTGGTTGGCAAGGGGCAACAATAGGCGTTGGCGAAGTGAGGTCGGCAATGCTAACGAGGAGTCATCTGAAATGGCTGACACTGAAGCGTTTGAGGAGCGAGAGATGAAGAGCGAAAAGAAGTGGTGGATGGCGGCGTTGGCGATGCTGGTTGTGATGGGAGCGGCGGCGGTGGTGGGAGCTCACCCCGGGCATCACCACCACGGCGGTGAAGGAATGGGATTGATGGCGGGGCTCGTGCATCCTTGGAGCGGGATCGACCACCTGGCGGCGGCGGTGTTGGTGGGGGCCTGGGCGGTGATGGGAAGCGCGGAGCGGGGGAGGATTGTGTTACCGGGAGTATTTCTGGGAGCGATGACCCTGGGTGTGGTGGCGATGGCCCTGGGGGTTGGACCGGCCTTTGCCGGTGGGTTGACGGCGGCGTCGGTAGTGGTGTTGGGAGCGCTTGTGGGGGCTCGATGGTCGGTGCCGATGGTGGTGGCCGTGGGAGCGATGGCACTCTTTGGGATGATTCACGGCGCCTCCCATCTGGCGGCGGGAGCGGGCCTGTCGCTGGCGACCGGACTCTACGTCCTTGGGCTGGTGGCGTCGACGGCGCTCCTCCATGCCATTGGCGTGGCGGCGGCGACGTGGGCGATGCGTTCAAAGCGGTCGACGATGGTGGCGCGTTTGGCCGGCGGAGTGGCGGCGGTCGGCGGTGCGGTCTGGCTCCTGTCCGGATGGCCGATTTTGTAGGCGATAAGCGGCTGATGTCGCCCCCTCGGTGTGGGATTTTGCGATGAAAAACCGGTTGATTTTGGCAATAAAATTGGCGGCGATCGCGACGGCGGCGGTGCTGGTCGTCATCGTCGCTCGCGCCCTGTGGGTGGAATCGGTTCAACCGGAGGGGATGGCGGAGGTGGAGTGGGAGCTAAGCGATCGCGAAGCCCCGTTGGAGAGGCTAAGTGAGGCCATAAGGTTTGAGACGGTGTCGCCGCGAAGCGAAGGCGATGAAGCACCGTTTGAAGCGATGCATCAGTGGTTGGAGTCGACGTTTCCCGGGGTACATGAAGAGGCCCAGCGGCGATGGGTCGGTGGGCTAACCCCTCATTTTGTCATTCCGGGGAGCGATGAAGATGCCCCACATGTGGTGTTGCTGGCCCATATGGACGTGGTGCCCATCGATGAGGGAACGGAAGAAGACTGGAGCTATCCGCCATTTTCGGGGGCTCGCGAAGAGGGACACGTGTGGGGGCGGGGGACGTTGGATAATAAGCAGAGCATGATGGCGATTCTAGAGGCCGTGGAAGGTCGGTTGGCCGAGGGCTGGACGCCGCGGCATACGACGCATCTGGTCTTTGGTCATGACGAGGAGATCGGTGGGCTGCAGGGGGCGAAGGCGGTTGCCGATGAGCTGGAAGAGCAGGGGGTTGAAATCGCAGCGGTTTATGATGAGGGATTGACGATCACCGACGGGGTGGTGCCCGGGGTTGAGGCTCCGGTGGCCCTGATCGGGATCACGGAGAAGGGGTATCTGTCCGTCGAGGTTCGGGCGTCCAGTGAAGGGGGGCATGCGTCGATGCCACCAAAGGAGCTGGCGATATATCGGCTCATGGACGCACTGTCGGCGCTGCAGGAGCGCGAGCGCGGGGGGGCGATTGATGGGCCAACGGCGAAAATGTTTGAGTGGTTGGCCTCGGAGATGGACCTTGGGCACCGGCTGTTGTTTCGCAACCTCTGGCTGACGGAGCCCCTGGTGGTGAGCCAGATGGCAAAGGCTCCATCGACGAATGCTGTGCTTCGTACGACGGGGGCGCCGACGGTACTGCGGGCGGGAGAGGCCGACAATGTGCTTCCCCAGAGCGCTCGCGGGGTGGTCAATTTTCGGATCCACCCCCGCGAGAGCATCGACGATGTGATGGAGGATTTGGAGAACCTGTGGTCCGCCTCCTATCTGGAGGTGGAGCCGGTGGGTGAAATGCGCTCGGACCCGGGGCCGTTGGCGAGCATGGAGGGCAAGGCCTACGAAGCACTGGAGACGGCGTTGATGGAGGTATTTCCCGAGGTGGTCATCGCTCCCAATATGTTGGTGGCAGCCGCGGATGCGCGCCACTTTACGGGGCTGACCGCGGAGGTCTATCGCTTTCAGCCACTGGTGTTGACCGAAGCGGACATCGCGCGAATTCACGGGACGAACGAGCGGATCGCGGAGGACAATTACCTGCGCTTGATTGCCTATTACGATCGGTTATTGGAGCACTGGTGAGATCAGAAGAGGAGACGGATATGACGAAGGAGACGGAACGTGGCCAGATGGTGGTGCCATCGTCGGAGGAAGCGCGGCGCGTCGGTGAGATGCTGCGCAGATTGCAGGAGCGTTTTATCGATGGATTGCGCCAGGTCGCCCCATCTCTGGGAGGGGCTGATGTGAAGCTCTATCATTGGCTTCGAGACGGCGGAAACCACGGCGGGGGGCGCCGATGGGGCACCCTCGGAGCGCCGGCGTTCAATGGTTTTTCGGTCAATTTTTCGGCCGTTCACTACGATGATATGCCGACGAAGCGATTGCGATCGGCCAACGCCCTGTCGACGATTATTCACCCCGACCATCCGCTCCTGCCGTCGATGCATATGCATATCAGTTGGACGGAGCGGCGCCAGGCCACGGATTATTGGCGGGTGATGGCTGATTTAAATCCGTCGATTCCACAGCGTTCTCAGACTGAGCGTTTTGAGGCGATTTTGAAGGGCGAGGCTGGCGATCTGTACGAGGAGGGGCGACGCGAAGGGGAGCGCTATTTCTACATTCCGGCCCTGGAGCGCCACCGTGGGGTCTCGCACTTTTATCTGGAGGGCTACGAGAGTGGAGACGGGGAGGCGGACTTTGAGTTTGCGCGCGAGTTCGGGGCGGCGGTCATTGACGGGTATGTGGGGATGTTGGCCGATGAGGGCGCAGAGTTAGGGGCGCCGACGGACGAGGAGCGAGCCCGGCAGTTGGCGTATCACACCCTCTATTTTTTCCAGGTGCTGACGCTGGATCGGGGTACGACCTCCGGATTATTGGTGCATGACCAAAACGATCTGGGGATATTGGCCTCCCTGCCGGCACAAGTAGATAAGGCACTGCTCAAGTCCTGGAGATCTAGGATGGAGGAGCCCCAGGACCGACTACTGGCCAGGCTGGTGGAGGCGTTGCCCCGAGGTTCAGTGGTCGATGTGGGCCCAGAGGTGCGAAAGGGGTTGGCCTCAGTGGTCAGGGAGCACTATCGCAAGCACCCGGAAGCACTGGGCATGCAGGCATCGGCGAGCAAGACACCGCCGACGGTGGCCAACCATGGCGATGGGAGGTCAGATTAGGGCTTGAATGATTGCTCGGCGTGCACATCTTTTGGGTGCTCATTCGATGTGGTGAATTTGTTTAGTTTATTTACGGGAGATCAACTATGTCCGAATCGTCAAAAAAGCTCGAGGAATCCTACGATCGCATCAAGCAGATGCGCGATGAGTTGAAGGTTCAACTCAACCTGGGAAAGATGGAAGTCAAAGAGCGATGGGAACGCGTCGAGAAGGATTTTGACGAGCTCCAGGATCGCATGAAGGCCTATGGAAAGAAGGGCGAAGAGCAGGCCGAGAAGGTCCGTGATGAGACCCGCGAATTGATCGGTGATGTGCGAAAGCGGTTAGATACGTTTCGCAAGAATATCGAGGACTAATTTCAAGCGATGGAGTCGGCGACCCGTAGGCCTCCAAGGGCAACGGCCAGAGTGCTCTGGCCGGGAAAGACGGTGTCGCCGACCATCCAGAGACCTCGCTCAACTTCGACGGGCCCCATATGCAAGTAGTTGTGGAGGCCGACGCGTCGAGGGATACCGCCCACATATCCTTTGTGGCGGTTGGTGAATTGTTCAAATGTTCGGGGGCTTGCCGTCAGTTCGAATAGGCGTGCCTCGTCGAGGTGGGGGGCGCGGTTCTGAAGGGTCTGGCGCATTTGCTGTTGGACGGAGTCGATGTAGGTTGCCTGACTGGTACTGTCATCATGCCACAGTCGATTCATATCGACATGGGTAGAGACGGTGACGACGCGCTGGCCTTCGGGGGCGCGATGGACTTCATCGAGCCCACCGACAGAGGCAAAAATATGATTGCCCTCTCGAAAGGGGGCATCCAGGTCGTCGATCATCTCCAGGTGGAAGGCGTGGTCGGAGTCGATGCGATCGGCATCGCAGCCCAGGTAAAGCATGGCTGCCCCCCACCCACCTCGGACCTCTTCATCCAGTGACGCCAGGGTGGACCAATCGTTGGGCGTGCCTCCCAGAATATCGGCCAGGTTTTTGGGGATGAGATTGGCCACGATGTGGTCGGCGACAATTTCACGGCGTCGGCTTTCTACACACCACCGATTGTTATTGTCGCGGCGGCGGATCTTCCAGACGGGATCAGCGAAGAAGACATCACCGCCGAGTTGATCGATGGTGTCGGAAATGGCGGTGGCCAATTGGCCAATGCCGCCGTGGATATGGCCACTGCCACGAAAAAAATAGTCCATGGCTGCCAGGGCAAATGGGGCCTCGGCGTCATCGGCGGAAAGTTGGACCGTGATCTGGCAGACGGCGTCCAGGTAGGCGCGAAGAGGGCGAAAATCTTGGAGATCGAAGCGCTTGAGGACCGCCCCGAGGGAGCGACCAAAGGCCCGTGTTAAAGGGAGATATCGGGGAGAACGGCCCACATGACGGAGCAGCGTGGGAATCGAAAAGGGGGGTAGGAGGCTGGGGTCGTCGAAGAGGTCCCAGAGGGCGTCTGCGACCTTCTTTTGCCAGGCAAAAAAGTCACGCAGACGGCGTTGGGGAGCATCGGGCATGGAGCAGAATCGGTCGACCAACTGCTGGCGGTGGCGCGGGACGGGAAGGGTAAACTCGGCGGTGCGGAGTTCCACCACAGGGTCCATGGGTTGGAAAGTGACGTCCATTTGATGGCGTTCGATCCAATCATGAAAGAGTTGTCCTTCCTCAAACCCACAAAATAGGGTGGCTCCGGACTCGAATCGATAGCCCTGGCGCTGGAAAGTGCTGGCACAGCCGCCGGGATAGGTCAGTCGCTCAAAGAGGGCGACCGTGGCTCCCTTTTCGGCAAGCGACAGGGCGGTGGAGAGTCCTCCGAAACCCGCGCCAATAATGGCGACATCGTAGTGCGGTAGGGGGTCATTGCTCATGTGGCCGGCCCCGGGAGTGGGAAGATAAATGGGGCGTCGAAGCGTCCACATCAGAAGTGTCAGAGAGCGTGAAGTCGTCGGTCAATCCCAATTTCATTTGAAGGGATGACTCGATGCTGGGGTAGTAGAATTGAAAGCCCGTATCCACCAATTTAGAAGGCAGGGCGTGCTGGCCTGTGAGGACGACTTCCTCGCCGGCCTGGCGACCCATGACTCCTTTGATGAGCGCCGAGGGAACTGGAATGAAGGAGGGCCAAGATTGGAGATCGGCGAGGTGATCCATGAGTGCCCGGTTGGTTACAGGGTGAGGGGAGGTGGCATTGACCGCTCCTTGAAGCGTGGGATTGTTTAGAGCGAAGAGGATGGCGCCCAGGAGGTCGTCGCGATCGATCCAGCTGATGGTTTGATCGCCCGGCCCCAGGCGGGATGCGAGACCCCATTTGAGAGCGCGTTGAAACTCCGGGAGGGCACCGCCCTGAGGACTCAAGACGACACCGATACGAAGATGGACGGTTCGAATGCCAGCGTCTGTGGCGGCAGCGGTCGCCGCTTCCCATCGCTGGCAAAGCCTGGCCAGGAAGGTCTCTCCGGGAGGGTCGGTTTCGTCGACGGGGGTCGATTCCGTATCGCCATAGTACCCGACACCCGACGCAGAAATGAACACCGAGGGCGCGACATCGAGGCGAGAAATGGCGGTGCTGATGAGTTTTGTGCTTTGGATTCGACTCTGCTCGATGCGCTGCTTAGTTGCTTCATCCCAGCGCTGAGAGATGGGTTCACCGCTGAGATGGATCATGGCGTCGATACCATCGAGAAGGCGGTGGTCGAGCTCGTTCGTCGAGGGCGACCAGTAGATATCGTCGGCACCGAGGTCGTCTTGAGCCCTTTTGAGGCACCGAACGCGGTGTCCCCCGGTAGTCAAAAAAGCCTTGAGGGCGGTGCCGATGAGACCGGAGCTGCCGGTAATGGCGATGGTTAATGGAGACTGATGGGCATTGTGGCGGAGTAAGTCTTCAAAGGTTCGGCGATGACGAAAGGTGAACATGCGCTGGAGCATTTTCTGCGTTTGGGAGCCCCCGGCGAGACGACCGAGGCCGGCGAGTGGTAACTCGTAGTCAATGTGGTCGACGAGCCGACTCGAGGAGTTATCGATGGCCTCAAACCGGTGAGTGTGAACCCAGCGCTTGAAGGGCCCCCGAA
Source organism: uncultured Bradymonadales bacterium (assembly GCA_964415785.1). GTDB lineage: Bacteria > Myxococcota_A > Bradymonadia > Bradymonadales > Bradymonadaceae > SLJM01. The sequence continues at coordinate 6,658 of CAYQBU010000196.1, forward strand.
CCTGTTCATCGACGAATTGTTCGTCCTTGATATGAGCATAGTGGTTGGCTTCCCAGGTCAGTGACATGGGACCCTGATGGAGTTTCATGATGCGTTTGGCACCATCCTGAATACCGCCAGTGGCGGCGATCGTTTCGATATTGTCCCAGGGCGGCACCAGCCGTTGAAAGGCACCATCTCGGGCGTGCCACCGGTACAGGGTTGAGGCATCAACGGGCATCTGTGTTTTACGTTCAAAGATCGGCATTCGGTTCAAAACCTGTTCAGTATGGTCTCGGGAAGGCACTTCGGAGAGAGGTGATTGTCAGCACATAAATGGTGGAGTCCAGTGGTCATTTGGGGTTGTGTCGGTATGGGAGCTTTTTTTCGGGCGGCGGTAGGGGTTATTCAAAAGGTGTTCGAGCAGATATCGAGAACGTCGGAGCAGTTGTTTGATGGATCGGGGAAAATAAGGTCAAAATGACGAATTGGCCCTAAATAACAGGCCGATGTCGCACCGTCGGTGCCGACGTTTCGAATCGTTCTGAATTTTTTTCG
>CAYQBU010000197.1:0-7025 GCA_964415785.1 uncultured Bradymonadales bacterium
TGCCCTCACTGTCGCGGACCTTCATCTCGTGGCGACCCAGGGGAAGGGGATCCCCATAAGACGTCTGAATCCCGCCATCCGTGGAGCCATAGATATCGGCCAGATCGTCGAGGGCCTCGTCCAGGCTCTCCGACCCCGACGTCACACTGGGGCCCAATCGATCCCTGTACAGCGAGGTCACACAGAGGTCATTGCCCACACCGGAGGCGCTCAATCGCTCCGTATAGCTGTCGACATCGAATTCACAATGGGGCGCGAGGTAGCAGGAGTTTCCATCGATATCGTCGGCATTCTCCAATACCTCCAGGTCTCCATAACCCGTGCCTCCACATAATCCGTTGACCTGGCCTCCATAGTCGCGAAGGATCGTCTCCAGGCGGCGGGCCTGGGCATCCTCTCCCAACTGCTCGTCCAGATCGCGCTCCACATTATCCAGCCAGGCGACCCGAGCACCTTCCAGGGCCTCCTCCGCCTGTTCGACCTGGACCGATGCCACCGATGGATCACCGGGGCTGGCCCCCACCAAAAAGTCGGACACCGCCGAGAAGCGCTGAATCGTCTGCGTCTGATCTCCAATTCGATACAGCGGCAGATCGACATCGCCGATCCCCAGGGGATTGACCCCATCTCGGGCGTCCTCCAATTGATCCATCACCCCGGCGACCCGGGAGCCCACCTGGCGGCGAACGATCTGCCATTCGCCTTCCCAGGTCGGTTCTCCACCGACTCGCATCTCGTCATAGACTCCCTGGGCCAGCGCCATCAGCAAAAAGCCCTGAGCGATCGCCTCCTGAGTAGGCTCCTCGATCTCTGAGATATCATTTCTCGCATACTGGACATCTTCCAAAAAATCACCGATCGCCGACAACTGCTCTCCATAGGTCTGAAGCATGGCCACCGGAATCCCCACGCTCTGATCGTGGGTGCGCTGAGGGGGAAATTCCGAGCCCGGGAACAGCTGCTCTCGATAGTCGGGATCGCGTACCAAATTCGTCGGCAAGTAGACCAGCGGCGCCGCCACCCGAGGCGTCAATAGCAGATCGAACCCCCGCGTGATCCGGTCGATGACGTCCAGGCGATTGACGTTCAGATCCACGGCCTGTGCCGCCGGCACGATCATATTGAAGGTCTCCACCTTCGAGTACTCACGGCCGACAAAGGTGTGCAGGCTCAACCATTGCTGAAGCAATCGATGGGCGATGGCGCTCGATCGATCGTCGGAGATATTCCCATCGCCCAACGACCTCTCTCGATCGGCGTGCTGCGCCGTCGTCAATGCATAGATAAAGCGCGCCTCATCCACACAATCGGAGGGCGTCGTATCCAACGCCCCCGTCTGTCGCGACAACTCGGCGCGCTCAAAATCGTCGAAACAGGTCTCCATATTCTCATAGACGTCGAGCACCGAGTCGTTGAGCAACTCAAAGGCCTTCGGTGGCTCTCCCGTCTCGCAGGCCAACTCGCCGGAGGGGTGGAAATTCCCGGGGAGCATCTCGTAGATATCGCCGCTAAAACCATGGGCCACCGCCGGGCTCAACCCCCCGGAGGTCGACGGGTATTCATTGCACAGCACCGCCTCCACCAACTCCTGGCGACTCCCAAAATCATTTCCCCCGGAACCGACGCCCCAGTTGAAATAGTCGTCCACCAGATCTTCGAGGGGCAGTCGATCGCCTATCACATCATCGGCATCCACCACGGGATGTCCCTGCGTCACCGCCGGAACCTCGACGTCTTCGCCCTCTTCAAAAGCGTGGGTCTGGCTCACCGATATCTGCCAGTCCACATAGGGCGATCGAGCGCCGGGGACGACCCCCTCAAAGAGCATGCGGTGGTTGATGGTCAGCGTCGGCCCCTGCCACTCCACGGACCGGGAGTTGCCGTTGACCAGGATGGGCTGCGAGATATAGGGCCGCTCGTCGGCGCTCGTAAAGATCTGGCGCGCCGTCTCAAACTCCCATGGCGACCCCTGATCGCGCTCAAACTCTCCGACCATCTCCCCTTCCGGAAATAGGAGGTTGAGCCCATCGCTGATCTGAGCCACCCGGCTACGGGCATCCTCGCTGGGATAGACCACGATCTCGACGGGCACCCGCATCCGACGAATATCATCGCTGAACTCATTATTGCGCGTCCGGCTCACAAAGCCCGACCCCTCCGGCCAGGCATACCCTTGATAGACCCCGGGCTGTCCCGAGACCTCTTCTTCGGACTCACCTCGCGTCCGGGCGTTGATATTGACCGTCTCCCGCTGGCGATCGGCGAATACCCGCACCACGTAGCGCTCGCCATCAAAACTGGCTTCATCGGTCGCCCGAGCCCTCACCGTGCGATCATCTCGGGCCACCGCTTCAATGCCACCGGAGAATTCACAGCGCTGACTAAAATTTTCATCGCCACAGGCGATCTCGATGCCCTCCTGGGCCTGAAGACGGACCCGTCGCAGATCTTCATGGCGCGCCCCGATGCGAAATCGGCGCTCTCGATCCTGTTCGTAAATCGTGAGGTTGGAGTCCGTGAGGTGAACCCGCCCTCTCCGCTCTCCGCTTCGTCTCTCCGGCCGATCGGCGTTCTCCTCCGTCTGGCATCGACCAAAACTATCGCAGACCAGCCCATCCTCGCAGTCCCCACCGTCGGTGCAGGCCGCCACGCACTCCCCGAGATCGCAATGCGTTCCACAGGGGCACTCCATGTCCACGGTGCACACCTCCGGCATCGGCCGCGCCTCCCACTCCTCGAGGTTGTCGGTCTGACAGATCCGAGAGCGCTGCTCGCCGAGTTCGGCGTCGTCGCTTCCGCAACCGGCGACCATCAACAAGATTATCGCCCCCACCAGGGAGCCACCGATTCGCTTCATCATCACTGCGCTCTTCATATCTTCGCCTCATAAAGGAAAGCGACCGCCGCCATGGGGCACGGCAACGGTCGCTCAGTGTGTTGCTTAACCGCCTCGGTTCGACCCGTTTAGTCGACCGTGCAGTTCAAATTGCTCTCCGTCATGCCACTTTGACCCGCCGAGGCTCCGGCGGAATTGGTCACCAACTGAAGGGTGCCTTCAGACTCAAAGTTGACGTCCGACTCCGGGCAAAAGATGGCCACCGACGATCCGCCGGCTCCCGCTCCGCCGCTGCCGCCGGTCTGACCTGTCGAGCCGTCGCCTCCATCGGAGCCGTCGCCCTCGTTGCCCCAGCCCGACTGGTTGCTCGTCTGATCTCCACCGGATCCACCGGTGCCGCCGACGGCACCCTCGCCGCCTTCGCCGCCGAGGCCACCATCGCCAGCGTCGCCGGCAATGATTTCGACGTCGACCATGGACATATCCGAAGTCGCTTGCGCCACCAATCCCATCGACCAACCACCGGCAAATCCACCCTCGCCGCCTTCGCCGCCGCAACCGCCGGCGCCGCCGCCGCCGCCATTGGCGCCCAGATAATACTGATCGGAGCCGCCATCGTAGCGACCGTGACCGGAGACTCCGCCTCCGCCACCGCGACCGGCTTCACCGGTCTCGCCGTCTTCTCCATGACCCATCAAGGTCAGGCCCCCGCCATCAAAGCTCAGATCCGAGAGCCCATCGTCGCCGTCGGCAGCCACACCGCTATGGGGCAGCCCATCGCGACCACTCATATCGGCGTACTCGGTGGATCCGCTTTCGAAACGCCGCCCACCACATTCATTATCCGAATCGTAGAGCGGGTTATCCGTCGACCCATAGGCGTTCTCGCAATGACCGGCCGCCGAATTTTCACCGGGAAGGTGCATATCGTTGTGCTGAGCGATATCGTTGGGATCGCGATCGTTTCCGCGCGCCCCCTGACCACCGTCGGCATCGGGACAATCGGGATTCGTGCCCGCCGCCGTCATCTCCGGCATATCTTCCGCCCAGGTGCCTTGCTCCGTGGTGAAGAGGTAAGAGCCCGACAAGTGTCCTCCCCCTCCAAACGACTCCCCATCGATGCCATCGGCACCGTGGCCACCGGTGGAACTCGAATTCGAGCCGTGATCGCCGTCGGCGCCAGCTCCGGCCGCCCCCGCTTCCAAGACCACCGAATCCAACTTCAATCCCGATGCATTATCGACCATCAGCGCCGCCGTGCTCACGCCCTCGAGATCGGCGACGTCTTCCGTTTCAACCCTCACATTCTTGATATGCGTCGTGTCCGTGATGTCCTGGCCTCGCATTCCCACCACCAGCTGGCCCTCCATGTCGGAGGCCCCACCTCGAATCACCGGCTCTTGATCGGGGTTCCGAGTCCATGACGGTCGCGCATCGTAACCTCCGATGATCGATATCCCCGAGCGCAACTCCACGGACTCGTTAAAGACCGAGGATCCTCCCAAAATGATCGCCTCTGCATTTCGCTGATTGGCGGCCACCAGAGCGGTGTCAATCGTCGCATAGGGCGAGTCCTGACTCCCGTCGGGGCTGCTCCCCGTATAGCTGGCGTCCACGTACAAGAAGGTGCTCCCCGTCTGCGTATCGTCGCACTCGGCAAACTCGGGATCGACATTGTCGACCTCGATATCATCGCAGCTAAACGAGCCTGCATCGCAGACCTGATACCCCAGGTTACAGGTGCCGCAATCGTAGGTATAGCTGTCGAGAACTTCGTTATTATAGATCGTGCGCCCTGCATCATCGACCTCTCGGTCCGGGTCGCAATAGTACTGCGGGCACACATCGTCGTCGTCATAATTGCAATAGCGAACCGTCGTATTGCCGCAATCTCCACCGGGACACTCCGTGCACGTCGTACCATCGCTAGCTTCGATGGGCTCGTATTCGCACTCACCGCTTCCACAGCCTACGACCTGCTCGCAGGGACGCGTCGGGCAGGTATCGAGAAAATCGTTTTCCGTGCAGGCGCATTCGCCGCAGTCCAACTCCCCGTCGCACCCATCGTCCACCACGCCGCATTCCTGATTGATCTCCTCACAGGTTACGGGCTCACAGGTGTCGTCATTATTATTCGACTGGTTGTTGGGCTGATTATTGGGATCATCGTTATTGGGCTGATTATTCGGATCATCGTTATTGGGCTGATTATTCGGATCATCATTATTGGCGCTGTCATTGGGATCATCATTATTGAAAATTTCGTCATCATCGTCTGAACAGGCCATCATTCCCATGGCCAATCCCAACACGCACACCAATAGTATAAACCGCTTCATCAGGTATCCTTCATCGTCAAGTCGTAGTCTTCCTTGTCAGCCGTATCTTCGGCCACCAAGGCTTTCCGAGAGTTTGTTATGCCTGATTCCTAACACCGCCCCCACAAGTTGTCCACAGTTATCTTCTGCCCACCCTGCAATCATGCCAAAACCTCGCTCCAGACCCGATCGCGGCGCAATCGCCATAGGCCTGACGGCCTCCCTACTCTACTCTCTTTTTGTCCTCACCATGTACCTCGACGGCCACGCCCCAACCCGTCCCGGTGCCCTCATCCCCCAGACCGATCCCTACCTCTGGCAGGCCCTCTTCACCCTGCCCTGGCTCTTTTTGACCCTGCTCGTCTTTGCCAGCCTCACCCACGGGTTGGTCGCTCGCCACGCCACCTCCCGACCCTTTCGCCAAACCCTGTCGTCCTGCGCCCTGGCCTTCTCTTCCCCCCTTTTATTGACATTTGTCATCCCCGAAACCATCACCTACGCCCTGGCCGGCCACGAGGCCCTGAGCACAGCCATTCGCTTCACCGGCCCCATCACCCTGCTGCTCTGGCTCGTCCTCACCTACCGTATGCTTCGCCGCCTCCACGACCTCTCCTGGAGGCGCGCCCTCTGGACCGCTCCCGCCGCTCTCATCCCCGCCCTCCTCTTCATGAGCCTGGTCATCCGTTGACCCCCAAAACACCACCCCCATGTCGCTCCCAGGGTGCGACATGGCCCTTATCTTTTGCCCTCAGATGTCGAATGCGTCCCGAAAATCGGGAAAGAATTCCCACTCGTCGACAGGCCGTCTCTTCTTGGCCTTGGCCACCAAAAACGCATCGATGACGCTGGCCACCGACAGCAGGCCTCCCAGGCATCCCAGAAAGAGTGCTGCTCCCATCAGCACCAACCCCTTGACGGTCTGCCCCAATAAAATCTGGCCGACTCCCGGGATCAACGCCGCGATGACGGCGAGCACCTCGCGGGTCTCCAATTTTTGGGAACGCTGCTTCGATGGTGGGCCACCGCGATAGGGGCCCGGCATTCCAGCGCCCGGCGGCGGGTGATGCGTCGGGATATCCTCATCGACCTCGATGCGCGATCCAGGACGCCTCTGATCTCCTCGTTCTGCCATCGCAATCTCCATTCTTCAGCACCGATCACGGACCAGGCCTACAACTCCAGCGCTTCTCGATCGCCGCTTCCCACCAGCGCCTCGATGGCATCCACGGACTTCGGACACGACGACGTCAGGTTCTCCACTCCGTCGGCGGTGACCAATACATCGTCCTCGATTCGAATCCCCGTGCCTCGAAAGGCCTCCGGCGCCTCCTCATCCGTCCCCGGAATATAGAGGCCGGGCTCGATGGTGAGTACCATCCCCTCTCGAAGGGGGCGATCGGCGTCGGCCTCCACGGGGATCAAGCCCACATCGTGGACGTCCATCCCCAGCGAATGGCCGATGCTATGGGGATAATAATCGCTATACGCCTTCTCCTCCAGGAGCTCGTCGACCTCTCCGTCGAGCAGTCCCAGATCGACCATCGCCTCGCATAGGCCCCGTCGGCTCATCTCCTGGAGCGACTCGTAGGTCACCCCTGGTTTGATGGCCGCCACCGTCTTTTCCTGGACCTCCAGCACCGCTTCATAGAGGTCGCTCTGCGCCGGTCTAAACGTCCCGTCCGCCGGAAAGGAGCGCGTGATATCCCCGGCATAAAACTGGTATTCGCAACCGGCGTCGATGAGCACCACATCGCCAGCCTCGATCTGAGATCGGTTCTCCGTATAGTGCAAAATGGTGGCGTTATCGCCGGCGCCCACGATGGAGGCATAGGCCGGAAAATCACCGCCACTTCGGCGGAAGTGATACTCCA
>CAYQBU010000198.1:0-6881 GCA_964415785.1 uncultured Bradymonadales bacterium
GTGACCTCCGCTCCCAGATCGACGGCACATCAACCGACGACACCATCATCGACCCTGTGGAGATCGACTTCTATATCGCTCAGTACTTCCGGCTCGACGAAGGCCAGAGAGAGCGCATCCGCATTCAACTCGCCGCCCTTGGCGCCGAGGAGGACCTTTTGGAACAGATCGACGCCTACGAGCGCGATTTCCGCCGCGTTCACTTGCTCCACTATCCGTATTTGAGCTCCGATCTCTTTACCCTTGTCGACGTCGATCTCTATCTATGGCACGATGCCGACCGCCTTTAATCCTCGCTGAAGTCGAGCGCCATGAGTCCACCTGAGTCACCGCCCGTTCTCACCGTCAACGAGGTCTCCAAGACCTTCCGCGTCGGCTTTCGACGCCGCAAGGTGGAGGCCGTCAAAAAAGTCTCCTTCCAGATCGAGGAGGGCGAGATCTTTGGCGTCGTCGGCCCCAATGGCGCCGGCAAGTCCACGACCATCAAGATGATCACCGGCCTTTTGCGGCCCGACGACGGGGATATCGAGCTCTTTGGCGAGCCCGTCCAAAACCCGGACATCCGGGCGAGAATGGGCTATGTGCCCGAGCACCCCAGCCTCTACGAACACCTCAAGGCCCGAGAGCTCATGGTCTTTTACGGCGGCCTCATGGGCCTTGGCCGAAAAAAGTCCATCGCCCGCGCCGAGGACCTTCTCGAGCTCGTCGGCCTCTCGGACGCCCTGGATCGCCCGGTCTCCAAATTCTCCAAGGGCATGAAGCAGCGCGCCGGTCTCGCCCAGGCCCTCATCGGCGAGCCGGACTTCGTGGTCCTCGACGAACCCCAATCGGGCCTCGATCCCATCGGTCGCCGCGAGGTGCGCGACCTCATCGTCGAGCTTCGGCGCCGCGGCAAGACCATCCTCTTTTGCAGCCACATCCTCCCCGACATCGAGGACGTCTGCGACCGCGTGGCCCTCATCCACCAGGGCCAAGTCCTGGAGACGGGCTTTATCCACGAACTCATCGACCAGCGTATTCTCCACTACGAGGTCTTCGCCCGCTCCTGGCCCAACGCCCTCAGCGACGACCTCCAGGATCAGATCATCGAGGTCTTCCAGGTCGGGACCCTCCGACGGGTGATCCTCAAGCCCTCCGTCAATCTCGACGAAATCCTGGCGACCATCCGCGCCGCCGGGGCCAAAATCGAGAGCGTCAAACCCCAGAAAGAACACCTCGAGGACGTCTTCGTCCGCGACACCACCGACGACGAGGAGACGCCATGAGCCGCACCTTGCTCCAAATTCGCGTCTTCATCACCAATAGCCTCCTGGAGGCCCTGCGAAACAAAACCCTCTACGCCGTGCTCGCCGCTGCCCTCTTGACCATGGGCGCCGCCAGCACCTTCGGGGCCTTGAGCCTCCACCAGGACGAGCGCATCTTCAATAACCTCGTCTTCTTCGCCAATATGCTCTTTCTGGTCGCCCTCTCCATCTACCAGGGGGTCACCTCTCTTCAACGCGAGATCGAACACAAGACGATCTTCACCGTCCTCTCCAAGCCCGTCACCCGCGGCTCCTTCCTCGTCGGTAAATATGTGGCCAGCGCCGCCATCATCGCCGTCTGCGCCCTCTTGATGTTCGGGCTAAAGGCAGGCGCCGCCCTCCTCATGGGATACGACCTGACGGCCACTCACGCCGCCGCCTACTTCGCCGCCTATCTGCAACTGGCGATCGTGGTGGCCCTGGCCTTTTTCTTCGCCTCCTTTTCCACCCCCCTACTCAGCGCCCTATTTACCTTTTGCCTCTTTCTCATCGGAAGCCTCACCCCTCAGATCGAGGAGGCCGCCCGCTCCTTCGCCGCCGACGGCAACCCGGTCTACCTCCTATTGGATTCTATCCTCTATGTGATCCCCGATCTGGAGAAGCTCAACCTCTCCTACGAGCTCACCCACCAGATCGCCGTGCCCGGCTCCTACCTAATCAACGCCCTGATCTATGCCGTCACGGTGATCACCTTCCTCCTCGTCGCGGCCTACCTTCTCTTTCGCCGTCGCGACTTCGCCTGAGCCCCCCTGGGCCTCACTCACTGACCATTGCCGTCCCCCGCTCGGTGTGCATCATTAGCAGGACACTGTATCCCCTGTCTTGATGATTGGAGCACACCGATGAAACGCCGCCAGCACGACTTCGAGATCGACGCCGATCCCGAAGCCCTCTTTCAATACTATATCAGTGAGGATTATACCCGCGATCTGGCCGCCCATCTCGACCGGGTCTCCTCCGTCGAGATCACCGACCACACCATCCGCGACGACTCCAAGCTTCGCCACACTCTGCGATTTACCGCCCCCACAGAGCTTCCACGCTTCCTTAAGAAATTCGAGGACAAGGCCCCCGACGAGGTCCATTGGGACGAGATCTCGATTGTCGACCCCCTCAACTACAAGGTGGTCTACGACATCGTCATCGATGCACCGGAGCACTGGCACGACTACTACGAAAATGAGGGGATTATCCAATTTCAGCCCTACCCCGACGGCAAGCGAACCAAGGTCATTCAGTGGCTCGAATACGACCTCAATCCCCCTCGAGGTATGGGGCTCTTCGTCGGCGGCGCCATCAAAAAAGAAGTGGACGCGGTCCTCGCCGCCAAAGCCCAGGCTTTTCAGGAGCACTTCCAGGCCTGACGCCCATGCCCACCTCAACTCCCCGGTGATGTAACCCATAACAAAAAAGAGGCGCCCGCCATTTCTGGCGGGCGCCTCTCTTGCCTTGTCGGCGAGACCTGCTCAGCGCAGGGAGTAGGTCATCTCAATGGCATCTCTCACGAGATCCATCTTCGAGACCACATCCTGAAGCTGTTCGCTTCGCCGCGTTTCCAGAGCAGCCCACTGGTTGTACTGCGCCGTTCCCGGCTCAGCAGCGTCCAGCTGGTCTCTGGCGTCGACGTAGCGATCGGCCAGATCATTGGCGCGTTCGATCATCTGCGCACCCACGCCATCACCGTTCATCACTGGCGCGGCGTAGATCTGCTGGGTCACAGGGTGGACAAATTCCACAATGTCCGCCTCCGGACCGAAGTCCTGCCACTCATCGTTGGTGGTCGCCACCTTCACGTAGTGCGTAAAGTCCACTGCTCTATCTTCCCAGGTGGAGCCATAGATAAGGCCACCGAGCAAGCCGTTGAGCTCGTGGTTGAGCGATTGCGGATTGAAGATGCGCGGCGCGTCGACCTCATCGCCAGGCACCTTGCCGAGACCAAAGGTCTCTGCGTCCACAGGCGGGACATAGGTCACTCCACCGTTTTCGTAGACCGCACCGTGCTGCTTGAAGTCACCGAGCACCAGACCGCCGAGGACGTCCAACATCTCGTCCTGGAAGAGCGTCCAATACGACAGGTTCGTCGCACGCCGATCCGTAAAGAAGGCGCTCTGAGCGAACTGAGCGTTCATATTGAACATCATCACCGTGGCCAACATCTTGTCGATATAGGTTCCCACAGAGTCGATGCGATATTCGTACTCGTCGCTAAACGTAAAGTTGTAGAGATAACCATCTCCCAACTCCACGGTCACCGGATTGGCGCAACCGCCGCCATCGGCGTGCCAGTCAGCGGGCACGTAGGTATCTTCCAGATCGTGATACCAGTGCGGGCTCACCAACATCTGGCTTTCCTCAAACGGGCAGTAGCGGCCGGGTTCGACCGTGGTCAACAGCTCGTTGAAGAAGTTGAATCCGTCGATCGCTGCTCGCTCAAGATCGGCGGTAAATCCGCCGAGGTTGAGCCAGCGATAGATGGAGTAGTAGCGGAAGGGCTCTTGCGAGACCTGCATCGTCCGGATCAGCCGGTTTTGATAGGCCGACAGGTTCTCATAGTTGCGGGCGATATTGTGCCGACGGTGCCGCCAGAAGGGCTGCAGCGCTCGGTAGCTATCGAAGGCGTGGTTGACCATCTCCGACTGATTGGCGCCATAGGCCCACACCGCGCAATCCAAGATCTGCCCATTAAATTCGTCGGAACAGAAATTATACTCTACGGACGGGTCAATATAGGGCTCGTTGTCGTTGTCGAAGCTATAAGTCTCCCACTGAGCCGTATTCTCCTCGATTCCTCGTCGGCGGTCGTCCATCGCGTCGTAAATGGAGACGTACTCTCGTCCATTGATGATGCGATCGACACCAATGCTATAGGCATTATCTTCACCGGCGTGGTCCTGAGCCATGATGATCGGCAACTCCCGATAATCACCCAGGAAGAGGTCATTGCTCAATGTGTTCGGAAGATAGACGTCGTCGCTCCACTGCTGGACCACCTCGCCATAGGCGAATTTAATGGCCGCTCGGTCATATTTGCCGAGCCCCGTGAATCGACCGGTCATATCGGAGGTATAGTCCATGATACTGGCGAGCTTCGTCTCCGCCTGGCTCAAGTAGTCATGGTCGGCCGCATTTTCCGGACCCACCACATCTTCCAGCATCTCGCCTTGAAGGCTGTAGGCATCGTCGCGAGAGATCTGGCCTTCCACCACCGCTTGCTCAATCTGCCAGAACTCGTCGTGATAGTTGAGCGCGTCGGCGTGCGACGAGAAGTTGTGGCGAAGACCCACGGTGTGGCCGATTTCGTGAAGCTGTGTGCCCACGAACATACCATTCATGAAGTAGTGGCGAATATCGTCACGGCTCTTGCCTTTGAAGTAGTCCGCGACGCCCTGATAGGTCACCAATTGCTCAAGCGAGCTGGTGATGACGTCGTGGCCGTGAATGCTTCGCTCGCCGAGCATGCGCTTTCGCTTATTCATGCGCTCTGCTGCGATCTGCGGGGTGTGCACGTCCAGGTAGGCCTGGTGGAACTGCTCTTCCGAGAAGTTTTCACCGTGACGCTCGGTGGCCGCAGCTTCCGCCGCCATCCGCGCTTCCACATCGCTGAGCATGATATTTCGGACGCGAGGTGTCTCCAGAACCTCAATAAAGCGGGTATCCTGGACGCTATTCTTGACCATCGTCTCTGCAACCCGGTCGGCTTCGCTTCGCACTCGGTCCAGTCCGTAGGTCTGAACCTTTCGGTCCATATCTTCCATCAAGGGACGATCCCAGACTTCCAAATCGGCAACCGCATCGCCGTCGAGCTGGTCGCCCTCCGGCACGTCGCTATCGTCCCCGTCGGGATCCAGTCCAAAGCGCTGGCTATCCATTTCCTGATTGAAGAGATCGTCTCGGATCTGCACACCGGCGATCAGGTCGTCTTCGCTCAGTTCTCCGTTGAAGTACTGAATCAAGTCGGCGGCGTAGGTCGCCTGCTCTCGGATATATCCACCGGCGAAGTTGGCATTTCCGCGAATGATCTCACCGGTCATCGGATCGGCGAGCGACGGACCATAACCGGCCCAGGGGACGTTTTCTTCGACCCAATTGAAGAAGCTGTATCGGATATCTCCGAATCGCTCCCAGTCAAAGCGGCTGTCCATGTCGTCGCGCATCTCTGTGGCGTATTCCAATTCGCCGCACAGGTTGGCCCGTGAATCGTTAGGCAGATCCCAGAGGGCGCGCTCCATGGTCTGGTCGCCAGAAGCGGTGCCCACGTAGTCCGTAAAGATCTGACTGACATTTTCGCGGTCACTATCCGAATTGTGGCCGTGCTCATTGAACCACTCCACGAGCGGTCCGGGGTGGCAGCTATTCTCCACGATCCGGAACATCTCGGTGTGGCCATATTCGTCTTCCAGCATCGAATCGAGTTCGTTGTCGCTGACACCCATGCTCAGCTTGACCGTCTCGCGGAAGGTATTGTTCCACTCCGCCGCCGTTTGCTGGGCGGCGTCGAACATGAACTCCGGATACTCCAGGTTCAAATAGTAGGTGATCGGCTGCGGCGTGCGATCGCTGGTGTCCATGCGCTCGCCATCGTCGTCGAGCATCGTCTGCCAGATATTCCAGCGATTGACGTAGTAATTACGCTGATCATCGGAATCACCGACGTAGCGGTCCCAGGCCACCCGCTCGGTGCGGAAGTAGCCAAAGCGCTGATGCATGTCGAATTTCGCCGGTCCGCAACGGTCGGTATAATGCGTTCCGTCGCGTTGAAGCATCCAGTTTCGAACCGTCTCGTTACACTCCACTTCCACCAGGTAGCCGAGCTCCGGATCGTAAATCTGAGCCGTCTGCATCGACGGGCTTCCCGTCTCACCATCCTGGGTCACCTCGTAGGTGTCGGTGTAGTTGAGCGGCTCGTAGGTCTCTTCCTGCGGCATGCGCTGCAGCGAGTTACGCACCGACACTCGACCCCCTTCGCAGGACCAAACGGCGTCGAGTCCGTAGGCGCCAAAGCAGGAGTAAATGTCGGGGTTAAAGGAGTATTCCGTCACCGTGTCGATCAGTTCTTCGTCGATTCGGGTGCGGTTGGGATCGGTGTGGCGATCCTCCTGGGGAATTTCGTAGCTGATGGCCGCAAAGCGCCCCAGGTCTCCCTGGAAGAGCTGGAATCCGTCGACGAGGTTCGTCGACCAATCCACGCGGATATAGTCACGGTCATACCAGGGGCGATCGGAGCGGTCTTCCACGATCACATTCGTCGGCTCACCGGTGGATGTGCTGTATTGGCGCTGCACGTCCACGTGATCGCGAATCGGGAAGGCGGCGACCACACCAAGACGGCGGGCGTCCTCGGCATCGAAGCCTTCATTGAGCCCTTCCGCCAGCTCCACCGTGGAGTGGGCGTAGAGCACATTTTCGGTCACCGTAAAGCGGATCCGCTTCAACGGTGCTTCCAATGCCGGGAAGGCGAACATCGGCGATTGATTGGGCTCAAAGGAGCCGTCGCCAATATTTCCACCTTCCATTTCCGTATCGATGATGGTCTGGGAAAAATACCATTCATGATCGGTCTGAAACATATCTTTGCTG
>CAYQBU010000199.1:0-6823 GCA_964415785.1 uncultured Bradymonadales bacterium
TGTTATTGCCGGCGTTGTTATTGCCGGCGTTGTTATTGCCGGCGTTGTTATTGCCAGCGTTGTTATTGCCAGCGTTGTTATTGCCAGCGTTATTATTGCCGGTATTGTTGTTTTCGGTGTCGTTGTTGTTGTTCTGGTTGTTGGGATCAGAGTTGTTGGTCTGGTTATTTCCATTGTCATCGTCATCATCGCCACAGGCGGCGACGGAGACGGCGAGGGTGAGGATGGCCAGAAGGGCGATGATTTTATGCTTCAACATGGTACTACCTTATTTAAAAAATCGTCGTCTTGTATAACCCGGGATAAATCCATCGCGAGCAAGCGTACAAAGTGACGCAGGACGATGCAATTGATGGTCACTACGCCTTGAGGACTCGTTGACGGTGCGTCTGACGCGTCGAGAACGTGCTGGAACGTCGTTGCGGCTCGCTCGACGATACCTCCGGCATCGCCTCGTCGCCGCGCCTTGCCCAACACGCCCTCGACTTTGCAGCCCGCTACCGTCAACTTCGGCATTCGGGGATACCGGAGCCCTGGTTATCCCAGCATGGCTCATCGATGGCGTTGAGTAGTCCATCCGGGTCGGGGTCGGAGGGGTCGCCGAGGAATAAGGTGCCCTCGTCGCCCCGTCCTCGCCGACAGTGTCTACGTACTTCCGGTGGACAGCACTAGTGCTGCTCACAGAATGATGCCCGACGGGATACGCAAAACACCGGGAGGTGCCAAACGATTGGACGTGACGCGATGTTTTGGGGCCCCAAGAAAAGAAAAAGGGCGGAGCGTTTCGACTGTGAGCCCGTAGGGTATTGCCCGGGCTACGGCCTGGGGGGAATTAATACCAGCCGTCGAATCACTCCGCCAAGAGAAACCGTAGGGGAACCCTGGCGGGAATGCAAGGGATTTATTAGAGCTGGAAGATCAGGTGTTCGACAATGGCCTCCATCTCGTCGTCGGCCTGGACGCTGTTATGAAAGGAGGTGAAGACGACGGTGCCATCGTTGAGGGGGTCGTCGTAAGTCGTGATCAACGAGGCGTCTTCGAAGTCGTCGCCCGTGCCCGTTGTGGGGACCAGGGGAGCGTTGAAGTGGGTGGTGGAGCGATCGGGATCGACACCGCCGGAGACGATGGTCCAGCCACTGGTATCGAATTGAAACTCCATGCCGTCGTCGTCGAGGATAAGCTGCATGGCGTCGCTGACGGCGTCAGCGTAGACCGGATCGGAGCTGGCGCCACCGACGCCCGAGGCACTCTCGAAGACAAATACATCGGGCATGGACTCGTAGATCCACTCGTCGGCGCGGTCCGAGGCGTAGAAGCTACCGCCCTCTTCGACGAAGCGATTGACGTTGAATTCCACGAGATCCTGGTCGTAGCCGAAGTTAGAGCGGGGAAGGTCGATCTGGCATTCGGCGAAGATGATGTCGTACTGGTTCATTTCATCGAGGTCGGAGACAAAGTCGTAGACCGTATCGCCACTGGCGGAATAGAAGTCGTACTCGATGCCCATGCCGTCAAGGAGCTCGTCGAGGTCGTCGAAGTTGCCCTCCATCACAGCGATATTGGCCTCGGTTCCCGCCAGGCAGAGCTTGGCGTCGCCGGCGGTCAGGTCGGAGACCTGGTCGGGGACGAGATTGACCTCATCTTCCAGGTTAAAGGATCCGGAGGTGATGGTGATGTCGTGGGTGCCAGAGGGGAGGTTGTCGAATTCGTAATAACCCTCGCCGTCAGCGGTGGTTTGTTCGGAGAAAGGAGCGCCGTCGCAGTCGAAGCCCTCGATGGTCACCGAAGCGCCAGGCATGGGGCCATCGTCGGGTCGACAGGTTTGGCCGAGGAGGCCGCTGTCGCCACATTCAGGGTCTTCGTCGTTATTGTCGCCGGAGTTATCGCCAGAGTTATCGCCGGAATTGTCCCCGGAGTTATCGCCGCTATTATCGCCGGAATTATCGCCGGAATTGTCTCCGTTATTGTCACCACCGTTGTCGCCACCATTGTTGTCCCCACCGTTATTTGGGGTGTCATTATTGGAGGCAGCGATGCACTCGCCGGTGATGGGGTTGGTCTGTTCGCCCTCGGGACATTCGTCATCTCCGGGGTCTGAATTATTGACGGTGGCGTTGTTGTCACCGTTGTCGGTGTCCCCTGAATCGTCACCACAGCCAGCGGTGAGGAGGAGGGAGGACAAGAAGAGCAAAAAGAGCCATTTGAGTTTCATAGCGATCTTTACCGCGATTGGGGCGTGATTTTAGGGCATAATGCTGACCCAAGGGTAGCGAGTGGGATACGGGCTTGCAAATGGAGCTGAAGCATGGGCGATCGCTGGGGGGGTGGATTGGGAAACGCCAGTGCCTGGTGTAGGCTGTGAGGAGAATGCACGGAAAGTCACGGAGTGCATCGGTTGAGTTGGCTTTTCTTGACCTGTGTTTAGGGTGGTGAGCGCAGACGAGTCCGATTGAAATTATTGAGTCAAAGGGAGCGTATCGATGAGTCGACATTTTGATGAGGCGAAGGGATTGGTAGAAGAACAGGCCCAGGAGACGGAAGGCTATGTCTTCAACCAGACGATGCTGCGCATCAAGGATCCGGAGCGGACGCTGGCCTTTTATACGGGGGTATTGGGGATGACGCTGGTGAAGCGCCTGGATTTTCCGAAGATGGAGTTCAGCCTTTATTTTCTGGGGGCGCTGGATCCCGAGGAGCGTCAGGGGTGGTCCGACGACGAGGATCAGCGACTGGTGGAGACCTTCTCGAGGCCGGCGCTGTTGGAGTTGACCCATAATTGGGGCGATGAAGACGATGACGAGGTGGACTACCACAGCGGCAATAGTGATCCCCGCGGCTTTGGCCACATCGGGTTCTCGGTCCCCGATCTGGATGCCGCCTGCCAGCGCTTTGAAGAGCATGGGGTGAGCTTTCAGAAAAAAGCCGATGAGGGATCGATGAAGGATATTGTGTTCATCAAAGATCCCGATGGTTATTGGATCGAGATCTTCGAGGCCCGGCGGCTTCCGTCGTCGCTCGAAGAACACCTGGAGGCGTGAATCCGCCGATTGCAGGTCAAGGAGCCCTGGTGAGATCAGAAGTGATGTGGTTGGGAGGGGTAGTCTGGCTGATGGCGCTGGGGTGGTCGGGACTCGCTGTGGGTGCGGAGCTGGATCGCGAAGTCGGAGAGGTTCAGGAAGATGAGCACGTCTATGCGCCGGAAACGGGTTCGGTGGGAAAGCTGGAGGGGCATCGAAGGGACGATCCACTGGGCGGGCGCCGGCTCCTGTGGCCCTCGGGGCAAGTGGGGCCAGAGGGGTCGGTGAGAACGGCCAATCAGGCGCTGGGGCTGCAGCGGTTGAGTTGGGGATGGAGAGAGGGCGGCGAGGTAGAGGTGGCAGCGGCCTGGTGGCTCGGCGATCAGGGCTATCTCAGCGGTGGGTTTCGGCAAATTGTGCATCGAGGGGAGGCCACGACCTGGGTGGTGGGGGCATCGGGGCGCTACCGGCGCACCCACCTTGAGCCGGGGACGGCGGATTCGGGTCTGGGATTAACGGCGGTGGTCGATGTGGCGGCCAATGAACGCTGGAGCTGGAGTGCCGGGGTGGGCGGGCATGTGCCGGTGCATCAGGTCGTGGAGGAGCTGGATTTCGAAGGGTGTGAGACGCGCCAACAGTGGGCGCGCGGCCAATGTGGGGCCCTGGCACAAGAGCGGCGATGGGGGCCGTCGAGCGGGATGTGGTGGGCGTTGCACCTGGGGGCGAGCGTGGCGATGAGCGATCGGGTGGT
This sequence comes from uncultured Bradymonadales bacterium, assembly GCA_964415785.1. Lineage (GTDB taxonomy): Bacteria > Myxococcota_A > Bradymonadia > Bradymonadales > Bradymonadaceae > SLJM01. Next base: position 3,769 of record CAYQBU010000199.1, read on the forward strand.
GCTCAAGGGAGAGGCCTTTAGCGGAGTATCTCAGGGCGACTTTCTGGGGCTTGGCACGGTGCTCGACGACGATTGGAGCTACGACCAGGAGCGACGGGCGTTGACCGAGGAGAGTTGGCAATGGGGGGTGGGAGCTCTGGGGCGGATGAGTGTGGCGATGGGAGCGGCCGTGAGGGCAGGGCCGGTGGCGGTGGAGCCCGGGTTTTGGATCAGCCACGTCGATGGGGAAGCGAGGGTATTGCCTCATCTTCGGATCGGATTGTCGATGCGTTAAGAGGGGGGCGATGCGATGCGTTGAACGGGTTCGTCGAGGAGCGAGATATGAGCGAGTTTGGATGGGAGATGCCGGAGTTGGTCACGGAGATTCCGGGGCCGAGGTCGAGGGCGCAGATCGATGATCTGGCGCGCTCGGAGTGCCCGGCGATTACGGCCCGTCGAGCGCGGCGTGAGCAGGAGAGCGGGGTCTCCCAAGACCCTTTGGTGTGGGAGCGAGCCCGGGGGGCCAATGTGGAGGACGTGGACGGCAATCGCTTCGTGGATCTGACGGGGGCCTTTGCCGTGGCCGGCCTGGGCCATGGCCACCCACGGGTGCGCCGGGCGATGAAAGAGCAGGGCGAGCGCTTGATCCATGCCATGGGCGACGTCTATCCCTCGCAGCCCAAAATTGATCTGTGTCGAAGACTGGCGGAGGTGACGCCCGAGGGGTTGAGTCATTCCATCCTGGGACTCAGTGGCTCCAGCGCCGTGGAGGGGGCGTTAAAGACGGCGGCGATCGCGACGGGAAAGCCGGGGGCGCTAGCGTTCTGGGGCGGCTACCATGGGCTGGGATACGGCGCGCTGGGGGTGACGGCCTACCGAGAGGCATTTCGACGGCCCTTTTTGGCCCAGCTTGGGCCGGGCATCGATCACGTGCCCTATCCCGATAGCTATCGCCCGCCCTTTGGGATGGAGCGGGGAACGGCACCGGCAAAGGTTCGCGATGCGGTGCTGAGCTATATCGACGATCGATTGCGGGGCCCGGCGACGGGGGCGGAGGCGGTGGGAGCGATCGTGGTGGAGCCGATCCAGGGACGAGGTGGAGAGGTGGTGCCGCCCCGGGGGTTTTTGAAAGGGCTTCGGGAGATCTGTGACGACCATGACATCCTGTTGATCTTCGATGAAATCTATACGGGGTTTGGCCGCACGGGCGCGCTATTTGGCTGCGAACACGAGGGGGTGGTGCCCGATATCATGTGCCTGGGCAAGGCGCTGGGCGGGGGGTTTCCGCTGTCGGCGGCCATCGGTCGACAGGAGGTCATGGAGCGGTGGGGGATGTCGTCGGGAGAGGCGATCCATACCTCGACATTCCTGGGCAATCCCCTGGGATGTGCGATGGGGCTGGCCGTGATCGACACCCTGGTGGAGGAAGAGTGGCCACAGAAGGTGGCGAGGAAGGGCGAGCAGGTCCGGAAGCGCCTGGAGGTGCTGGCGCGGCGCCACCCCCAGCACATCGGGCGGGTGCGGGGACGGGGATTGATGCTGGGGCTGGAGCTGGTGGAGAACCGCGAGGAGGCCACACCGGATGGAGCGTTGGCCATGGCCTTGACCGACTATTGCCGGCGCCGCGGCTACCTGGTGCTGCCGTCGGGGCGGTGGGGGCAGACGCTGGCGCTGTCGCCACCGTTTGTGGTCAGTGACGAGCAATGGGAGGGGTTTTTCGAGGTATTGGCAGAGGGGCTCAAAGAGTTGGTTTAGGCCGTCGCATGAATAAACAGGATTAGGCTTCTTCGCCGTCGTTTGCGCGGTGGAGCAGCGGTGCAGCGATGGCGCGGGGGAGGCGCTCGTCGGTGGCTTCGATGACGGGGGAGGGGACGGCGCCGTAGGCGCGGGCGCGGGTGGCGGAGTCGCGGGTTTCGAAGACGAGGTGGGGTTTGTCCTCCGGGGGTTGGTCCTGGGGATGGATGACGATCCAGACCGGCCAGGCGGTTGCTTTTTTGCGGCGTGGGCCCTCGCTCTTGCCCATGGCGTCGGGGACGGGGTTGGTGAGAAGCGAGATGGTGGCGTCGTCGAAGCGCCGCCGGGGCTCGTCGTCTTCGAGCCAGGAGGCGCGGTGGTCGTCGTCGATGAGGATGCGGCGCTGGACGGGGTGAGCGATGCGGGATTGAGCGTCGAAAAATGAGCGCATCAGAAAAAAGAGGACCGTCCAGACGAGGATCACCATCGCGGAGAGGGCGGCGGCAATCAGGGGTTCGGCGGCGACGCCGGCGGGTCGCATGGCGGCGGCGATGAGGACGACAGCGAGGCCGCAGAGGGCGCCGGCGGCGAGGGGATGATCGGCGATCCAGCGAAGCGACGAGCCCAGGGCGCCGGGGCGGGGCTTTTCGACGGAGGTGCGATAGGCGATGTCGATGGGAAAGCTGGACATGGCGGGGGCCTCAGGAGCGCTGGGCGTGTTCGGGGAAGCGGCGCAGTAATGCGTCGCGAAGATGGCCGGGCAGGCAGAGTCGGATGCGGTTGTAGGAGTCGCGTCCCAGCAGGTGGATCATGTCGCTGCCCTCTTCGATGGGGACCACGTCGCCGGAGCGCATGACGACCGGGATGTGGGCGCTTCGGAGGGGGTGGCTGGGGTCGTAGGGCGTATAGGGGGTGTCGGAGGCGCGGTCGACGAGGACGGCGTAGTCCGGGTGGAGGCCGGCCTCCGTGGCCAGGTGGCGGGCCTGGTCGAGGACGCGGGCGACGATGACGGGGTCGGAGTCGTCGAGGGAGACCGTCTTGTAGAGGCGACGCGAAAGCAGGCCCTGGCTGAGGCGGGCCAGCGAGGGGTCGTCGTCGTGCTGCCAGCGCTTGAGCATCATCCAGACGTCGGTGTCGTCGACGGCGAGGTATTCGGCCACGGAGAGGTCGTCGCCGGCGAGGAGGCGCATCAGGGGCGGGCGGTCCTGGATGCCCGGCCATTGGACGCCTTGTTCGGCGAGGGCGGCGCCGCGGCGAAGCACGGCTTCGAGCATCTTTTCGGCGGCCCGCACCGTTTTGTGGAGGTAGACCTGCTTGAACATATGAAAGCGGGCGATGAGGT
>CAYQBU010000200.1:0-6732 GCA_964415785.1 uncultured Bradymonadales bacterium
AACCGGTGAAAAATATTTTGGGCGCAGGTTCTTCGAGGCAAAGGGCGTTGTGATCCAATATGTGGGCGAAGAACCGGGATACCCCGCCTTGCTAGACGTCGACCTATACCGGTGTCGAAGGTCCAGATATTTAGCTTGTCGGTCTCCTTGATTATGAGAAGGTCGTCGATGGTTTTGGGGAGGGGGAAGGGGGGAGATCGGGTCGTGATAGCGGGGGAATTATAGCGCTGTGGGTCGAGCTTGCGCCACTACACCTGAGAAAAAACTCGCAGGAAATAATAAAGCAGGGTTCACTGAATGAGTCCAACGAGTACCTGCTGAAGTCGACCGAACTACGCCAATAGAGCTTTTGCCCGTTCACGAATAAGGCGGCGTAGTTCGCTGCGGCGAAGGTGGAGATGAAGCCCGACAAGATGGGTCATCCGTTCCCGCTCATCGTCACGGACGTCCCGGTAGGTATCGAGCCACTGCTCGGCGACTTCTATGGCCTCCGTGCTGGACATCGTGGAGCGATCGATTTGTTCTATGACCTCTCCGAAGAAATCGAACTTTGACGCGAACTTTCTGTGCTTCACTAACTCGCGGAGAAGGTCGTTTCGCTGATCGTCGGATTTATTCTCTAGTGCCGATTGGTATTTATCATGGAAACCAGCTTCGTCTGGACTGAGAGACTCAAGGATCTCGTCTGGTTCGGTGGGGGGAGGTGAATGGGTGGACGATTCTATTTCCGGCGTGGGGGAGAGCGCGTCGAGCGCCTTTTCTTTCCAGCGCTCGAGTTCGTCAACTATGCCGAGGTACAGATGGCGCTCGTATTCACTGGGATAGAGTTGCTTCGCAAAACGTGTAAGGGAGGTGATCATATTCTCAATCTTGTGACGGGAGGTTCGCAGGTCTTTGTCGTCCAGATCCTCTGTCACTTTCTGAAGCCAATCCACGGATATTGGTTCTTCCAGATTTCCCCGAATAGCATCTAAGTCGGAACACCTATCGATCAGGAGTTTTGCTTTTTCTTCTACGTATATCGGTAGTAAGCGCTGTCGGAGGGAAGGAGAAGGAGTGCGGAGGAGTTTGTCTAGATATATGATGTGATCTTCATCAAAATCCGTAGATTTGGTGTCTTCGAGCAGTTGGTCGATCTCCATGTCGATGATGTCTGGATCTGGTCGCTCGTCGGGCTTAATTTTGAGGTAGGTGTCGAGGCGGTCGCTCTCGTCCGCTTCATTGACCCAGCGTCGCGCGATGTCTCGTCTGTCATCGATCGGTGAGCCATGACGATGGGCAAAACGCAAGAGGTCCGCCGTTGAGAGCATTCGCCGGGCTCGTTTCCACCAGCGGTCGGCTTGTGGCTCATCGTTTGTCGGGAGATCAGCAATATCTTTTAGGAGGGTGTATTGCTGAGGTTCCGTCAGATGGTGCCACATGGAGTCAGCCCACTCCAAATCTTTAGCTAGTTTGTTAATATTTGAGTGATTCTCACACCACGTGCGAAGATATTGCCCGTCATGCTTTAGTGCCCATTGCTCGCGCTCTTCACGGAACTCAGAGGGCTCGTGCCACACATAGTCAGAATCTTTTGGGGTGGAGGCTTCCAAGATTTGTTGGAAAATATCTGAATGCAGGATATTTTCATCCCACCGATTGTTCCAAAGCCATGTTAGACATGGCTTGAGGAGCGCCCACCGCTTTGACCGTGGGGCACTACGGATGGCTAGTAAGTATGACGGAAACGCGTACTGGTTTGGATATTCATTCCATCGGGGCCATCCGGCGGTGAAATTGGAATATGGCTCTTCAAGTGATGTGGGGCTCAAGGCTTCCAATAATTCTTCCCACGGCGGATCGGCGGGATTGGGTAACTCCGGTGGAGCCTCGGATCGCACATCGCGCAGTGTTTTATTCAGCGTTCGGTAACAGGATTCTGGGTTGGCTATGCATGAAGATTTGACCTCCCAGGGGCGTTCGAGAGATTCCCGCAGTAGGGTGGGATCGCCGAGCTTTGCCAGGAGGAGAAGGGCGCGGTGGCGAATGCGGGCGAAGCGGCGAAGATGAGGAAAGTGAAGTTTTGGTGCCTTGAAACGGTGCCCCTGTTCTGGCTTTTTTCCCGGCGAAGCCGAAAACAGATCGTAGTTTAATTGACTATCCAGGTCTTCGGGGTCGATGGCGATGAGGTCGCGTAGCGGTTCTTTTGCGTTGAGAAGCTCAGCCATGGTTAAGAGATACTCCTCGGCATCGATGTGTTTTGCCTTGTCCGACTCCAGTGGTTCGGGCACGGGAGGTTGCATCCTTGCTTCCCCACCAAGGGCATACTCGTTCAGTAGCCAGCTGATCATAGCCACCGGACCGCTCATGACCGCTGTGATGGGACTGCTGATCCACAGAGGAGCTCGTGGACGAAGGTTATTATCACCTAGCAGGATGCGAAGAGGAGGAATAAGGTCAGGGTCTCGCTCCTCGAAAAAGCGTCCCAGTGCGATATTGATGTCTTGCTGTGCTCTTTGAAACACTCGCTCATCGTCTGTATTTCGGTTAATGGCATCCAGGTGCCACTCTAGAATCGTGATGAGGGGGATCTTCTCCCGCAATTCCGGAAAAGATGGGCCACGCGTTCCGAGAAGGGTGAGTCGAGCTTCACGATCGCCTTGTTCCGCATGGTGAAGGACGGGATGTACCTTCCAATAATATCCCCAGTTAAGTTCAATCACCTTGATGTCTGAAATATCCATTCGACCCATGGGCACCTGAAAAGGCGCGTGACGGAAAATAAAGTCGTTGATGTCGTCAGGAGAGAGTTCCAGAGATGGACACCATGCTTCGACGGTCTCCAGGATCGAGGGGGAGACGAATTGGCGGAGTCTATCATAGAGGGACTGGTCGCCATCCAAGCGCGGCAGTGTATGGCGTAGACCGGGACTCAGTTGAACGGCGAATGTAAATTCAAAGCCACTATATGGGCCTTCCGTGGTCCGATGGAGCCCGTGGAGGCTGGCCCACAGGGCGGATGCCCACAGCGTGGTGAGATCGCTCGAGGCATCGAGTTCGTCCAGATCGCTTCGCCTGGCGAGGCCTCGCGCGATGGCGAGCATGACCGTCGGTTGATCGATTCCCTTAATCCTCACGCCGATGGAGTACCACTCCGATAGGGACTCGGCGGTTGCGAGTCGCACGGCTTCGGCGATGAGATGCTGGTTGGCGCTGGCGTCCAGTGATTCCAGGACGTCGGGCTCGAGCCACCGGGATACCTCCAATTCGGCAAATGAACGCGCCTCCTCTGTCAGGCGAAATCGATCACTTTCAACGCGCTCGATGAGCTCCGATCCAAGCAGCTCGGGGATAAGGGGATTGGGTAGATGTGTCAGGATTTTCGCACGGTATTTCTCAAAATCTTGATCGCTGTCAATCAGGGCGAGGTCTTCCAGCAGTGGCATGACAGTGGACTCATCTGTCGGTTCGCCGCTTTGAATATCAAGCACCCTGTGTAGTTCGCCGCGATTTATGTCCCCGTGGAGGGCCCCGGCGATATCGAGCCATCGAGTGAAGCAATGGCGGGTGCGTCCAAGCCACTTCTGTGCATAGGGAGTGGACCTGTCGTGGAGCGCCTTCCGCTCCCATTCGATCCGTCGGGCATGGATGGAGCAAGCGTCGGGGTTGGTGAGGCGGTTCTCACGGATGTCTTCGACGACCCGCACGAGATGCGCCGGAGAAAGTGTATCGAGGGTGAGATCGGGAACCAATTTAACGAAGGATTGCACCCTTTCGGCAGATTCATTGGTGATCAGAGCGGTTGATTTGAGATTACTTATCCAGTCATGGATGTCCTCTTGGGTGATAGGAGCCGGGGTTAGCTCGACGTCGGGACGTGGATGGCACCAATAAGACGATTCACCGTCCACGCCCAAATCAACGCCCGCTCGGGCGTCGGTGAAGTCTCGCAACCACCGTGTGATCAGGGCCATTGCACAGGATGGCTGCCCCGAGCGCCAAAGGGGGTGATCCGCGGTACGATTGAGTTGCACTTGAAGGGGGGATTCATCGTTTTCGAAGCTCTCTAATTCGGTGCTGAGAAACTCTCGAAGCTTCCCACAGTCCCAGGTGACGGGTTCCTCTTTGCCCTTGATACGAATTCGCAGCGAGAGCGTCTTGAGGTGCTCAGCGGTGATGCCCGTGGCGCGAGGTGGGGGAATGAGCGCCGTGTACCGCATGACCATCGATTCGGGTGTTTCCCCGATCAGATCACAGAGAGCTTTGCCCTTGTCGCTTGGGTTGTCGCCAAACCAGCGGTCCACGATGCGGGTATGTCCATTGAGTAATTTCGAGAGCTCCGATCGAACGCTCTTTACGTCCTCGTATGTCTCTTCGAGCTCTATCTTGAGGGCAGTGAGGTTGTCCGAGCCGCAAATCTTAAAGATCCAGTTGCTCCAGCTCTCGGCCTGAGCCTCGGTCAATCTGGCGGGTAAGGTTGTGAGATCCATGTTCGCTCCTTCAGGGGGGGAGAGCTCCGTTGTCAATCTCAAGATATTGGTGACCCCGGAGATTGGAATATCCCTGTGTATAACACATGTGTCAAATTTGAGTATTATGCGTAACACACTCTGTTGGTTACTCCTTAGTCATACGCCGGGCAGTGGGCTCGGCGCATGGAAAAAGGAGATAGCGATGGTTTTGGCAGATGAAGCGAGACTTTCGAAACACGCCCAACGGCGGATGCGCCAGCGCAGGATTGAAGAATGGGAGGTCTATTATGTGCTCCAACACGGGCACTATCTTGTGGGAGACGAGGATATTTGCGTACGAATCCCCCAACATGAGCACAGAGAGTGGGCGCATGCGGAGCACCGCAGGTTATCCGAATTGGTCGTCGTTCTGTCGCCCGATGAGCGGATGATCGTGACCACGTTCTGGCGAGAGGAATCGCGAGATTTTGGGACCCACCATTTCGTGGAGCAGGAGTTGCGCTTCACCGTGGCCGATGCACTTGGTGGAGAGTTCGAGAACTTCAGACACAACCAGGCCGGGGAATGAGAGCATATAGAAATCTCTGCAAAGGGACAGGACCCCTCATGAATCAGCGACATATAGAGGAGAGAATGATGGAAGCCTTAGACGAGAAGAGTAAAAGGCAGCGGTCGATGCCACCGTCGGTCAACTACCACATCAACACCCACTGCAATTTCGCATGTGATTTTTGCTTCGCGACCTTCGAGGACACCGAGGAGCATCTGGGGCGATGCATGCTCGACGCCGACGAGCAGCTCGCAGTGGTCGATGAGTTGGTTAGTGCCGGATTTGATAAGATCACCTTCGCCGGCGGAGAGCCCACCTTGGTGCCGGGACTGCCGATGTTGGTGCAGCGCGCGAAGGCCGGCGGACTGACGACGATGATTGTCACCAATGGCTCGCAGCTAACGCCGGAGATGATTGACGAGTTGGGGGGCCATCTAGACTGGATCGCCTTCAGTATCGACAGCGCCGATACTGGGACGAACCAACGGTCCGGCCGCGCTCAGAAAGGTGGAAAGCCCCTGGAGGCATCGACCCTGCTCCATCGGGCCCAGCTCGCCCGGGAGGATGGGATCCGCATCAAGCTCAACACGGTGGTCCACAGGTTGAACCATAACGAGGACATGAGCGCCTTCGTTGAAGCGCTGGCGCCCGAGCGATGGAAGCTCTTTCAGGTGCTTCCGGTGGACGGTCAAAACGACGGTTCCGTCGAAGAGTTGCTCATCGAACGAAGCGACTTCGACGTCTACGTCGAACGGCATCGGCACCTGGAGGCGGTGGGAATCGATGTGGTTCCCGAGAATAATGACGCCATGCGCGGTACCTATGCCATGGTGGACCCGGCAGGGAGGTTTTTTGACAATACCGCCGGCCACCACACCTATAGCCGACCGATCTTGGAAGAGGGCGCGAAGGCCGCCTTCCGTGATATCACCTTCGATCATGAGCGCTTCGAGGCCCGAGGCGGGATTTATGACTGGGAGAGCATCCCGCCCTCACAGGATGCCGGGAAAGCGCGATTTATCGCCATCGCTGGAGTCTCTGGCTCCGGAAAGGATACGGCGGCCCAGTTCTTAGTGGATGAATTGGGCTATCACCGGGCTGCCATCGCCGACCCCATCAAGGAGCATGTCGGTCGAGTCTTTGGTTTGTCCCGGGAGCAGTTGTGGGGCGAAGAGCGGAACCGATTAGTCGATGGTCTGGGGGTATCACCGCGAAAAATATACCAGGAGTTTGGCCGGTTCTGTCGAGATATAGATCCCAATATCTGGCTTCGCGAGCTATTGCACAGTGCCCGTGAGCTGATCGGCGAGGGGGAGCCAGTGGTGTGCACCGATGTGCGCACCCACCTTGAGTTCGAGCAGTTACGCGCGGCCGGGGCCCAGATGTGGTATATCCGTCGACCCGATGCCGGCGCCCCCGGCGAGTTGGCCGACGACAGCACGGAGCGCCAGGCCAGCGAGCTGGCCAACCGGGACTTCGATATAACCATCGACAATAGCGGTACGTTGGAAGAGCTGCGGGGGCAGATCTTCGAGGCCGCTGGTCAACCAAGCTGTGAGGGTTGAGGGACTCGTGAGTCGAATTTCCCCCGGCGATGCTGTTGAATCGGTGTCGTCGGGGGGACTCGTTCTATAGCCAATATTGACGTTCCCCCGGTTTCGTGGACGTTATATGATTGAAATGTCAACGACCTCCAACGGCGAGAGATCGGCACATCCTGATCCCCTAATC
>CAYQBU010000201.1:0-6610 GCA_964415785.1 uncultured Bradymonadales bacterium
GGTCGCCACCTGTGCGGTGCCCGTCTTTCCCGCCGCCTCGATATCGTCGATAGCGCTGCGCCGGGCCGTACCTCGAGGTCCGTGAACGGTCTGCCTCAAACTCTCGCGCAACACCTCCAGGTCCTGGGGTCGAGCGTCCAGACGGCGCCGAATCTGTGGATCGTATTCAAATAGGGGCTCCCCCTGCGCATTGAGCACCTGATCGACGAGGCGGGGATAAAAGATATCGCCTCCATTGGCGATGGCTGCGTAAGCCATCGCCACCTGCATCGGCGTCGTCATATTGTCGCCGTGACCGATGATTGTATTGAGGTCAAAACCTCGCTGGTAGCCCTCCGGCGAGCGCTCGTCGTGCCATTGGCGTGTCGGTACCCTCCCCGGATGTTCGTGCGCCAGCATCGCCCCCGTGCGCTCTCCAAAGCCAAAGCGGTGGGCATACTCCGCCAGCTTGTCCATCCCTAATTCCTCCGCCAACTCCCAATAATAGACGTTACAGGATTCGGCGATCGCCGAGTAGGCATCCATATCTCCATGGCCCGCTCGATTCCAACACCGAAAGGTGATTCCACCAAAGGTATGATGACCCGGGCAGTGGATCTCGTCATGTGGCTCCACCAGCCCCTCTTCCAATGCTGCCAGGGCGCCCACGACCTTGTAGATGGAGCCCGGGAAAAACCCACTGACCGTCTTGTCCATCATCGGATTAAAGGGATCGTTGTCGCTTCGCATCTGCTCCATCGACGACAGGCGACCCGACCAGGCATTGGCGTTAAAATGGGGCTTGCTATAGCTCGCCAACACGCTTCCGTCTCGGGGGTCGACGGCCACCACCGCTCCCGCAGCGTAGTCCGAGATCGCTTCATCGATGATCGCCATCAGATCGGCATCCAGCGTCGTCTGCAAATCGCGCCCCGGAATGGGCGAGATATTTCGAAACTCGCCCATCAACACTTCCGCTTCCGCCTCGTGGACGGCATTGCCACGGGCATCGACCACCCGCCTCTCCACGCCTGGCGAGCCGTGCAACACCCCGTCAAAGGCCGCCTCCAACCCCATTCGTCCCACCTGATCACCGGCTCGATAACCGTAGTCGTGCAGCTCTCTTAGTCGCCGCGGTCCAATTTCGGTGACGTAGCCCACCGTGTGCGCACCGACGTGGTGAAGTGGGTAATAGCGCTGCAGACTCGGCCGCACCTCCACGCCCGGAAGCCGCATCTGATCTTCTTTGAGCCTCGCCACCGTCGACCGGGTGATATGGCGGGCCACCCTCACCTCACCGCGGCGAGCCTCTACCCGCTCCCAAACCCGCTCCATTCGCGCTTCGCTCAACCCCAGATATTCTTGAAGCCTCGCCTCGATCTCCTCGTCGGCGTGGGCCATGAACACGGCTGGCCGAATATACACGTCATAAGTGGGCCGATTCTCGGCAAGGGCCACCCCATGGCGGTCCAGAATTGACCCTCGAGGGGCCTGCACTTCATTGTGGCGCAACAGGTTCTGCGTACTGGCCCGATGATAGGTATCCCCCTCGATGATCTGCAGCGTCCACAGGCGCATCCCCAGCAGTGCGAACACCAATACCGAAATCCCCAACAACACCAGATAGCGCTGCCGGTCTGCCGATAACCTCCCCGGTGAATATGCTCGTTTAACTGCCATGATTCTCGCTGTACTCGCTGGGACCAGGCCTTCTCTTGATACCCCCCTAGTATGACACCCTCGCCGCGCTATCGCGAGGATCCATCCAGTGATCGAGGCGGTTGATCACCCGGCCCACCACCACCGTGACCACCGCCACCACTACCGGCGTCCACACCAACGCCCAACTCACGGCGCTCATCACCGGCTCTCCGGCAAGCCCCATGGCCGCCAAAACCACCATCATCACCACCGTGTGGACCGCTCCCCCAATCCCGGCCACCAGGGCTCGCGACACGCCCCACTCCTGCTGCAAATTACTTCGAATCGCTCGCAACAGGAAAAACAACGCCACCAACCCAAGACCGTAGACTCCGGGAATGCCCACCACCAGCCACTCGATGGGCGGGATCAACAGGGCCAGAATCACCGCCGCCGGTACGAATTTTCGATCCAGGCCCAGGACAATGGTCAGCGCAATCGGCGTGTGCAGCGCCAGCGCCTCTACGCCCAACGCCATCAACAGGCCCCCTTCGATGACCATGATCGCCAGAGCCACCACGTATAACAGAGGTGCAGGCATAATTCCTCAGTGTTTCTCGGTGACAATAAAGACCTCTTGAAGGCGCGACACATCGACACTGGGACTCAGGATCACCTCCTGAAACATCCCATCAATGCCCTCCTCCACGGCCACCACTCGACCGATCCGAAGGTCCTGGGGAAAGACGCCACCCATCCCACTGGTCACCATTTCATCGCCCACCTCCACTTCGTCGCCCTCCGTGATATACGCCGCCTCGGCGAGGTAGTCCGCCTGGTGGCCCAACCCCTGGACGACCCCCAGGGTTCGATTGCGCTGCGTGATGGCGTCAATATGACTCCTTGGGTCAGAGACCAGAACCACATCAGCGATCCCTCCATCCACCCGATGGACCTGGCCTACCACCCCATCGGAGGCCACCACGGGCATTCGCGGCCTGATCTCCTCCTCGCTGTCGATGCGTATCTTCAACACCCGAAAATAAGGGCTTAAATCTCTTCCAATGACCCGCGCCGGGCTGACATCCAACTGGGGATGTCGACTCTGAAACCCCACCATCTCGCGGAGCCTGGCGTTCTCCTGAAGCACCCCGATCAACCGCGTTTTTTCCTCTCGGAGTCGGGCATTTTCCTGGCGCAGGGCCGCGTTTTCTGTCTCCAACGCCGAGGTATTTCCCCACCCCGAAAACCATCCCGTCGTCGCCGTCACCCCTGTGTAGACTACCGATTGGGCACTTCCCAATGTCGCTCCCATCCAACTGCCAGGAGTACTGCTCTCTTGACCCACGTCCGCCCCCGCCGATGTCACCACCAATACCAGGGGCACGAGCACTAAAAACACCGTCGCCAACTTCTTTCGGTGAACGTCATACCAACTGTCCATAGTACACCGTCTTCAACCGGGGCCTTCGCCCCAACGCCATCAATAGGACTGCTCCGCCACTTCTTCCAGCAACTCCATCTCGTCCAGGGTCTGCCCACTTCCCAGCACCACCGACGACATCGGGTCATCGGCGATCAACACGGGCAGCCCCGTCTCCTCGCGCAATAGAATATCGAGATTCTTGAGCAGCGCCCCTCCTCCTGCCAACACGATGCCCTTATCGACGATATCGGCCGACAATTCCGGCGGCGTCCGCTCCAGAGCAATACGAACGGCCTCCACAATCGCGTTGATCGGCTCTTGGAGTGCATCCCGGATCTCGTCGGAGTTAACCTCCAGTGTCTTGGGCAGGCCCGCCACCAGATCCCGTCCCTTGACGTCCATCGTCATCACTTCATCGGTGGGATAGGCCGTCCCGATGGTGCACTTGATCATCTCCGCCGTTCGCTCACCGACCAACAAATTATATTTGCGCTTCATATGCTGAACGATCGCCTCATCCAGCTTGTCCCCGCCCACTCGCGCCGACTGGGAGTAGACGATGCCCGACAAACTGATCACCGCCACCTCCGTGGTGCCTCCCCCGACATCGACGATCATATTGCCCGACGGTTCCGCGATTGGCATGCCCGCTCCGATGGCCGCCGCCATCGGCTCTTCGATAAGATAGACGTCCCGGGCTCCCGCCTGATGCGCCGACTCGCGTACCGCTCGCTTTTCGACCTCTGTGATCCCATAGGGCACGCAGATGATGATTCGCGGCGCGTAGAGCTTTCGACGGTTGTGGGCGCGTCCGATAAAATAGCGAAGCATGGCCTCCGTGATCTCAAAATCGGCGATCACGCCATCCTTCATCGGCCGAATCGCCACGATGCTCCCCGGCGTACGTCCCAACATTTCCTTGGCTACCCGTCCCACGGCCTTGACCTTTTTGCTCCCCCCGCGCGCATCTTTTTGTACCGCCACCACCGACGGCTCGCAGCACACTATTCCCTTGCCCTTGGCGTATACCAGGGTATTGGCCGTGCCCAGATCAATGGCCAGATCGTCGCTGAATATGCCGAGTAGCTTATTGAACATGTACTCTGAACCCTATGCCTTTCATGACGCCGCCGCCATGCGCTCCACTTGATCTCTTCATTGGCGCACTACCCCGCCGCTTCTGAAGTGAGGTTGGTACCAACGTGTCCTCCACCCCGATTATCCATGCCTGAGGTCAGGACGCAAAGCAATTGCCGATCCTCCCCCGACTCTCTAACGCCGTTGGGCTTCAGTCTGTTCCCTGCCTTTACCCCGTTGGGCGCGACCTCTATGGTCCCACTTGTCAATGCAGGGCCCACTCGTTAACATCCCCCGCCTTTATCTGCCCGGTGGAATTCTTCGGGCATCGATTCAGTTTGATTCCTCGAAGCCTTGGCGTTTCGATAGTTCACCGACGTTAATGCGTCGGCCACGACGCAGGAGCAACCCTATTATGATCGAACAACTACGCCGCGGCGCACAAAGCGGTCTCTCCTATATTCTCATCGGTGTGCTCATCGTCTTTTTCGCCGTCTTCTTCGGCGTTCCTGCTGATGGGTGCCAGGCCGGCGACGGCTCTCGAGCCCGCATGGCCAGCGTCAACGGCGATCACATCTACACCGAAGACGTCAACGCTATCCTCAATCGCTATTTCGGCGGTCAGCGGCGCAGCTCACAACCCGACGATGAGTTTTTCAACCAACAGGCTGAGGCCCTGGAGATCGTGATCGCTACCTACCTTCTGTCCCAAAAAGCAGAAGCGGCGGGCCTTCGCGTCAGCGACGATGAATTTACCGAATTCATCACCGATCCCTTTCGCAATATCGAATTTCTCGTCTCCTACGGTCGCACCGGCCAATTCGACGGGCCTTTCTATGAGCGCTACGTCCAATTCGGACTCAACGTGCCCATCAATCGCTACGAGGACTTCAAGCGCCGCGAGCTCTTGGCTCGTAAATACCTGGTCCTCCTCGATATGCAGGCCCACACCACCTCTCAGGAAATCGACGAGCTCCACGAGCTTCGAAATACCCGGGTAGACCTGGAGTTTTTGAGCTTCGACGAGGATACCCTCGCCAATGCGCTCTCCATTGATGACGAGACCATCGAGAACTTCCTCGCCGACGGCGACAATATGAGTCGCGTCGATCAGTACTTCGCCGACAACCGCGACCAGTATGCCGAAGAGGAAGAGGTCCAGCTTCGCACCATTCGACTCTTTAAAGCCGACGACGAGGACGACGCCCAGCAGGCCTTCGAGGAGGCCCTTGAGCGGGTCAACGACGGTGAGGACTTCGGCGATGTCGCCCGCGAACTCTCCGAGGACTTCTACCGCGACGAGGGCGGCCTCATGGATTGGACCACCCTCGACAATATCGACCAGTCCATTGCCGACGCCATTAGCGATGCCGACGTCGGTGATGTCCGCGATGTGGAAACCGACCACGCCTTCATCATCGTCCGCGTCGAGGACCGCCAGGAAGAGACGGTCGCCGACATCGAGGAGGTCCAGAACGAGATCGCCGAGCACCTGCTTCGCCAGGACATCATCGGTGAGCGCGGCGGCGAATTGGCCGCCGAACTCCTGGAGAAACTCCGCGAGGGCTTGACCATCGATGAAGCCCTCGACGCCCTCGAGGAAGAGGCTCTCGACGATGAACGCGAAGACGACGCCGCCACCTGGGCTTCTCTGAGCTCCGACACCACGGGCTTCTTCAACCTCGAGGGCGAATCGGCCCCCGAGGGCTTTGCCCAATTCGACATGGGTGATTTTGGGCGCGACTGGGATGATATCCCGGGCATCGGTCAATACCGCGAACTTGCCATCGAGGCCTTCCAGCTCTCCGAGGACTCCCCTCTTATTGACCGCGTGGTTGAACTCGACGACGCCGTGGCCGTCATTCGACTCCACGACCGTGAAGAACCCGGCGAACTCAGCAGTTCCGAACGCCTTGAGCTTCGCCTCGAGGCCCGCTCCGCCAAAGTCAGCGAGCTTCTCGGCCCCTGGCAAAACTTCTTCCAGCAGCCCAGTCTCCAGCAGGTCCATTATATCGCCGACCTCTACAGCGACGCCATGGACGCCGGCGATATTCGCCTCTATGAGCGAAATAGCCGCGCCGCCGCACTGGTCCGCCAGCGCGTCCAAGACGACCTGGGCATCATGGACGATACGGCCGACATGGAGCAGACCATCGACCTCGACGACCTCGAGTTCGAAGAGGGAGATCTGGAAGAAGAGGACTTCGAGGAATAACCCCCTCTCCTTCGCCCCACTGGCCCTCGACCGTCACCGGTCGGGGGCCTTTTTTTATCTCAATTCCCGCCCAGGATGCCCCTGCTTCCACGGACATCACATCGGGCATAGAGCCCCTCATCTTACCCTCTGGACGATTCTGAACCCGCGCTGGACGCCCCCTGCTGTCCGCCGGAAGCACTACTACCTGTGCAATTTTTCTTACCCATAAAAAAAACCCTCGAATCCACGAGGGTTTTTTAATGAGCGGGAGACGGGATTCGAACCCGCGA
>CAYQBU010000202.1:0-6564 GCA_964415785.1 uncultured Bradymonadales bacterium
GAGCATACACCCCACCAGGTCAGCGTCGACGGCGTCACCGAAGAGGTGGAGATGGCGGAGCCCACGGTGTGGGCGTTTTAATGGGCGGCGCACGCCTTAAACGGAACAGAAAGGCTACCCGCAAATCGTATTTAAAACCCTCTAATAGGCAGTGGTTGGGTGACCCGATGCCGACGAAGGCCCGGCGTCGCACGCCTAAAATGGAACAAATTGCCTCCCCGAAAATCGTAGTTCGGACTCTTAAATAGGCAGTGGCTGCGCAACCCGATGCCGACAAAACCCAGGCGTCGCACGCCAAAAATGGAACAGAGAGGCTACCCGCAAATTGTAGTTCCGACCCTTAAATAGGCAGTGGTTGGATGACCCGATGCCGACAAAACCCAGGCGTCACAAGGCTTAAATAAGACAGAGAGGCGTCGCCGGGCGACGACGTATAAGATGATCGCCGAGAACCGTCATTACCACCTGTACGACACGTCGGTTCCGGTCTAAAACCATAGGGCCCCGCATATTACCATGTTCATAGATTTCTAAAATAGAGGTTGGGATGACTGGAATTTTGGATGGCCAAAGAAAAATTATTTGTCGCTCTGGCGCCATTTTGGTGACGGCTCTCTTTATGTTGGCAGGTCTTGTGTCTGCCTGCAGCACGACATCGTCAGACACCATCGACGATGGGTCGGAGACGGTAGATGCGGCGGGGGAAGGGGAATCGGAGGCGTCGCTGGAGGAGGAGTTGGTATATGGAGACCTGTCCTCGTTTGTAGAGACGTGGCCGCAGCAGATGGAGTGGTCCGCGGGGCCTTTTGAAGAGGTGGAGGTTCATGAGCTCTCCGGTGAGGAGGTCCGGGAGGTATTGGAGGGGCATGGAGAGATGAATTGGATGAATGTGGAGTTTGGGGAGGGCGCGCTCTCTATGAAGGAGCTTGTCGAGAAGCCAGGGGCAGTGGGCTTTCATTTTGTGGGCGAAGGTGAGCCGCTGGATGATTTGGAAGCCCTATTTATACCGTTTCCCGAGGCTGGTCCCGGCGTGGACGGTGTGTTCGATGCATCGGATGGGTTGGGGTTTATGGCGCAGATTGGTGTGGCGCACCTTCAGGTGGGTGGGGAGATAGTGGATGCGGAATCCGATCTGGAGCGATGGCCGGAGCTCGATGAGGCGTCGCTGGGTGAGCTATTGGAGTCGGGGGAGCGCTTCGTCATCTATCAGCATATGACGAATTGTCCGTGCACGCCGCGGTCGAATCGGTGGTTGGCGGGGTTGGATTTGCCTGACGATTTTCCCCTGTACGTCGATCATGATTTTGAAGCGCTGGATGCCCATTTTGAGGATGATCGACTGAAGCTTCCGTCGTCGTCATTTGTTGCGTTTTCCGATGGGGATTGGATCGACCTCTATCCGGGGATGCTCCAACCTTTGGAGAAAACCTTTGGTTACTTCGTTCGTCGCGCAGGTATTGTCGACGACGGTCCCACGGCACCGGTGATCGATGCCGATGCCTTTGGTGAAGACGTCGATCTCGCTCTGGCGTTGACCTGGCGCAATTATTGGACTGCCCTGGACTTGGAAGGTGCCGACCTGCAGGGAATGCGGGTCGCCAATGGGGCGATCTCGGGGATGAGCTTTCGAGAGGCTGACCTTCAGGGGGCAAATTTCAGTCAGACCCTTATCAGTCACAGCGATTTTGAGGGCGCCACGGTCGACGGCGCAATGTTTGACGGCGCCGTCCTCCAGGATGTGACCTGTGTGGATGGCGAGGTGCGAAGCGGGGCGGCCGCGGGTTGTCTGGTGGATATAAACTAACCATCGAAGTCATCGATGGTTGGGGGGCTCGCCGAGTGTCATAATTTTGGGCATCGCGAGGCTGAAGGGACCGCCGGTGCTGCGATGGGAGTGATAGTTCAGACGCGGCCACCGTCCATCGGGGAGCCTCAATCATTGCCTATTTAGGGATACAAAAGATAATTTCAGGGGAGGTGGAAAGGACCATTGAGGTGTGCGTCTTCCAGGGCCGTAATTGAGGTGGCCGGATCGACGTCATATCCTGACGTCGCACGCCAAAAATGGAACAGAAAGGCTACCCGCAAATCGTATTTAAAACCCTCTAATAGGCGAGGGTTGGGTGACCCGATGCCGAAGAAGACCTGGCCGACATAAACCCACCGATCTTGCCAACCCATCAGCCATCAGTGCCGCGGATAATCCGTCCAGCCCTCCGTCCAGGGCGTGGCGTCGGGGCGGAAGGCGCCGCGGTAGACCCCGGTGGGGTCAAAGCCCAACTCCTCGGGAGGCGCCTCGAGGCCGCCGCCCGTGGTGTGGGTGCGATCGGGGACCCAGCTGGGGTTGCTCAAGTCGGTGGGGTCGCCCTGGAAGTCGGGGTCGACGCCGAAGAGATTGTTGAACTCCTCGGACTGGAAGTGCTCGTAGCCGTCGAACAAGTCGTAGTCCGGGTAGGCGCCGTGATTTTGCAGTTCCCGCTCCCGGTCGTCGGGGTCGGTGTAGACCTCGTTGTCGACGAGGTCGAAATAGGCGTCGCCGTCGTCGCCGATGTCGTTGAAGATGGTATTTTGGACGACGAGGTCGCCTTCATTCATGGCCTCCACGGCGGCGGCACCCTCGACGTAGAGCCCCGCTGTGGGGTGGCCCTGGACGATGCCGTGAGATAAGAGGCCGCGGCCGCCGCGCTTAAAGTAGAGGCCGACCTGCCAGTCTGTCTCCGGTTTGTTGCTGAGGAGGGTGAAGTTGTAGATCTGGCCGCCGGACATCGGGTCGTCGGCGTCGTGGTCCTCAAAGAGGTTCTGGGTTTCGATGGCGTCCTCGCCGCCGAAGTCCTGGAGGACGGCCAGGTATTGGGCGGTGCCGTGCCAGCCGGTGTCGAAACCGAAGCCATCGTTTTGGGCGCGGGAGGCCACGGCGTTTCGAATGTCGACGTTGCCGCCGAAGGCGACGATGCCGTCGTCATCGCTAAGGTGGCTCTGGACGTATTCCACAGTGGTGTCGCTTCCGCAGCCAGCGAGGGTGATGCCGTTGAGGGCTTTGTCGCGCCGCATCTCGCCGTCGACTTCAACGTCGACTTCGGAGCCCCCGAATTCGACGCGGACGTAGCGCAGGGTGCCGCAATTCCATTCGGTCTGGCTGCCGCCGACCTCCGGTTTTCCATGCTCCACGGAGTCGACGCGCAGGCGGAAGTTGTCGCGGTTGGTGGGGGCTCGCCCCACGAGGGCGAGGCCCGCCCAGTCGCCGGCCAGACGTTGTCCGACGGGCTGGTCGCTCGTGAATACGATGGGTTCATCGCGGGTGCCTTCGGCTTCGATTCGTGCGCCGGCGCGAGAGACGAGGCCGGCCTCGGGCATCCCGCGGATCTGGGTGCCGGGCTCGATGGTCAAGGTGGCCGGTGGGATCACCATCACCATGTCATTGAGCACATAGGTGCGATCGCTGGTCCAGGTCGTATCCTCCACGATGTGGCTGCTGATATGCTCTCGGGCAACCTCCTGGCAGAGGTTTTCGGAGCCACATTCCTCGAATTCAGCGCAGTCGGAGTCGGACTCGCACTGGTCGAGGTTCAAAAGAAGCGAGCAGCCGGAGCTGGCGAGAGCCAGCGTAGCGGCGGCGGCGATAAAGAAATTTGTGGAGCGTATCATGGATACGTCGTGGAGCGAGGAGAGCGGAAAATGGCCGACCGCCTCCGACTATAGGGCAAGGCGTTGAGAAAGGCCAGTTTTGGAGGGTTGGGGAGTTGAGAACCAGGTAGGACACCTCGATCGTCCTACTGGGCTACGATCATGTCGACGCCAAAGGTGCGGGAGTCGGCGTCGCGGTCCAGCGGTGGCAGTCGGATATTGCGGGATTCCACGGTGCGATCGATGCATCGGGCGGTGGCGTCAGCGATAGGCAGTGCGTTGGCGTCGCCACCGGCGCCTTCGATGGTGACTTCGGTGTGAGAGTTGCCGTCGTCATCGCGTTGGGTGTGGAAGCGAAGGGGGACGGTGAGCCCTTCTGAAAGGTCCAGGTGATCCGCCGTTGGATCGATGCATTCATTGACGGTTGCTTGGAGCAGAGAGACGGCTCGACGGAGATGATTTCGCTCCGGTGGATCGGCACCATCGATCGGCCGGAGTTCCCCAAAATAGACGCGAAGGGGCTGTGCCGATGGTTGGGGACAGCGCTCGCCGTGGCCGCAGCGGGTGGTGTCGGCACTGGCGGCATCGTCTCGGTCGTCGTCAGTCTGGTCGTCCCTATCGTCGTCGTTGTCGGCTTCATCCGCTGAAGCATCTGCAGAAGTATCGAAGAGGGGCCTGGCGTGGGGCAAGATCTCATCGTCTTCGTCGATGTCCAGGGGCTCCTCGATCTCGATGGCCGAATCACGAGGAGTGTCACAAAAGAGGCCGCCGCCGTGGCATAAAAGGGGGCCGTCCGTTGCGCCGGCGGATGATCCGAAGAGCAAGAGGGCGCTGGTGACCACCAGGGCGACGGTCAAGTGGGCGTATGGGCGATGCCGACGTGTCATGATTCATCCGACTTAATTTCCGAAGCGATACCTGAGCGTGACGCCGGCGCTGTAGGCGAAGCCGGCGGTGCGCATGGAGCCGGCGTCGTAGCTGCTGCGTTGCCAGGAGTCGTCTTCCTGGGTTTCGGTGGACTCCATTTCGTCGAAGTTAGCGCGGCTATTCCAAGAGTAGCCGAGCAAGAGGTTGGCGCCCAGGGAGAAACGGCCCGGACTGTCCTCATCGCCGCCCAGGGCGATGCGCGTCTCCAGGCCGCCGGCGACCATGGCGCTGACGCCGTGGTCGCTTCCCCGGTAGGTCGTGTTGTCGGTGTCCGTCAACTCGAGCCGTTGGTAGGAGTAGCCGACGCCGGTGCGAATCAAGGGCCGCAGCTGGTCCTCGACGAGGTCATAGCCGAAGTCGGCCTTGGCCATGGCTCGGTCGCGGCTCCAGGTGGAGAAGAGATCGTTATCGAAATGACGGGTGTCTTCAAAGCCGTCGCCATCATAGCCGAGCATTAATCGTCCGCCGGCTAGCCAATCGGGCTCGATGCCGAGGTAGAAGCCGGGACCGCTGACGGTGGAATTATTGGCCAGCCTCTGCTGGGTGCCATCGACGGCCGAGGAGTTGCCGTGGAGCTCGAGGTATAATTCATCGGCCGTGGCGGTGGTGGAACTCATCATCGCGGCGGTGACGAGCAGGGCGAATATCCATTTGCTTTTATGGGTCGTCTTCTTCATTGCATTACTCCTATCGTTCACTGGTCGTCGGTGGCCGGGCGCTGAAGCAGGTCCCGCATAAAGACCTGCTCGAAGAGCATGGCGTCGTCGAAGAGGCCGCCCTGGGGTTGGGCAAAGGCGGCTTCGGGGATGGCGGTAAATCGGCCGCTTCGGTCCGAATGTTGGATCAACACCGTATCTCCGCCCGGGGCGACAAAGAGGCGCTCCGGCGTGTCGGGGATGCTGAAGGTCCGAGTGGTTTCGGCGAGGGGGTCGAGTTGAGCGATATGGGGGCTATTTCGGAAGAGTCCAAAGGCGGTGCCCGTGCGGTCATCGAAGACGACTTCGGAGAAGTTGGTGCCCAGCCAGGCGAAGTCGCGCTTTTGGTCCAGGTTGATCAGCGAGAACCCGTCGTTGCCCCCGGCATGAAGGACGATGGCGCGGTTGGTGTCATCGTCGACCAAAATCTCGGAGGGGTTGGCCTCCAGGCGGATCTGGCGGACCGATTCGCCGAGCGAGGGGTTATCGCCACCGACGGCGATGACCTCAGGGCGGATGATCTCCACCAGGGGACTATTTTGCGAATAGACGAGGACTCGCGGTTTGGAGCCATCTTCGTCGATTCGCTCGTAGGCAATCATCTCGGCGTCGGTTTGAGACATGGACAGGTCAAAGGTCGCCGACTCTCCGGAGGCGACGTCGACCATCGTGAATTGGGCAGAAGAGCCGTCGAGAACGACGAGGCGTTGACCGAGGCCGTCGAGCTCCACGACCTCCAGTGCCTGGGGTTGGTTTCCGGCGGCCAGTTGGTTGACCCAGGGGTCGAATCGGTGGCCGTCGCTGGAGAGAGAGGGCTCGATGATCACCTGGGTGATGTCGTCGCTGCTATCGTCGAGAATGAAGAGGCTGGCGTGGGTGGAGCCACTGCCGTCCTCGCCGCTCCGTTGCGGGGGCTGAAAGACCACGCTGTGAGGGATGATTTCGTCGGCCTCGGAGGTGCTCAGTGGGATGCGGCGATCCGGGATCTGGTCGCCTTCGGCATTCAAGTCGACGATGGCGATCCGGTTGGTGGCGGTGACGGTGGCGAGGCGTTCTTTTTGACCCTCTTCAAACTCAAATGAGGGCAGGAATTCTGGGTCTTGAACGCGGATCCCGCCCAGTGTGGCGGTGCGAAATTCGGGCTCCGAGTCGCGGAAGTCGACGACGCCGAGTTCGTTGAGCGGTTGGGCGACAGCGTCTTGCTGGCCGGAGTAGGAGAGCAGCAATAAGTCGCCCTCGGGGTCCACCGTGATCTGGTCGTAGAAGTGGCCGCTGAGTTCGATCTGGGAGTGGTCGACCGTCGATTCGTCGATGTCGT